>CAZHHT010000037.1:0-26015 GCA_964532455.1 uncultured Anaerolineales bacterium
GATGATAGGTTTTATTTTCAGAACAGACGCCAGGACGGACTCCAGCATCTTAACCCGGCCGCTTTTCTGGGCAAATTCCAGCGAATCCAGGGTGAAAATTACCTCTGTATGATCTCTAATCTGCTCCAGGCGTTTGATGATTTGTTCAATCCCGATTCCTTGCCGGTCCATCTCCCTGGCTTCCCGGCACATATATCCCTGAATTCCTGTACCTGCCAGGGTGTCAAAGGGGATTATCTGGTAAGGTTCATTCTTTAATTCCTGTGCGGCAATGACTGCTGACTCATACGTACCGGACAATTTACTGGTCAGATGAATAGACAAAATCACATCCCCGGGTTGCGCAATTTTCCGGTAAAGTTCCATCACTTTGAAAGGTGACGGCTGGGATGTTTTCGGTATCTTACCAGTTTTATTTACCCAGCTGTAAAATTGATCAATGCTTAAATCTACATCTTCAAGGAAAACTCTGTCATCCATGTGAACATTGACCGGGATGATATCTATCTGGTATTCTTTTATCCATTCAACCGGTAAATCACCGGCGCTGTCCATCACAATTCTCAGCATTTTTTCCTTTTACTCAGAGCTTGTAATCATCCCGGAGTGACTCTAACGTTCGGTGATAGAGAGCTTTGATAGCTCCTTCTGTGCGATCCATTATCTCACAAATTTCGAAATTCGTTAATCCTTCCACATGTTTCAAGATCAACAACTCCTTCCGGTCTTCTGGTAAATCGTGGATGATCACCAGCAGCGCGTCGGTTTCATCCATCTTTTCGATCTTCTCTTCCACTGATCCATCCATTGTAGGTGGAGGATACTGATCGAGCAGGGAAATTTCATCGGATCGTTCACTGTCCCTGTACCAGTTTACAACCAGGTTATGAGCAATTCGATACAGCCAGGCTGAAAACGGATATCCACGGTCTTCATACCTCTCGATATGATTTAAGGCTCGTAAGAAAACCCGGGAGCAAATGTCTTCTGCATCTTTGCCGTTGCTGGTCCGAAAATAGATATAGTTGTAAATCTGCTCAATATACTTTTCGTATAAAGCGCCAAATGCTTCAGCATCACCATCAGATGCCATTTCAATCAGATCGCTTTCAGATTTAAACTCTAAATCAGAACCTGGATTACTACTCATAACACTTTCAACGCGATTAGGTTACTCATCTTGAGCAAGTATATCACAGCATTAATAAGGAACAATTTTCAAAGCATTGCCGTTGAGTTCCTATAAGTTATACTTACCCGTAACCCCAGCAGCTCTAATAATCTCTACCTTATGAAAAAAATTCAAATCTATCCAACAGTTGAGGAAGTGATTTCTAAAACAGCTAGTCTGTTTGTCTCAACTGCTACGGATGCAATTAACCAGTTTGGGGTTTTTTCTACTGCGCTTTCCGGAGGCAGTACACCAACGCCGTTATATGAATTCCTTGCCCAGGATTCTTCAGCAGATTACCTTGCCTGGAACCAAATCCATTTCTACTGGAGTGATGAACGACCTGTGCCGCCCGATCATCAAGACAGCAACTTCCGGCAGGCCTATCATTCTCTCCTTAAACCGCGCCTTATTCCGCCGGAAAACATACACCGGATCCTGGGAGAACTGGATCCGATAACTGCCGCCCAAACTTACCAGCAGGAAATCCAGGCTGGATTTAATGAAACCCCTGCCCGGTTTAATCTGATTTTACTGGGCATGGGCACAGACGGGCACACCGCTTCTTTATTCCCCGGCACAAAAGCCGTCACAAATCCCCAGCAAAATAAATGGGTCGCAGCCAATCATGTACCTCAACATTCCAGCTGGCGAATTACTTTCACTCCAGGATTGATTAATGCCGCTGAACAGGTAATCATCCTGGTAACCGGCCAATCCAAAGCTGAAACTCTCTTAAATGTGCTGGAAGGAACCTATCTACCTGAACAGTATCCATCCCAACTGATTAAACCCTCCAACGGTAACCTTACCTGGTTAATAGATCAGGAAGCAGGACGACTGTTGTCTACCTCTCAACCCAGATAAGATTTTATCTATCTCCCCTCTTCAATTAGTGTAAAATTATAGTGCCCCAATTAAAAAATCCCTCTGTTCTTATTTTGATTGGAATGAAATATAACTCTTTAAAACAGGATTCTTGTATGGACAATCCTTCGTATTCTCTCCCTTATCCACGAAAAAGAATAGCTCGTTTTTGCATCCGCGCAATTTTCAGATTTCTGCTCCTGATACTCTTCCGGATTGAAGTCAGCGGAAGAGAAAATTTCCCAAAAAAGGGTCCCCTGCTGGTTGTCGGTAACCACACAGGAGCTATGGAAGTAATTCTGCTTAATGGTTATTCCCCCAGACAGATTGAAATGCTGAGCGCCGCAGATACACCAGTTGAAAAAATCACAGAGACAATTAGTAATCTTTACGGCTCAATTCCGCTTCACCGTGGATCCTATGACCGGGCAGCTTTAACTAAAGCTCTGGATGTTCTCGAGCAAGATGGAATTGTTGGTCTTTTCCCAGAAGGAGGTATCTGGGAAGAAGGCAAACAAAAACCGCTGTCTGGAATTTCCTGGCTGAGCTACCGTTCAGGTGCGCCAATACTCCCGATAGGCTTTAATAATACAACAGGGGCGCTTAATGCCGGATTAAAGTTAAAGCGACCGCACTTAAAAATGAAAGTTGGACAGGTCCTGCCCCCTGCCAAGCTTCCTCAAGGTGTGCCAAAAAAAATCTTTTTTCAAGAATACGCCGCACAGGTAATGGATGCAGTCTATACATTGGTACCCACTGAAGATGATACCTCTAAATCAGAAATCATTGATGAATCGTTTGAGATGGAGATTTATCTCGAAGATAAAATAGGTAAAGCCTTGGAATTACCCGGGGAACTCCGATTTCAGCAAGCTTCTTCGCTGGCAAAATTTCTGCACCGACCGGCAATTCTAGATATATTTAAATCAAACCTGGAACTTCCAGTTCGTTCCATCCAGAATCTGAAGGAAAAACCGCCTGTGTCAGAACTGATTCAAGCTCTCCAATCAATTCTCCTCTATTTGGAGAAAGAAAATCCCTATCTGCTCACCTACCGGTTTGGTATCAAGGGAGGACTGGCAATGCAGCAAGGATTAGGAGAGTTACTTCTTATCCTAGAGTGGTGTTCTAGGAACGGCCACCAGATCGCCATCACTCCTGTACTCCGCTACTATTCCCCTAAGGAAGAACGAGAGATCAAGAAATTTATCAGCCTTGGATGTAACCATTCGGTTTTCATCTGTCTAATCAACAAATTAATTTCAGATTCTTATCGGACTGTTCAATCAAAGGCCCAGATTCCTGTGTTAAAATATAAGTGCTTTATATTTATCATTGACATTGGAGAAATCACTTGGCGAAGGGAAAAACATCGGTTATTCAAGCTGCAGGGGGAATCCTCTGGAAAGAAGAGAATAAACAAAAAAAACTCGCAGTTGTTCATCGTCACAAACACGACGATTGGTCCCTTCCCAAGGGAAAACTGGAACCGGGTGAAGGCTGGAAAAAAGCTGCTCTCAGGGAAGTCCTCGAAGAAACCGGGTGCATCGGTAAAATCCAGAAGTACGCCGGGAGCATCTCCTATGTTCTGAATGGAAAACCCAAAGTAGTCCTCTTCTGGCACATGAAAATAAAGGGCTTAGCCCCCGAGAAGATGAACGGCGAAGTTGATGAAATCCGCTGGTTATCTGTGGATGAAGCCCTGGAAATCATAGAATATGAGGATGAAAAAAACCTCATTCAAACCAGTCCCTACAAGCGTGAAAAAGGGACCTGAGTCATGATTAATGTCCTTGTGCTGGGTGCTGCCGGGTTCATAGGGGGCCATATAGCAAAAAAAGCACGAGATGTCGGTTGGAAAGTCTACGGCTTCCGAAGAAATTCATCAGCAGCAGGACATCTCCAAAACCAGGATATCACCTGGATGGAAGGTGATCTTGATGACTTTTCTTCCCTCAAGGCGGCCATGTCCGGTATGGACTATGTCTTTCATGCAGCAGGCTATTATCCCACTGATTATGACCCCCGAAAAATCTCCCAGCAAATAAGTTTTGCAGCTGAACAAATGAAAAATGTGGTCCGGGCGACCAGAGAAGCCGGTGTAAAACGGTTAATCTACACCAGTACTTTGTCCACCATCGGGCTTCCTCCAGAAAACGAAACCCGGTTGGCAGATGAAGGTGACTTCTATAAATCCGGCTCTCTTCCCGATAATGGGTACTACGAATCAAAGAGTGTCATGGAAAACATTGCTCTTGAAGCAGCCAGAGTCGGTTATGACATTGTGGTGCTCAATCCTACACCCGTCTTCGGTCCGGGAGATGTCCATCACAGCACAGGTGAGATTCTACTGATGATCGCCAAGGGAAAAGCCAAAGCGATTCCCCCCGGCACGATAAACATCATTGATGTTCGGGATGCAGCCGCTGCACACATCAATGCGGCCCGGATCGGAAAATCAGGTGAGCGGTATATCCTGGGAGGAGCGAATTATTCCATCTCTGAAGCAGCTGCTATCATAGCAGACATAGCTGGTACCCAACCTCCCCGCTTTACTATCCCTTCCTGGGTACTTGGATTTTATATCCAGCTATCTGACTTCCTGCCCTTCATACCCTTCGCCCCATATCACCTCAGGGCTTACAGACACTGGCAGGGGTACAACACGGCCAAGGCAGAAAGAGAGTTAAACTTGCAATCCCGCTTCCTAGAAGAAACCGTCCGGGATAGTCTGCGGTGGTTCAGCCATCGCGGGATCCTTTAATTCACATAATATCCAAAACAATATATTCTCTCTATTTGGAATGGATCCTCCACTTTCCGCAGTATTTACAATAGACCTCCGAGGTCGGATCGACCTCGGAGGTCTATTGGATTATACTGATTCGTGCGCCAGCTTTGGATTCCATATTAATTTCCTCAAGGGGATAAAAGAAGTGGAAGAATTATAGTTCACCTAAGTTTAACAAAATACACTCTTGTTTCAAATTTGAAATCATGATTGCTGCGAGATACTTTGCGTGAAAGAAAGAGTGAAATTTGAAAGAAATATAGAAAAAATACTGCTTTCCAACAATCACTCCACCGGCGGCACCTGCTTCGGTGATTCCGGCGGACCTAACTTCCTCGGTGATACCAACATTGTTGCAGGAGTAACTTCCTTTGGATTAAACGGCAACTGCGCAGGCACAGGCGGAGTATTCCGAATGGACAGGCAGAATGTGCTTGATTTTGTCAATTCATTCTTACCTTTATCTACTGATTAAAGCACTAGCAATGAACCATATAAAAGAGAGCTGTGCAACCGCACAGCTCTCTTTTATTTCCAGTAAATCATCCAACTTTTTTACTAGCCTGCAACCTTTTCCGATCTCTCTCGTATATATTTAACAGTGCAATAAGCGGAACTTTGATTCATCCTAAGGAGAAACAAATGGAAGAAAATAATCTGCCCAATCCACAACCTGTACCCAGGAGACACCCTCGTTCCTTCTTCTGGCCCATCATCCTCATTTCAATCGGCACCCTGCTGCTGTTAAGCAACCTGGGTATTGTGCCCTGGACTACCTGGAATCTTCTCTGGCGCTTCTGGCCTATGATTTTAGTTGCCGTTGGCATTGATATCTTAATCGGCCAGCGATCAGCCGTCGGTTCTGTGATCAGTGCTTTTCTTATCCTGGCTCTGATTGGGGCAGCTGCGGGAACTGTATTCTTCGCTGAACAACTGCCATTATTAACCGGCTACCTTAAAGAGACTCCCTGGCAAACCAGCCATGTAGAACAAGCGCTGGAGGACTACGAATCTGCTTCCATCCTGATCGACTGGACCAGCCAGCCGGGAACCCTTGGGGCGCTGGAAAAATCAGAAAACCTGATTGAAGGCGAACTCACTTACCAGGGAGAACTGATCTTTGATGTTCAATCCCGGGGGTCTGAAGCAGATATCCTCCTGGATACCCGGTTAACTGAAAATTGGGTGATCATTCCATTTCAAAACAGTCCTGATGCAAAATGGGATATCTCCCTTACCCCGGAAATTCCTCTTGATCTCACCCTGGATTCAGGATCAGGAAGCTGTGATTTTGACCTCAGCGGTCTTATGCTGGAAGAGCTCTTTCTTGACAGCGGGTCCGGTTCAATTAACCTGGCACTGCCGGAAGGACAATCCTATCCAGTGAAAATCGACAGCGGATCAGGCAGCCTCCGGATTACCATCCCTGAAGATACTGGAATCCGGGTAAAGATAGATTCCGGAAGCGGTTCTTTCAACCCCGGAGGCCGCTTCGAATTGGTCAGCGGCGAACGTGATAGTGATGGCCTTTGGGAAACCAAAAATTACAACTCGGCAGCCTACACCATAGAGATGGAAATTGACCAGGGATCCGGTTCGATCAGGTTCCGCTAATTATCCCATCCCTAAAAACCAGCAGGTTGAGCTTTCCTGCTGGTTTTTTGGACAGTACGACCAACAAATTTCCTTCTTCGTTTTCACGGATAAAGTCTGATTAAACCCTCTGAGAGTGATATGATAGGCATGTTCTTCTGAAAAGCCGCATTTATTCAAAGAAATTATCCAGATATAAGATTTCCCAATATCCATTTCCAGGAGAAATATGTCCAGATCAATCATCATTTTTTTACTTTCTCTATTGATCCTCCTCAATACAGCCTGTGGGATGGTACCCAGTTCAGCTCCTCCACCTCCTCTTGAGTCTTCCCCCACTCCCTCGACCATTATAGCTACCGCGATGTTAGAACTTCCCGCAACCTGGACAACTGCACCGTCCCTGGAACCAACATTTACTTTCACACCCAGTCCAACATCTCCCCCACCTACAGCAACCCCTGATCCGAATGCCTATAATATCGGGGCTGTGATGACCCCCGCTGCCGTCGATTATCCCCTTGACACACTGGATATTTCTGGCTGGACCAGGGTTGAAGGAAATACAGCATCCATGTCCATTCCCCCTTCCTACGAAGTGATGGATTTTGCTGATGCATTCGTCGAAATGATGTTCACCTTTGTTGAAGCTTTCGCTGAGGGTTTTACTGAATTTGCCCAGGAACTGGGAGAAGAATTGGGCGCCACTCCGCAGGTTACAAAAGAAATGTCTGACCTGGAAGTTCCCCCCCTTGATTTCATCATCGCAGTAGAAGAAACCAGCCAATCAGCGATTATTCTTGTTAATGTTGATCGGGGCCCAGAAACTACTACAGAAGATCTAATCAACCAGGCACTCACGGACAGCGAAGCGGGATTCCAGCTGGTCACAAGAGAGATCCTGACCGATGCTCCCTATCCAATGGAACGGGTTATCCTGGATGTTGAGGACGAAGAATTGGGTCCTGGAAAGCAGGTCATTTATGTCATTCTGGGAGATCAAATTGCCTGGAATGTAATCTTTGCTGCTCCATCAGTATTATTTGATCAGAACCTGCCATTATATGAGTCTGCTATTAACAGCTTTTCCCCCCTGCCCTAAATTATCTAAGTACATCCAGCTTAAAATCTCAAAATCCTCGGAGATATTTCTGCCCGGGGGTTTTTGTTTTTAATATTTCTGAAAATTTTCCAATTGGATTGGGTAAGAAGAATAACTAAATCCTTACCCCATCCGGCCAGTAATATAAGCTTCAGTTAACTCATGGTCAGGGTTGGTAAATAATTTTTCTGTAGGATTAAACTCAATTAATTCACCTAGCCAAAATAATCCTGTTTGATCTGACACGCGGGCTGCCTGCTGCATATTATGAGTGACGATCACAATTGTGTATTGTTCTCGTAACTCCCGAATTAAATCTTCTACTTTCCGGGTATCGATAGGATCCAGCGCTGAGCAGGGTTCATCCATCAATATCACTTCTGCTTCTACTGCCAGGACTCTTGCAATACAAAGTCGCTGCTGCTGCCCTAAAGATAAACTAAAGGCATCCTCATTTAAGCGGTCTTTTACGGTCTCCCACAGGGCAGCTCTCTTTAAACTTTTTTCCACAATATCCGTCAGGTCTCTTTTTTTTCTTGAATACCCCAGCACTCGAGGTCCATAAGCAACATTGTCAAATACAGATTTGGGGAAAGGGTTTGGTTTTTGAAATACCATCCCTACTTTTTGCCGGAGTTGAGCCAGGTCCATTTCCTCGGCATAGATATCTTGTCCTTCCAAAATTACCTGCCCCTCAAGTCGTGTGCCAGAAATTGTGTCGTTCATACGATTTAAACAGCGCAAGAAAGTTGATTTGCCGCAGCCTGAAGGACCAATGAGTGCAGTTACCTGACAGGGATCTATATCCATGTTTATTTCACTCAAGGCTCGGAAAGCCCCATAATAAAAATTAAGATCCCTGATAGTGAAGGTATTGCTCTGGGCAACCATAACGAAAATTATAGTCTATTTGCCAAATCGAAACCAATTTTTATCTAACATGAAATAGGCTCCACTTGTCCACCTACAATCAAAATATGGTTTACCAAAACAAGCAGTCGTATCAATTCCAATTTGAAGTTTCCCTTAGAGGGCGCAGTCACTTGTTACCACCCACCTTTCAGAATATAATCGGAAGGATGAAGACTTCCGTTGTTATCCTCCTTATTTTATCAATTCTCATTTCATTAATGCCCGGTTGTGGTCCTCTTTCAGCGTCCTCAAAGAATCCGCCTGATCAATTCACGACCATAGAAAATAAGGGATCGGACACCATCGTGAATCTAGCCCTTGCCTGGGCGGAAGAATACCAAAAAATAAATCCCGACGTGAGACTCTCGGTCACGGGAGGGGGTTCAGGCACCGGGATTGCCTCTCTTATCAACGGGACAGTAGACATTGCCAACGCCTCACGACGAATGAAAATCGAAGAGAAAGAAAACGCCATTGCCAACGGATCAGATCCAGTGGAATTTGTTATTGCCAGAGATGCCATTGCCATTATTGTTAACTTGGAGAATCCGGTTAACGACTTAACTTTACAGCAGCTCTCAGACATCTACAGCGGAAAAATTAATAACTGGCAGGAGCTTGGCGGAGAAAATCGACCTGTCGTCCGACTATCACGAGAAACAAATTCCGGAACCCATGTTTATTTTTTAGAACAAGTAATCAGGTTAGGCGAAAAGAATAACAAAACGTTGTTTTCCCCTGACACATTACTCCTGCCTTCCTCTGAAGGCATCGGAGCTGAAATCAGGCAAAATCCAAACGCAATCGGCTACGATGGACTCGGCTACGTAACAGACGAGATGAAAGTCATCGGGATTTCCGCACTAGATAGGGTGGAATATATCCTGCCTTCTTCAGCAACAGTCAACAATGGAAAATATCCGATCGCCAGGGATTTATACATGTATACCAATGGTACGCCTACAGGCGCTATCGCAGATTATCTGGATTGGATATTCTCAGAGCAAGCTCAAAGAATTGTCACCGAACTCGGTTTTGTGCCGATCTCAGATTAGTTGGCTAAGAAAAATTAAAAACGAGAAGCAAAGTGGGTGGCTTGCTATAAATATGGATAAAAGAAAATCAAGGCGTGAATCATTAATCACCTTATTTATCAAGAGTACAGGGTACTCGGCGATTGTATTTGTAGGGATGATATTCATCTTCTTGCTCCTGGAAGGTCTGCCTGCTATCCACAAAGTAAACCTGACAACCTTGTTTTCTTCCCGCTGGTACCCGATAGAGGATTATTTTGGCATTCTGCCGTTAATTGGAGGATCCCTCATTATCACTCTGGGAGCAATTTTAATCGCCGTTCCATTCGGAATAGGCACAGCGGTTTATTTATCTGAAATCGCACCACGTTGGATCCGGGAATTGATGAAACCCTTCATTGAAATTCTCGGTGGACTTCCCTCTGTTGTATTGGGTTTTTTAGGCATGCTGATCTTATCTCCATTTCTGCGGAAATTACTGGAACTTCCCACCGGACTAACAGCACTTACCGGATCAATCCTGCTGGGAGGTATCGCCATACCCACTGTTGTTTCTGTTGCCGAAGATGCCCTTGATGCTGTCCCCAAATCATTCCGGGATGCTTCGCTCGCTATCGGCGCTACAGAATGGCAGACAATTTGGAGAGTTACCTTACCTGCCGCCCGTTCCGGTGTTCTTACCGCCATTATGCTGGGGGTTGGCCGGGCTATAGGGGAAACCATGACAGTTATGATGGTAACCGGTAACGCCCCTATCTTTCCGAAGGGAATCAGTAATCTATTCTCACCAGTCAGGACAATGACAGCAACAATAGCTGCTGAGATGGGTGAAGTTGCAAGCGGCAGCGTACATTATCATGTATTATTCCTCATTGGTATTGTTCTGTTCCTGATCTCACTGGTAGTAAATATCACAGCTTCAGCAGTAGTGTTTCGTCAAAAAAAACGGCAGGAACGGATTCTCTCCTAACCTATGAAATCTTCTTCTCGCCTCAGGTACAGACAGCAGCGGATTGGTTTCAGCCTGCTTACAATTATGTCCTTTTTGACAATCATTCCCATTGCCGGCGTTGTGATATATATTCTTGTTTTGGGCGCACCAGCTATTAATTGGAGCTTTATTACTGGATTTCCCCAAGGTGGTATGCGGGAAGGAGGCATTTGGCCAGCAATTGTAGGCACATTTTACTTAACTCTGGGGACAGCTGCTTTCGCGGTTCCCATAGGAATAGGAGCAGCTATTTACCTTTCAGAATATGCTCCCGATAACAAAGCAACTCAATTAATTCGGATTGCTATCATCAACCTGGCGGGGATCCCATCGGTTGTATACGGCTTGTTTGGATTGGGATTGTTTGTCCTTTTCCTGCAATTTGGAACAAGTATATTAGCTGGATCTCTCACACTTTCCATCATGACTTTGCCAGTTATTATCAGCACTACAGAAGAGGCTTTAAAATCAGTCCCTCAGGCATTCCGCACTGTAAGCATCTCTGTTGGTGCAACAAAATGGCAGACGATCCAAAAAATAATCCTGCCCCAGGCTCTACCCGGGATATTAACCGGTGTCATACTGGGGCTAGAACGGGCAGCTGGTGAAACCGCACCTATCCTTTTTACTGTTGCTGCCTTTTTCCTTCCCCGCCTGCCATCCTCTCCCTTAGACGCAACCATGGCACTTCCCTACCATCTTTTTGTGATCTCAACTCAAGTTCCAGGTATGCCCATAAAAATTCAATACGGGACTGCCCTGGTTCTTCTGGTGTTTGTACTCAGTATGAACATAATTGCCACTACAATACGGTCTAGGGCACGAGCCCGACGGCAGTGGTAACTGCGGAAATATGAAAAAAATATCGATCCAAAATTTTTCCCTTCAATATTCTGACGGAACTGAGTCATTACGAAATATCTCTCTGGACATCCCCGCCAATCAAATCACAGTCATTTTCGGACCTGCCGGGGGAGGAAAATCCAGTTTACTGAGGGTTCTCAATCGATTAAATGATTTAGCTGATGTAATCCAACAGAATGGTAAAGTCTATTTGGATGATGAAGACATTCTGAGTCCAAAAACCGATGTGATTGCTTTAAGACGTAAAGTGGGGATGGTCTTTGCCCGACCGGTTGTCCTTCCTTTTTCCATCCGGAAAAACCTGACCTACGGGCTAGAAGTTGCCGGAGAGAAGGACAGCGAACGCATTAAAGGCTCAGTAGAGAACAGCTTACAACAAGCAGCTCTTTGGGATGAGGTGAAGGATCGCCTGGATGATCCGGCAATTGACCTATCCGGGGGTCAACAGCAGCGTCTATGCCTGGCGCGGGTTCTCGCCCTGGAACCTGAGGTAATTTTGCTCGATGAGCCGACCTCTGGATTAGATCCCATCTCTACCGGAAAAGTTGAAGAATCTCTCCAGGGCCTGAAACAGGACTATACAATTATTCTTGTTCCCCATTCAGTCCAACAGGCAGCCAGGACAGCAGATTTAGCGGCTTTCCTGCTGCAGGGGGATCTGATTGAGGTTTCATCAGGAGATACTATGTTCACCAATCCCCAAGATCAACGAACCCAAGATTATATTCAAGGCAGATTTGGATAACGTTATACTATCAATTTATTTATTACATCTCACTTTGTTTATACACCTGGAAACAGGGTAAAGAGGTTTATTATGCCAAGAGAAATCAGAGAAACTTTAGACAGGAAAATCGAGGACCACTTTGGGGTAATTACTGACCTGGGAAAAATTGTAGAACGAGCTATCCTGGGCTCAGTTGATGCTCTCCAACAGCGTGATTTGGAATCAGCTCGAAAAATATATAACAATGATCAGGTCATCAATAAAAAAAGATACGAACTTGAAGCAAGCGCCTTGATCACAGTGGCAACCCAACAGCCAATGGCGATTGACCTCCGTATTCTTGCCTCAATCCTTGACATCGCCGGGGAGCTAGAGCGCATAGGAGATTATGCAAAGGGGATCGCCCGCATTGCCATGCGCCTGGGAGATCAAACGCCTCTCCGGAAATTGGTTCATATCCCCAAAATGGCTGCGCTAACTGCGGATATGCTGGGTCGGGCAATAAGGGCTTTTGTAGAACTGGATGAGAAAACTGCTTTGTCCATCCCCAAAGAAGACGATCAAATTGATATTCTCTACAACAAGGTATACCAGGAACTGCTGGATTTGATGATCAACGATCAGAACAATATTGACCGGGCAACTTTCTACCTCTGGGTTGCTCACAACCTGGAACGGGCAGCTGATCGGGTAACCAATATCTGTGAAAGAACTGTGTTTACCACCTCCGGGGAATTGATCGAATTTGACCGAACAGATGATGAGTCAGAAGCGTTTTAACCACTAAGATTTAGGATGGGGCTGTCTGAAAAGTCCAAATTTCTCAAAAGACCCCCCACTATGAGATGAATATTTGATCAATTATGAGGATTTTTCCCCACCCTGAGGGTAAAATTTAGCGAAATAAGCTTGTTCCCCACCACTCGCCTTACTTTTGGGACAGCCCCATCCTCCTCGGAGAAAAAATGAAATTTTTTGACGGACATAACGATATTCTAAATAAAATCAACAAAACCGGGGATCACCTGAACTCCCGGGCATTCCTTGAACGGGGAGAAGGGCAGCTGGATTTTCCTCGTGCCCGTCGAGCTGGTTTTATGGGAGGATTTTTTGCAGTTTATACATCCAACCCTCCCTCAGTACCTACAGCTGAAGAACGGACAATCTTTACCAACAATGGGTATTCAGTCTCGTTCCCTCCCCCTCTCGAATATGAATACGCTCATCAATCAGCTCTGGATATGATCGATTTGCTGTATAAGATCGAAAGTGACTCTGGAGGAAAATTCAAAATTGTTACCAGCAGCCAAGATATGGAGTATTGCCTGGAAAATGAAATTATGGCAGCTGTGCTCCACCTGGAAGGTGCAGAACCCATCCTGCCCTCCCTTGAAAACCTTTCCATGTTCTATGAAAAAGGGATGCGTTCACTAGGCATCACCTGGAGCCGCCAGAATAAATTTGGTTTTGGCGTTCCTTTTCAATACCCCGGGGCTCCCGATACAGGGCCCGGGCTGACAGAGGAAGGAAAAAACCTAGTAAAAGCCTGCAATAAGATGGGCATTCTCATTGACCTGGCTCACTTGAATGAAAAAGGATTTTGGGATACAGCCTCCCTCTCCACTGCTCCGCTGGTTTCCAGCCACACCGCTGCCAACGGTTTAATCCCCAAATCCAGAAACCTGACTGATGAACAGCTGAAGGCAGTCGCCGAAACAAATGGCGTTGTTGGAGTGATCTTTTCAGTCAACGACCTGGACGGTGAGAGCAAACCTAAAAAAGATGCGCCGATCTTAGCTATTATCCATCATATACGTTATATAGCAGACCTTATCGGTCCGGAACATGTCGCTTTTGGATCCGATCTGGATGGTACTCTCATCCCTTCGGAATTGGGTGATGTATCCGGTTTTCCTGGGCTTATTCAGCTTCTAATTGAGGATGGTTTTTTACCCTCAGAGCTGGAGCAAATCTGTTTTAAGAATTGGCTCCGGGTATTGAAGGAAACCTGGACATCTTAAAGGTTTTCTGGTTTCTTTCTTACCTCAAATTAGTAAATTTTTTCAGAGATTCAGAATCTCCATACTATGAAATAAAATCTTGTTTTACACATTCTTACTGCGTTTTACCCTTTTTATCGCTCCTGTAGCGTTAAAACGCCTCCTGAACGCCGTTTAGTGACCATTATTACTCTAGAATTGTCCAAAACCTGGAAAATTTATCAAAAACAAAGGGGCTGTCTGAAAAGTCAACCCCCTACACATTTGTCATTCTAAGTGCAACGAGGAATCCATTATAAGCAGAAATACTCAAAACCAATTGTAACAAATAAAAGTATTAGTTGATTCTGATCTCAGTATGGATCCTTCACGTAGCTTGTCCTGAGAAAATACGAAGGGTTCAGGATGACAAAAGGATGGATCGCAATGAGACCAAAGGGCTGTGCCAATTACTTTTGGGACAGCCCCCTTTTGTGAAGGGTTTCTAATCCTGTTTAATCAAGCTGCTCAACATCAATTAACACTGCCTGGACAACCTGGCGCCATAGGTACTTATCCAGAACCTCACTGTACTCCTTGCAGGTAAAGAGCGTCAACCAATCCTGGTCCTTGTGATCCAGAATACTCAGGTCATCAGCAGAGACCAACTCTCTAATTCTTACCTGATAGGTATATTTCAACCCCTGGGCATAAAGAATAATCTCATCTCCCCAGGACAAGGTCCCCAGATCCACAAACGGACCAGGAAGGCCATTTGACAGATAAGCGTGTCCGGTTATTACGGTATTGCCATACCAGGACGGATAGGCAGTACCTTCTAACCAACCAGCCTGGTTCCATAACCAGGTTAGATCCCAACCCTGTTCAGACTGCGGGACGCTGACCAGCGGCACGGATAGACCTAGTTTGGGAATTTCCACATGCAGCCCATTCAGGTCACCATAGGTCTGATTATCAGACTGAATTGGAAGTGGAGTTACTTTACCCGGAGCAAATCCGGTATCCGGCAGCGCAGGAATCCTGATCCTGGCACTATCCCCGGTACTGTAGACATTAACATTGCTTAAGGGATCGTAATAGCGCTCAGTCGAGAGCGGGTTATGGATAGATTGAGCTGTTGAAAAATTACCCGGTATACTGGTCCAGGACAATGAAACATCATTGGTGATAGATTGATTATGGTGCGTAAGGCGAAAATCACTGTCCAAGATGACATCAATTTCAATCACAGAATTCACACCTAGATTTTCAAACTCAAACCAGCTGATGATCAAGGTCTGACACAGTACAATTACGGTAGCAGGCATAGTCTATATCACCATCTACGGAGAAGGTGTCCAGGTCGGCTGGCAGTGCCAGCTCGGATCATCATATGGGCAGGCCGGCGTCCAGGTCGGAATGGGTATCTCTGTGGGCGGCGGCAGGGTATTAGCTGCAGAGGTACACTTATAACCAGGGGGAAGGATATAGTATTTGTCAGCTGCGTCAGGTAAGATGGCAGGGGTGTATTTGAAGGTATAGATGAGGGCGTACCAGTTACTGTCGCTTTTGGTATTTTGCTCTTCGTAATGGTATTGATCTCCATACCGCTGTTTTCTGGTTCAGCATGTCCGGATGTTTTCTCCCTCGTTCCTGGATTCATCCAACTAAACTATTTCAATTACTTCTCCCAGGAATGCACACAGCGTGGATCAACTGCAATCCACGCTGTGTTTATCAACTGTACCCTTTTGTTGGGCTCTACCTTTTAGGTGATTATGTCCTGGCTATTTTTCCTCTTGGATCGATGAGACATACAGCCAGTCTGCTGCCAGCACATCAATACTCTCATCAAAAGTGCAGGTCCATTTATAATCGTTTTTCTCACAATCATCTGCCCAGGTTATCTGCCCGTTCTTTGTGGCTGAAACGCCGGCGACCAATGCATCCGCTTTCCCTTCGATTACAAACTCCACAGCTGTAAATGAGCTGGGATCTTCAATATTGAGGGTATAAATGACCCTGGAGACATCATAAGTGGATTTGACCCCATAACCCGCATCCATTACCCCAGCGCTGTGAATGGCGGTGTTCATTGAAGCAAACCCGTAGGTTCCAGCCGCAATGATCAAAGACAACGAAACCAATCCCAGTATCCGAGTTCGAGTTTGTTTTTGTTTCGTCATTATGTTTTCCTTGTTTGAAAAATGAAAAAATATCTTTTATTTGATTTGTATCTATCTCCAGTGTAGCATTGCGCGAATTTTGGTCAACCCACCGAAACTATCATTACTGTTAGCCAGGGTGTTTTTTCCTTTCATCAAGGGGTTTATCGGTGGTTTGGACAGGTAAAAATACTTTCACCCCTGTTAGGTTAGGTAAAAATTAGGTTCTTATCTCGATTTTGGATTGTTTTGATACCATGTTCTACTTCCAATATTCCCCCCTCTCAACAAAAAAGTGCCCTCGATTGAGGGCACTATGTGTATTGCAGGAGCTTTCGTTCGCTCAGGGAGTGGGTGTCCAGGAGGGCTGGCAGGGAAAATTAGGATTGTCATAACCGCAAGCCGGTGTCCAGGTCGGAATCTGTGTCGGCGTATTGGTCATGACCGGTGTTTTGGTTGATGTCGGCAGCGGCGTGTTGGTGCTGGTCGGCAGCGGTGTGCTGCTGGGCATTGGTGTATTGATGGTGGGTGGAATGACCGTATTGGTCGGCAAGGGGGTATGAGTTGGTACGGCTGTATTCGTCGGAGTAAAGGTCGGCGGCGGGGTGTTGGAGGCTGTAGGTGTCTTTGTCGGCGTGGGCGTATTCGATGGGGTTGGTGTGATTGATGGCGTCAACGTGGAGGTAAATGTGGGCGATGGTGAGGGCGTTGGTGTAATAGTAGGCGTATTGGTCGGTGTAGATGTCTGCGTGGGTGTAAAGGTAATGGTAGGCGTATAAGTAACGATGGCACGCGGAACCGCACCCTTGCTAATTTGGCAGCCGTTATCGAAATCAATGATCAATCCAAAATCACTGGATATAACGGAGGGAAGTACACCATTTGAGGGGTTCCCATCAAAATCAATCCTGAGAGTATGAGAATTCCCGGAACTAAATACGGCATCACCAAAAATCTCCCATGACCAGGAGGAATCTACGCTGGTATCTGTATTTGAACTGAAATCCTCTCCCATCCCATCTCCCCAACCATAATTCTTATATCCCCAGACATCCATTCCATTCCATGAAAACCAGTCTGTATTGAGATTCGGAAAACCGTTTACCGCCCCAAAATCTTCGATGTAATCCCAATCAAACCGGATGCGATCCAGACCAGCGTCATAAAGATCTCCATTAACTACATTCACTGATACAATGCCGCCTGAGCTGAATGTAAAGTCACTCAAAGTGTAAAGGTCACAATTCGGGACAGGCGTGGGCGTGGGCGTCGGCATGTCCTCCGTTACACCCACATGACAACCATTGCTGAACAATAGGTCAACGGAGGTCATTCCCGAGAGAGGATCCACTGGCGTAAAGAGCGCATCATAGACAGCACTACTCCCGGCATTTAACGTGACAGGACTGCTCGGAACCCATGTGGTGGGCGGTGTAGCATCACCTACATAATGCCAGTAACTAGGGCTGAATTTAAAATACGCGGCAATGCGAGTAGAAGGAGTCTTCTGCCAGATTTGATTCGCTTCTAAGAATTGAACAGGAATTGGATTGTCATTACGGACTTTGACCACCAATTGCGCATAATATCCGTAATAGTCGGTCAAATAACTGTCTTCAACATAGATCAAATCGCAATTAACGGGGATCGGTGTTGCGGTAAAAGTTGGGGTAAGTGTGGGTGTTGTCGTTGGGGTTGCGGTTGGTGTAGGAGTGATGGTGGGTGTATCTGTGATAGTTGGGGTCTGAGTCCAGGTAGGGGCGGATAATATGGGACCAGACACACCAACCACGCGGGAGGTGCGAAATTTTTCGACGATGCCATCACGCTCTGCGCTGATGGAAACTGAGGGCCAAACATTACTTAATATGGGTAAGAAAAATGGATGCTCATGTTCAATATGAACTTTAACCCTATCACCCGGACCACCGGCATCATCCATCAGGATGGCATTCAGATTGTCTACACAGAGGGGAATAGCATGATTGTTATAATCAACCGCAAACTGGTTGCCTCGATTGCTGCAGATTGTAGTATGGAAATATCCTTCAGAAGCTGTCTGGCCGATAAAAACGGGATTATTATTTGCCAGATACTGCTCGTAATCTCCGGACACCGCAGGATCAAGCCATAACCCGGACCCTCCCCCAACTGCTGCATCCTGGATGGAAAACAATCGGGCCAGGTCTATCAAATCCCGCTCTTTTTCGCTGGAATCTGTGCCAGTATAACCATCAGGAACGATGCAATCCTGGGGATCTCCGCCAAAAACATCGGCATTGATATGAGCTGCTCCCAGGTTATTGCCTGCAGCAACACAATAAACCTCATCAAATTCACCGGTTACTGCATAGCGGATACCAAAGCGAGCGGAGTTTTGGACCGCCATCCAGGCAAAGGTCAAGCGGGCAAACTCAATAATTCCAAAAATAACAAAAAGCAAAATCGGCAGAGCAAGTACGAACTCTACCATCGATTGTCCCCGAGTTTTTTCTCTAAATCTCAACTTACTCATAAATCCCTACTTTTAGGGGTAAACAGCATGGTTTTGATACCATCTACGCCAGATTCCTATTATTTGCATAAATAGTCAAACAACAGCGGCAGACGCAATTCTGTCTTTAACTACTGCGCAGAGGTAACATGCAGCCAATCCGCTGCCAGCACATCAATGCTCTGGTCGAAGGAGCAGGTCCATTGAGTACCAATATTTTCACAATCATCAGCCCAGGTAATTTCTCCCTTTTCTGATGCTGAAACGCCAACAAAAATCGCAGATCCTTCGCCCTCAAGGACAAAATCCACAGCAGTAAAAGTGGCTGGATCCTCAAGGTCAAGGGTATAGCTAACCCTGGATACTTCGTATGATGATTTAACCCCATATCCAGCACCCATTCCGCTTACTCCCGGAATGGTGTTCGCCTCGGCAAATCCATAGGTAGCAGCTGCGATAATCAGAGATAACGAAACCAGACTGAGGACTCTATATTGAGTTCGTTTTTGTTTCGTCATGATTTTCTTCCTTGTCCTGAATAATGGTTATGAAAAATATTTTTTACTTCGATTCCAGTGTAGCACCACCAGAGGTATCTTCAAGCCCTCTAAATTAACAATCCTGTTAGTTGAAAATTAACCTCGGAATTTGAAGGGTGAAAAACCATTTATCACCTTACAAGATAGTAGGGACTTTCTTTTTTTTTATAAAAAGCAAAAATGCCCTCATCTGAGGGCATTTGAAATGCTATTTGATTGATTGAATATCTATATATGCTTACGGGGTCGGCGTCCAGGATGGTTGACAAGGAAAATTTGGGTTATCGTAACCGCAAGCTGGTGTCCAGGTCGGAATGGGTGTCTCGGTGGGTGTGTTAGTTGCTGTTGGTGTATGGGTTATAGTAGCTGGCAGCGTGTTAGTAATTGTCGGCGGAATTGGCGTGATACTTGGCGTCCAAGTGATGGTCGGGGTAGGTGTATCAGATGCTGTTGGAGTTATCGACGGCGTCCAGGACGGCGTGAAGGTTGCTGTCGCCGTGGGGGTATTAGACGGTGTAAATGTAATCGTTGGTTCAGGTGTATCAGACGCTGTGGAAGTAATGGTCGGAGTGGGAGTAATGGTCGGAGTGGGTGTAATGGTTGGAGTCAGCGTTAACGTTGGAGTTAAGGTTGGCGTCCAGGAAATTACCACTCTCGGCACTACATTCTGAACTAACTGGCAGCCGTTGGTAAAATCAATGATGACACCAAAGTCGCTGCTAACCACTCCGGGAAGCGGGGCACCCCCTCCCCAATCTCCATCAAAATCAATAGCCCAGTTATAAGTGCCGCCGCTGTTAAATGGCAGAGCTCCATTCCATACAGTAGGTGAATTATCATCTTCCACACCATCACCATTACCACCCAGATGGAAATAGCCGCCGTTCCAGGTAAACCAGTCCACTTTTAGATTGGGAAATCCATTCGCAATGCCATATTGTTCAGCGTAGTTCCAATCAAATTGGATCTGGCTGGCAACCGCATCAACCACATCCCCATTAGTGATCCACATCGCCTGAATTGCCTGATTATGAAATGAAAATCCGGTCATACTGTACAGGCTGCAGTCAGGAGTTGGGGTAAGCGTAGGTGTCGATGAGGAGGTGGGAGTTGTTGTTATCGTTGGTGTGGGAGTAATGGTCGGAGTGGGTGTAATGGTTGGGGTTTGTGTCCAGGTTGGCGCTGATAAAATCGGTCCGGAAACACCAACTACCCGGGAAGTGCGAAATTTTTCTACAATGCCATCTCGCTCTGCGCTCAGCGTTACGGACGGCCAGATATTGCTCAGCAGCGGAAGGAAAAATGGATGTTCATGTTCCACATGGATTTTTACCCGGTCCCCAGGTCCCCCAGCATCGTCCATAAGTTCCGGTACTGAATTATCCAGACAGAGGGGGATGGAATAGTTGAAAAAGTCCATCGCAAACTGTCCGTTGCGATTGCTGCAAATGGTGACGTGATAAAAACCTTCTTCAGCGGGCAATCCGATAAAAGCATCATTGTGATTTGTCAGGAACTGCTCATAATTACCTGAAACATTGGGTCGAAGCCATAATCCCGTTCCTCCACCGATGGCAGCATCCTGAATGGAATACAGCCGGGCAAGGTCGATTAAATCTCTTTCCAGGTCATTGGAATCTGTGCCTGTGTATGAATCCGGGATAATGCAGTCCTGGGGATCGCCCCCGTCGACATCGGCGCTCACATGTGAGGCGCCCAAGTAGGTACCAGCCTCAACACAGTACACATCGTTAAACTCACCGGTAACCGCATAGCGGACGCCAAATCGGGCTGCGTTCTGGACTGCCATCCAGGCAAATGTCATCCTGGCAAATTCAATGATACCAAAGATAACAAACAGCAAAATCGGGAGGGAAATGACAAATTCTACCATCGCCTGTCCCCGATCTTTTCTGCTTAAGTGCGTAATACGCCCTTCTTTCATCTTCACCTGGATTTATTTCTTTACAGAGTATTCGCAGTATAACATAAAATTACCCTTTGTATACACCGCGGAGAGGAAAAACCAGTCCTATTGACTGATACGAGTAAAGATGCTGCCAGCGATTTTCTCAAAAATTTGGACCAAATAGGTCTCATCGGGAGCATAATAATATTGCCCGCAAGAAGTCTGGATGGCTACTCCATCACAGGGATCGGGAGGAAACGCGTCTGCTACCACATCCGGCACCGGGTTGCGGATACTATCATCACCAATATTGGCCATATAACGCAGCATTTCTTCACCGTCATTATTCAGCGCTGATGCTGCTAAATCGAGACCGATGGTATAGATGGCGATTTCTTCTCCGCCTGTCGGTTCAAGGGCATTCGCTGAGAAAATCAATGCCACCCGGTCCGTTACATCCCGGGCATAATCTTCCGCATCATACGGAGGGGTATTATTCCCGACCCAAATCGACCCGGGTGGGCATTCACCGACGTTGGCATGGAAAGGTCCGCAATGCCGAGTTGTATTATCTCCATCTGTACACCAGGGTTGATCCCACATCCGATTGGGGTTAGGGAAAGTTATGTCACCTCCACAGAAGCCGTAGGTATACCCGGGTGGTACCGGATTGTTTACATCACTTGAGTTCGGAAGCTCACTCACGTTGGTTGCCCCATCGGAGAGCAATACAATAATCCAAACACTATCTACTCGTCCCTGGTCACTGAGAATGTTTCCTGCAATGCGCATCCCGCAGCCAGTACAGGTGTTTACAATCGCATCTCCAAAGCCTTTATTTATATCTGGCAATACCCCCTCCATCTGGGGAACACCCCCTATGTAGTAACCATCTCCATCAATATCCAGCGGATTTAACTCTCCATGAATGGGGTTTTTTCCAGTAGCAGCAACAACACTATCATCAAGGTCATTATGCAGAGCTATCGCATCAATAGTTGCTTTCACCGCCGTATGATCCGCTTCCAGGACTGTTGCGGTTGCCAAATCCGGGTCATGGATGGTGGCGCTAAAATCATAGGTTACGATAGCAATCCGGTCATAGCCATCGAAAAGCTTGTTAATCATGGATTTGGCGGCAACTTTTGCCGCAAGTAAAGGTTTACATGTACCTGGGTCACCTGGGCCGGTGGGATTGCAGGTTGTAGGATCAAAATTGGCACTATAACCCGCCGATTTACTACCCATAGATTCCGAGGTATCAAGTACCAGCACTATATCAAGGGAAGCCGCTTCTCCAACGGAATGGATTGTCAAGGGAACTGATTGGACTCCAAACAATTGCAGGAAATAAACCGGGCTGTTCTGGGTGGCTTGCACCCAGGCTAATTTTCGTTTGTTTTCTCCTGCCGCGGGGCATAAACTGGCAAAATCTGCCGGCAGCCCGGCATCCTCACAGACATAAGTTTCCAGGGAATAAATATTTTCTATATTGTTAAGAGCCAGCATCTCCCGGGCCGCCTCACGGATATTGGCATTGCGTTGAGCTATCGATAGTGAACTGTCTTTAATGTTATTGGCAGCACCAACAGCGGCTGCGTCTAACCCTCTTTTCAACCGGGTGTAATTTAGATACAGAGTTCCCGCGTCGGTGACCAGGCCCGCAAAAGCCAGCATCGCTAAAAAGGCAACTGCCGTAATAACAACAGCCTGTCCCCTCTCTCTATGGTTTCCATCCCTTACCTTTTCCGAAATGCGCCTAATAAAGCCGGGGAATTTTCGCTGGTGTTTTGATTTTTTTCTGCTCATAGGTTCTCTTTTAAGGCGTAGGAGAAGGTAACAGGGTAGGCGTGGGGGCTGCGGCTGGAGCCGGCATGAAAGAATAGGCATGCAGAGGAACCGGGTTGGGCAGCAGTTGACTTATGACTGGTAAATTCAACAACTGCTCATGGCAGTAATAAACCTCAACAAGCACCCGCCCTTTATCCGTCGGTGCTGTTCCTGGTGTGGGTGTACCTGCGCCAACTGTAGGTGGAGGTAAATTAAATATATTTTGGATATCAGCGTTCGTCATAAACGGCGTAAGAGAATTGAGCGTTCCGTCACATTTCCTGGTCCAGTTATCCCCGTACAAAGACCAGACACCATCCCCGTCATTGGGAAGACGATCGGTAATGATGTTATTATCAATCGTAAATACAGAGATAGTTACATCATCTCTGGTGGGATCCAAAATCAAATCGGGGTTAAACCCCGCGCCAACGATAACACAGGCAGTATCCTGATAAAAGTGAAGTTTATCATCCTCACAAAATCCCCCGGCTCCAGGACCTTCAAATATGGTCGGATCATGCTCAGAAGCAAACCGTGATGCTTCCCTGACAGCATCCAGCATGGATAAATAGGAATAAACAACCGCCCCCACCTCAACAAAACCAATCAGCAGGAATAAAAGCACTGGCAGAACAATCGCCAATTCGACGAAGCTCTGACCTTTGGATTTACCTGAAAAGATGTTTTTTTTGCGCATCATTCCTCATCCTGATTCAATATCTTCATTATATCGGCAGAAAGAAATGCCGTCAAACATTTGTTGGTGGCTAACAAAACTGTAAAGTGATTTTCCCATCCATGCTTTTCATTTTTCTAGTGAAGGGAATATTCTTACCTTGAAAATCCATTATAGAACAATTTTTCCCTCCTGGAACTGACAATCTTGAAATGTCGACCTGGTACATTCATCACTGTTTTCGACCACAGGGACTCCACAATTCACATCCGCTACCCTTCAAGCAAAAATACTTGTCACACTTTTTTCATCAAATCTGTTGTAAAATTATCATAGAACGCAAGCTAATTGAATTTAATAGTTGGAGCAGTTATGAAGACAATTACGCTCAGAATTTGTCCTACCGTTGAAGCAACCCGCGATAAATCTATCCTGGAAAGTCACGGAGTTCTGGCAGTTGTTGTACCCCACTACAAAGCACCTTCGTTTTATGTTGGGGATAGTCAAATCTCTGAACTGTTAGTTCGGGAAGATCAGGAAGATAAATCTAGAAGTATCCTGGGATTACAAAATCCAGAAGCTGATTAACACTCCGGTTAAGAGGGGGGTACTCTTCCTTACCAAACCATACTTGGGATCAACGAAAAAAGCTGGGGCTGTCTGAAAAGGCGGCCCTTTTGTGTTATAAGGGCGACTTATCGCCCTTCGTCAGGCTCCTTCGACCATGCTCAGGATAGGCAGGACAGGAGTCGCCCCACTAATTGATTATGAGGTATATTTTTGAGAAGTCTATCTAGGCATCCTGAGTAAGGCTAATGAAATGAGCTCTTATCGAAGGGTGGATGGGGTAACTTAATCTCCTGATAAAAATGAAAAAATCCATTTTGTATTTCCAGGAGGACTGAAGTCCCAACTAGGCGGTCAGGACCGAGCGTCGACCTCTATCGACGTTTAAAAGGTTTCATCTAAACCTGTGTAATTAGGAAAATTTAAGCGTCCCTGAAGAGGGACGCTCAGTGCTAGCTCCTGCTATGACTTTAGTCAGCACTTTATATCATACAACGAATTTCCTCTATTTTAAAAATCAATTGCATTTTCTCTTTGTATTCCTTAAACACACTCCACAACAAACAATGGACTGCCCCGTCAGAGTGTATTACTTTGTAAGGGTAGTCGGAAGAAGGGCTGTGCCAATTTCCTTTGGTACAGCCGGGTCTTTCTTTAACTCATTATTAGCAAAGCCTTTTTTGGACATACCGGCAGGCAATCAGCACACCCCAAACAAAGTGATGGATAAATATCCGGGAGTTCTCCTGGTTGTTCCTGGCGGAGCACTTTCCGTTCACAAACCAGGGCGGAGGTACAGACACTATCTTTGCACCAGGCTGGATCGCAAGCCTGGTAATCAATTGCAATTTTTGGCTGCGGTATGATTCTCCCCCGAAAATTCATCTTTCAACTGGGCTAATTTATCTTCCAACTCCTCTAACCTCATAATCATTGCGGGAGAAATTGAGTAGGCCGGCAAATTGTTTTCCAGCTCCTCTATTTATGCCTCAAGCTTTATTCTCAGCAGCTTTGGATCAATCATCCATTTTCAGATAGATCAGACTGCTGTCTTAATCTCTCTTTGCCCTGCGGGCTGCCTTTCTTTCCGCATCTTCAGCTTTTGCCTTTTGTTCCAGCGCATAGCTTAAAGGATGGATGCCAGCATAATAAGATGCTGGTTTTAACAAACGAGCTTTCAAGTGTGTGTTCGCTTTTATTCGTTCATAACCCGCTAATTCAAAATCATGATCCATCTTGATCGCATCAAATGGACAGTATTCTGCGCAGTATCCGCAGTTCATACAGAGATCAATATCAATAGCGAATTCTGCCGGCGTTTTGAGGGGTTTCCCGGTTTCAGGATCTTCAGCCCTTGTAATCCAGATGCATTGGGAAGGACAGACTTTGCTGCAAATTCCACATGCTGTGCAGCGAATTTTTTGCTCTCCATCTTCTTCATCATAAACGAGGAAAGGCACAAAGCGGAATGCCTCGGCCAGCGGCAGCCTCTCCTCCGGATAATTCACAGTAAAAATTCCTTTCGTATCGCTAGTCATTCTTTGCCGAACACCATCTTTGGTATAATAGCGATCTTTTCCGGCTTTTATATCTTCCAGGATTGTGTCAATCAAGTGTTTCAGGGTTACACCCAGACCTTTTAGTATTCCTTGTCCTTTCATAGATCTCAACTCTCCAGGATTCCTGCTGTTGGATTAACGGTCCACCTCTCCGAGAACGATATCAATGGATCCTAAAATGGCAACTAAATCAGCAACCTTTTCTCCCAGGGACATTTCCCGTAAACCGGTAAGGTTGATAA
>CAZHHT010000038.1:0-14488 GCA_964532455.1 uncultured Anaerolineales bacterium
TTTACATCTCTTCTAACAGAAGTTATAATGGCTTTGTTCAGGGGGGTGGTTGAGTCCCGGTGGGCTCCCCGGTCTTCAAAATCGGTGGCGGGTCGTAATGCGAGCCGCGGTGGGTTCGACTCCCATTCACTCCCGCCTTTTATACGTTTTCCACCTCCCATTATGAGCCAATCAGAAATCCCTGAAGAAACCCAATCCAACATAGAAATTCTTATCAATATTGTCAAACAATTTTTGACTATTGATCAATTTACTCTGGGAAAAACTCAGGACGATCATCTAATCGAATTTGAAGGTTTATTAAATCAGCCTTCACAGGAAGCTTATGATTTTGCAGCTGGTGCACTTCATCCCTACAAGCTTACTCCCCTCTTCAGAACAAACGGCAATAAACATAAGGTCATTCTTAAAAAAGGCTTATCCCAACCACAAGCCCAGAAGAATAGGGTAAACCTGATCCTATTTTTGATCACATTTGTTAGCATCATCTTTTCCGGGATTTATACATCCTACACCGGACCTGCAACACTCGATTTTTCTATCATTTGGGCTCATGTTAGAGTTAATCTGGGGCAATCCATTGCTTTTGCCGTCAGTTTGCTTAGCATCCTGACAGCTCATGAATTTGGTCATTACTTTGCCGCCCGGATTCATAATACAAAGGTTACTCTGCCATTTTTTATCCCCTTCCCAATCAGTCCCTTTGGAACTATGGGTGCTTTTATCCGGCTTCTTGAACCTCCTAAAAACAAGCGAGTTTTGCTAGATATTGGTTTGGCAGGTCCAATTGCCGGATTGGTTGTCGCAATTCCAGTTCTGGTCTATGGATTAACCTTATCCAAAATTGTTATTCTCCCCTCTGTTTTCCCTGATGAGTTCATGTTTGAGGGAAACTCCATTCTTTACCTGTCCTTAAAGTATCTTATACACGGATCTTTACTTCCTGAGCCAATTTCATTCCAAGGAATCCATCCTGTCATCTACTGGATTCGTTATTTCTTCACGGGTCTTCCTCTACCCAACGGCGGTACAGATGTCTTGATTCACCCAGTTGCCTGGGCAGGATGGGCTGGATTATTAGTAACATCCTTAAACCTGCTTCCTGCCGGGCAGCTAGATGGTGGTCATCTAATTTACAGTCTATTTGGAGATAAGTTAAAGTGGATACGGCCGGTTATTTTGGGGGCTTTGGTAATCCTCGGTTTTATGTGGTCAGGTTGGTGGTTGTGGGCTTTCCTAATTCTATTTCTGGGCCGAATTAGGGCTGAACCGCTGGATGAGATTACCGAACTCGATCCTGGTAGGAAAATCTTGGCTAGGATTGGATTGATTATCTTTTTCCTGGTATTTTCACCCGTTCCGCTAATCGTTGTCTGATTTCATTCCCCTGCTGATTATTGATATCTACAATCAGAGACCCTTAAAAGATCACGGATCGTTTCATTTTAACAAAAAAACTCCCCTGGAGGGGAGTCGAATTGTTAAATGATATTCATTTTTCTTCTTTGGACTTCGTTTTAGTTTTTTCTGTTTTTTTGTTTTTTGTTTTTGCTGCTTTCTCCGTTGCAGAAGGTTCGGAATCTCCCCCCGCGTGGTCATCAGACAGCCTGGAATCCCGTCCTGAAGGAGATCGGTTGTCCGTGGCATAAAACCCTGACCCCTTAAATACAATACCGACGGGTAAGTAAACCTTTCGCAGAGTTTCTGTTTGGCATTCAGGACAAATTTTCAGAGGTTCATCACTGAAATGTTGTCTCCGCTCAAATTGAACACCGCAATTTTCGCATCGATATGTATAAATAGGCATAATCCACCTTGATCTGTGTATCATCAACACACAATCAATTAATCATCGGCATTATAGTACTTCCAATCAGGAATAGCAAGGGATGCGGAGATGTACTAACCACCCCGTAGTATAAATAACTTCCCTTCCAAAGACATATGAATCAGTAATCTAGTGAATACTGCTTGGAGATGGGGTTGGCGTATTGGTAGCTGTAGCAGCAAATGCCTGAGTTTCAGTCGGGGTGGTTGTCTCTGTCGGGGTGATTGTTGGTGTTGAAGTAGGAGAAGGTGACAGGGTAGGACTGGGAGTGGCCGTCGGCAGTAGTTTTTCTGCAGCTGTAATTTCCCATTCATCCGGTACATACTCAAGGGGTAGATTCATCAGATTTTGCCAATTAAGAATTGCTTTATCTCCCTGATCAAGATTTTCCAGTGTCAGCGCTCGCCAATAATAAACCGCCGCTAAATTCGTTTCGTTTTGTGCCTGCTGTTCTGAAATATTCAGGTAAACTAAACCAAGTGAATATCGACTGACATCATACAATATCTTACCTAAAAAGAGATTGACATCAAATTCATCCCGGTCAGCATTCCGGGCATTAAAAGCTTCCGCTACCGCTTTCTCCTGTTCCCCCAACTCAAGATAAACCAAAGCCCGGATCTGATATAAGCTGCTGTTATTACCTCCGAGTGATACTGCCTGGTTAAGAATATTCTCTGCTTGATTCATGTCACTGCCAGTCAGATAATAGGCTTTCCCCAATGAATAATAAAACTGCCACGTTTTTTCCTGGACATAGGCATCATATTTTGTCAGCATTACCAAAGCTGTGTCTGCCCTTCCTGTTTCCAGGTTCACCCGCCCCCCCACCAGGTAGGAAGGAACATAATTAATATCCAACTTTAATGCAGTTTCTATCGCCTGGGCGGATCCTGTGTAGTCATTTAATTCCAATAAAGACCAGGCCCGATACAAATGCGCCAGGTGCGATTCGGGCAAATAGTTAACAGCCTGATTTGCGTCTTCGTAAGCGAGTTGAAATTCCCCCCGGTCAAGATAATATTTTGCCCTCTCAATGTATACCTGTCCAAATTCCGGATCTAGAAGCAACACCTGATCCAGATCCTGTTTAATATCATTTTCCGGATAAATAACCTGCGAAATAAGCACACGTCCGAAATATGCCGGGGCGTATGAGGGATCCAAAAACAAGGCTCGCTCATATTGCTCCAGAGCTTCGCTAAATCTTCCTAAATTTCGCAGGGCTTCACCAACCAGGTAGACGATATCCGGAGTCTCCAATTGATCTTCAGTCGACCTCATATATGTCAGCATGGTTTCATAATCACCCTTTCGATAGGCGATCAGGCCGGTTTGGTATGTTCCATACCCGGGATGCGGTGTCAAAACATAAACTGGTGTGGGAGTATAGGGTTTCAACAAAACCCGACCAATGGGCGTTTGTAGAATTGGATTTGGCGTCCCTGTTAACTCTGCTATAAACCCTGGGTCTACCGGTGGTGTCCAGGTAATGGGGGTAATAGTTAATCTGGGAGAAAAAATGGTTCCCCGACCAGGAAATAGCAAGCCGCTAAAGTACAGCAATACAATGATAATAACCCCTCCGCCCAGGAGTGGAAGAAGCTGTTTGTAGTTATACCTGTTATTTTTGCGTTCTTTTTTGGGTTTATCTTTCTTCCGGATATCTTTGAGCTCTTTTGACCAATCCCGTTTTCTAATTTCAGCGGGTTGGACTTTCCCCGGGTCAAGAGCACCAAATAAAATCATTCCCAGCCTGGCTTCCTGGTTTCCAGGATCTAGAGCAATTACTTTCTTTAAACAAGACACCCTTTCTTTTGTTGAGTCCACAACCGTACTCAACAAAAGCCAATATTCAACATTGTCCTGGTCTTCTTTCAGGAGTTCTGATAATTTATCTTTTGCCTGAAACCGATCACCTTGTTCTAGGGCAAGTTTTGCCAGGAGAAAACGTTTGTCTTCTGCCATCTTTGATCCTGTAATATTTTAGCGGCTAAATCAGAGTGTAGCACAGGCCTCTCTGCCAGACAAGAGAGGGTATAATGCTCAACATGAAAAATGAAGTGAAATTCCTGGGCTGGATGATGCTTGCCCTGGTAATTGCATCTGGCTGTCAAGCTTCAGCAACAGCACCAACCAAGATCCCCCAACCAATCTCCCCTCCCCTGACTCCGTTCCAGGTGAAGACAATTCCACCAACTATTACAACAACCCCAATCACCATACCGACTGAGCAGCCTATTTTCCCGAGCCCAACTCCTTTTAAACATGTCGTTCAGCCTGGCGATACATTGTTCGGGATCGCTTTGAAATACAATATATCCCTGGACAGATTGGTATCAGCAAATCCTGGTATTGATACCAGGATCCTAACTGTTGGTATCCAACTTAATATACCCTTTGAGGCTGATGAAAACCTATCTATTCCCACTCCCACTCCTTACCCGGTTTCGGTAAATACTCCTACCTGTCTGCTGACCAACGACGGCGGGATGTGGTGTTTTTCAGACATTCATAATAACCAGAGACTCAGCCTGGAAAACATCTCGGCAGCACTGAATCTTTATAACGATGAAAACAAACTGATGCAAAGCTATATTGCCATACCTCCACTGAATTATCTCTTTCCTAATCAGACAATTCCCGTATCAGCCTTTATTCCACCACCTCTTCCTGAGGGATATAAGGTTACTGCAGCATTAATTACTTCTCTTCCATCTGAAAGGGATAAAGCCCTGACCGAAATATTAGATCCTGAGATCCGCTACAATGAGGATAGAACAATTGCGGAAATAGCGGGATCAGTCAGGGTGGAGGAACTTACAACCGAAGAAAATCAGGTTTGGGTGGCAGCTGTCGCTTATTCTGATGGGTATCCTGTCGGGATCAGGAAATGGATAAGTGCAGGGGAACTTCAACTTGAAGAAGACATCATTTTTGAGTTGAATCTTTATAGTCTCGGACCGCCTATTGACAAAATTCAACTTTTCAGTGAACTCCATTAATCAAAAAACCCAGGTGAAAATTATAAATCACCCGGGCTTTAGATTAAGATCAGATTAGAATCAGGGATTTCCCCAGATAAGGAAACTGTCCCTTTTACAAAACTGTTCTCCATACTTGTTCATAAAACATACCTGATAAGCAATGGTCTCCCCATTCTTGGCATCCACCGGATTCAACTTGAAAAAGGAACATCCGCCCCCATCTGTCGGCAAGCTTTGATAAGTGATCACCCCTGCTGTAGGCGATTCCAGGATAAGTTGAGAATCCATATTATCCTGCGGGGTATTATTTTTGTGAACACAAGCACCTACTTCCTGGTACTCGGAGGATGAGATCTGGGGGAAAAGCTCCCAGGTATCGATAATTAATTCAACAACCGCAACTGGAGCTGCCGGTTCTTCCTGAGTTGGTACAGCAGTGAGTACCTTATCTGTGTTCCCCCAAATCAGGTAGCTGTCCTTTTTGCAGTATTCCTGAACCCCGATTCCCTGAAAACAAACCTGATAGTCAATCGTTGTGCCGTTTTGGGCTTGAATTGGATCCAATTCAAGGAATGAACACCCTCCCGAATCTGTTGGGGAAAATGGATAGGTAATAACTCCCTGATTCTCTATAGTAACCGTTAACACCGCCTGGGCATTCTCCAGAGGTGAACCAGATTCATGAATGCAGGCTCCGATCTGCTGGTTTTCCTGGGAAGATAACTGTGGGGATTGCTCCCAAATATCCAGCTGGATATCCCTCTTGCTTTGAGTTTCTATTGCTGGCTTTTTTGTTGTTTGATAAAAGGAATCTTTATACTTCTGACCCAATGGTTGCACCCGAACCTGCTGTCCGAATTCTGCTAATGTATCATGCAACAGGCAATAATTTTCAAAACACTGCTGCGTGACCCCCTCACGGATTTCTTCATGGCGGGAGATCGGTTCACCTGAAATTTCAAATCCAAAGTAGCGATCGATGAAATCCATGAAATAAGCCGGGATATAAAAACCGTTGCTGGGCTCTATTTCCCTAAAATACTCTGTTGAATCTTTCTGGTACACCTGGTATAGATCACGTTCCAGATTTAGCAGTGAGGAAACCGGGCGAAGGGATACACCGAGGGGATTAGTAGTATCCTCATAGAGAACAACATTATGGAAGATCTGCTCGATATTGCCATCACTTGCCCGGAAGGCTGTGGATAAGGCATCTCCCGTAAACTGTGTCCCAAATCGGGAGATAACCTCTCCAAATGGGGACTGGATATCCTCACCAACCGATCGGCTGATCCCTGCATTTTCCAATCCCGGATACTTTGCGCATTCTCCAGCACATTTCCAGAGACCATAAGGCATCAAATGTACAGTTCCCGGGGGATCATCCTCAAACTGGAAGAAGCCCATGGTTTCAAAATACTGTTCAATAGTATTCTTTTCTGGATTTAATCTGGCTCGTGTGAGCGGAAGCCCGACCCAGCGTTCACCACCCATTTCATCGTAGAATTTAGAAAATTCCGGTGGGATAATATAACCATTGATGTATCTCACAGCAGGATTCTCGGGATCGTTGTTTGGCAAATCAGAGAAGCCTGCGTCTATCCCTACCGGTTCAAGATAATATCGAGGGGAATCATCTGGATCGTAAACCAGTACAGCCCCTTCAAAATATTGTTTTTCCAGGTTTGAGCCGGCAACGTATTTTTTGTTTGAAATAGGAGGTCCAAGGATTTCATCACCCTGGAGTCGATCATGCAGCTCACTAAATCGGGGATCTACTAGGTAATAAGCAGATTGATTACCAGTGTTACTATTGCAGGCTGAAAGAACCCCCACGATCAACATTATTAATATCAGACGAATGAACTTGTTTGACATCCCTCTTCCATCCCTAAAAGCATTATGTTCCAGGGAATTTTTTCTGAGTCAGTCCTTTGATTCTAAACGAAAACATTGATATACGCAATAGTTTCTTTGCTGATAACTGGAGTGAAAGAAACCCAAGAATCAATAATTACCACATCGAGATAAGAATAATTAAGTCTTGATTTAATAATTAAAAGGTGATTATGTGGATTTTTAACCCACCTGATGAGTCCCTGCTGTTCATACAGGGAAGAATGACAGTTATCATTTTATTTAAGTGTATAATTGCTGATGATTTGACCGTAAATTATTGTATCCAAAATAAAAAATCTGTGGAGGAAAGCGGTTATGATGGAGATTCAAAACTATCTAAAAAGCCATGAAATTGTGGCTGAATATACCTATAAACAGCAGCCAGTTGTCCATGGGTATGCAAATCGGACACTGCACATTAATCTTTCCCAGAATACAATTAAGGAAAAACCGGTTACCCAGAAAATGAAAGACTTGTTTACTGGCGGACGGGGTTTTGCTCTCTGGCTGTTGTGGAACGCGATAACCGAAAAAACCTCCTGGGATGATCCTGAGAATGCTCTTGTTATAGCAAATGGTCCTCTTTGCGGGACCACAGCGTATCCCGGGATGGGAAAGAGTACAGTCGTTACCCTTTCCCCTCTGACAAATTCAATTATTGACAGCAATGGGGGCGGATTTTTTGCTCCCTTCTTGAAATTCTCAGGTTTTGACGCCCTGGAAATTACCGGCAAGGCAGAAGAAGATTCCATTATTGTTATTGATGGAAATAACCAGGAAATCCGGATCGAAAAAGCGCCAAAAGAGGTACTTAACACTTATCCACTGGCGGGAATCCTCACCAAAATGTACGCCAGAGATAACCGGGATAGAAAAAATGTCTCAGTTATTACATCCGGAGAAGCTGCCAATCATATTCGTTATGCTGGTCTAAACATCAGCTTCTTTGATCCCCGGCGGGAAGAAGTAAGAGTAAAACAAGCAGCCCGGGGAGGTTCCGGACGGATTTTCAGGGATAAACATCTCAAAGGTATCGTGGTTCGGTTCAGCGGTCTCACAGGAGCCAGCAATAATCCCGCTAAACCAGATCTTATCCGGAAAGCGGGTAAACGAATCAATCAAGAAATCACCCAGTATGATGCCCAGCAAAATAACATGCGGGAAATCGGAACAGCTCATCTAGTTGAAATCATGGATCATTTTGATCTTCTGCCTGTGCACAACTTCCGTTATGGCACTCATCCTGATCATGTCAACATTGATTCCACAACCTGGCAAAAAGCCTTCACGCAGGATAAAAGAATGGACAGCTGCTGGCTTGGCTGCACCATGGCTTGCTCCCATGCTGTGGATGGTTTTGCTCTCAAAACTGGACCACATAAAGGAGAAAAGGTACTTGTTGATGGTCCGGAGTATGAGAGCGCAGCCGGGCTGGGATCCAATATTGGTGTGTTTGATCCTGAAGCTATCCTGGAAATGAACTTTTACTGCGACACCTATGGGGTAGATACAATTTCATTCGCCAACTCGGTTGCATTCTGCATGGAATGTTTCCAGGAAGGAATCCTGAATCCTGCGCGAACAGGCGGCATTGATTTAACCTGGGGCAATGCTGAGAGCGCACTTGAACTGCTTCATCAGATGTCCCGTGGTGAAGGTTTTGGTCTCATCGTTGGACAGGGAATCCGTTATATGAAATTACATTTTGCCCAGGAATTCGGTGGCGATCCTGGTTTCCTCCATGACATCGGAATGGAAGTAAAAGGGATGGAAATCTCGGAATACATAACCAAAGAATCCATCGCACAGCAAGGAGGTTACGGTATGGCGCTGAAAGGGGGTCAGCATGATGAAGCCTGGCTAATCTTTATAGATCAAATAAATAAACAACTGCCCACGTTTGAGGCCAAGGCTGAGGCCCTGCATTACTTCCCCATGTGGCGAACCTGGTTCAGTCTGCATGGTTTATGCAAACTACCCTGGAATGACATCGAACCTTTGAATAATAAAGAGCGGGATCATCCGGAAAGAATCCCCGAACACGTGGAAAATTACACCTGGGTCTATGAAGGACTGACTGGGAAAAAAGTCACAACAGAGGATTTAATTGCCCAGTCGGAACGGGTTTATAATTTTCAGCGAGTTTTTAACCTCCGGGTTGGTTTTGGTACCCGGGAACACGATTATCCTCCCTATCGGGCGGTAGGTCCTGTGACAGAGGATGAGTATGAATCCAGGCAGGACAGGTATGATAAACAGCTGGAGGACCTGGTTGGAGTAGATCCTGCCGGATTGAGCACAGAAGAGAAAAAAAACAGGCTGCGGAAATATAGGGAAGATCAGTATGAGCAGCTTCTGGATGCAGTGTACAAAAGAAGGGGCTGGTCAGAAAATGGCATACCCACCAAAGAGAAGTTAGTCAGCCTGGGTATTGATCTTCCTGAAGTGCTTCAAGTAGTAGAAAAAAACCTCTAACTATCCCCCTGGTTTGACCAAAAAGCTCCTGAATTATCTGTCAGGAGCTTTTATTTACCTAATCTTAAAGGGCTTAAACTCAATCTTTATTTTCTGGCTCTTGTCGGGATAGATCGAGATATTTTTTCTTCCAGCTGAACAACAAGTTGAGCGCCTCTAAAGGACTGAGCTCGTTGATATCCAGGTTAGCCAACTCCTTTAATAGCGGATTCGTGCGGGGGAACAATGACATCTGTTTTGGTATTTCAGGATTCATCGTTACCGCCTTGCCTGAGGAATCCACCAGCAGCTGCATAATTTCTTCCGCCCGGAGCACGACAGTCGACGGCATCCCTGCAATTTGAGCTACATGAATCCCGTAAGATTTATCAGCCCCACCGGCGGCAATTTTGTAAAGGAAAACCACTTTTCCATCAGCTTCGCTTACCGATACTTTGTAATTTCGGATTCCAGGAAGCAGCTCCGGGAGCTCAGTCAGCTCGTGATAATGAGTAGCAAAGAGTGTTTTTGCCCTTTTTTCTGGATGATTATGGATATACTCTACCACCGCCCAGGCGATAGACACACCATCATAAGTACTGGTACCTCGACCAATTTCATCCAGGATTAATAAACTGCGGGAGGTGGCATGATTGAGGATATTGGCGGTTTCAACCATCTCCACCATAAAAGTAGATTGCCCGGCATGGATTTCATCCTGGGCTCCGATTCTGGTGAAAATGCGGTCTATCATTCCAATTCTGGCGCTTTCTGCCGGCACATAACTTCCCATTTGTGCCAGCAGCACAATTAACGCAACCTGTCTTAAGAAAGTCGACTTACCAGACATATTGGGACCGGTCAAGATCCGTATTCTTTCACCGGATTCAAATATCGTATCGTTGGGAACAAACCTAGTCCCTTTTAGTGATTGTTCAACAACTGGGTGCCGGCCATTGATGATCTCCAATACATCTTCTTCAACAACCACAGGGCAAACATAACCATAATTGGCAGCGGTCTCAGCCAGAGATGACAATACATCAATATGCGCCATGATTCGGGCAGTAGTTACCAAACGATCAATTTGAAGCGTCAACCGATCACAGATTTCATAAAACAATCTTCTCTCAATTTCCTTGATCTGATCCTCAGCATTGAAGACTTTCGTCTCATACTCCTTTAACTCCGGTGTTATATAACGCTCTGCATTGACAAGAGTCTGTTTCCGGATATAGTGCGCAGGCACAAAATCAGTTTTGGCTTTAGTGACTTCAATATAATATCCAAAGATCTTATTATGTCTTACCTTTAAGGTCTCAATACCGGTATTGTTCCTTTCAACTGCCTCCAGGTTGGCAATCCAATCCCTGGCTTCTTTAGTTGAAGACAAATAATTGTCCAATTCCTCAGAATAGCCGGATTTAATAATGCCGATTTTCCCCAGGATTGAAGGAGGATCCTCATCAATAGCTGAAGCGATTAAATCCAATGCATCAGAACAAAGAGAAAAACCTTTAAATAACTCTCCCAGGTATTCCTGTTTACCAAACTTCTTGGGAAACAAACCTCGAATTGCTGGAAGCTTCTGCAGAGTTTCCCTGATTCCTACCAAGTCTCGAGGACGGGCTGTTCCCCCGGCAACACGGTTGCTTAATCGCTCTAAATCCTGCAAGTCCTTCAGAGATTCCCGAGTTTCTGCTCGAAGCATGCCATCTGCGAAAAAGACCGTTACTCCTTCGAGCCTTTCCCGAATCCTCTCTACATCCAGCAGCGGTTTACTGACCCATTGCCTGATCAGCCTTTTCCCCATTGGTGTGATGCTTTGGTCCAAAATGCCTAACAATGAACCTTCGGTCGAGCCAGACCGGATAGTTTCTGTTAATTCCAGGTTTCGCCGAGTAGCCGCATCAAGAGTCATAAAATCCTGGAGGCTGTACATGTTAAATCCGGTCAGCAATTTAAGTGAATCCGGTCGAGTTTGTTCAAGATACTGTAAAATTGCCCCCGCAGCCCGGACTGCGAATGGAAAACCGCGTATGCCGTATCCATCCAGCGTTGAAACCTGGAATTGATTTAGCAGCACATCAACACAACGTTCTTCTTCAAACCTCCAAGCGGGAAAAGAAGTAAAATGGGTGAGAAATCCCTCTTCATCCCAGAGTTGATTATCCGGGAGAAGCGTTTCCGCCGGATTTAACCGCAGGAGTTCTGAGCGCACAAGATCCTGTAAATGATTTTCCCGGAGTTCAGTGACTGCAAATTCCCCCGTTGTAATATCCACATACGCAATTCCGGCCCGCTGCTCATCGAAGACAACGCTGGCTAAATAATTATTACCATCTCCCGGCAGTAAACTGGATTCCAGTATCGTGCCGGGAGTAATCACTCTGACTACTTCCCGGGGCATCAAACCATCTACCGGGACATCACTTACCTGCTCACAGATCGCAACATGATAACCCTTTTCGATTAAGCGTGATAAATAATTTTCTGCAGCATGATGGGGAATCCCTGCCATGGGAATCCGGGTACCTTTCCCGATATTCCTGGAAGTCAATACAATATCCAACACCCGGGAGACAATCTGGGCATCCTCATCAAATGTTTCGTAAAAATCTCCTAGTCGGAAAAATATGATTGAATCCGGATATTGTTTTTTTATATCCAGATATTGGCGCCTTACGGGAGTTACTTTCTCTTTCGGCATGATCCAATTCTATATTGAGAAAGGGTAAATCACAAGGGATTAAATTCAGATATCACTGCGAAATTAATTTATTGATACTCCAGTATCTTCTTGGTAATCGTTCCCCTGGAATCACATTCATTGATTAAAAAAATCAGGGAATATATTATCAGAAATTTTGGAATTTTCCAAAAACATGATGTATAATGTGGATAATTATTTCCGAATCCGACCTAAAAGGAGTGAAGCTTCATGGCTAATGTAACATACGATCATGTATATAAAAGATTTGACGAGGTGGTAGCTGTCAATAATCTTAACCTCGAAGTTGAGGATAAAGAATTCCTGGTTCTAGTTGGCCCGTCAGGCTGCGGGAAATCTACTGCGCTGCGCTTGCTGGCTGGATTAGAGGATATCTCTGAAGGAACTCTCAAGATCAGTGACCGGGTTGTTAATGATGTTGCCCCAAAAGACCGGGATATTGCCATGGTGTTCCAGAGTTATGCACTATATCCCCATATGTCTGTTTATGACAATATGGCGTTTGGTTTAAAACTCCGCAAATACCCTAAAGATCAAATTGAAGAACGAGTACAGAAAGCTGCAGAAATTCTGGGAATTACTTCCCTGCTGGAACGGAAACCCCGCCAGCTTTCAGGTGGTCAGCGGCAGAGAGTTGCTCTGGGGCGGGCAATCGTCCGTGAACCGCAGGTTTTCCTGCTTGACGAACCGCTTTCAAACCTTGACGCAAAACTCAGGGTTCAAACCCGGGCGGAAATTTCCAAGCTGCATAAAAAGCTGGAAACTACCTTTATTTACGTTACCCATGACCAGGTGGAAGCAATGACCATGGCCAGTAGAATCGCGGTGATGAATCACGGCATTCTGATGCAGGTTGACTCACCCCAGAACCTTTATGACAGCCCGAACAACCTCTTTGTGGCTGGATTTATCGGTTCCCCAGCAATGAATTTCTTTAACGCAGACATCTCTCAGGAAGGAGAAGATATCGTTGTAAAAACGAATTCCGTCGCAGTTAAAATCCCGGAAAACCGCCGCGCATCATTAAAGCCATATATTGGAAAATCAGTTGTATTTGGCCTGCGGCCGGAAGATATCCATGACCCAAACTTTGCCCCTCCCCATATCGTCTCCCAGATCGTTGACGCTGAGGTGGATATCACAGAGTTGATGGGGAATGAAATTTTCTTGTTCCTCAAGAGCGGCGACAATGAATATGTCGCCAGGGTGGACCCGCGCACAAGCTACAAGATTGGTGATAAGGTGACCATGGCGTTCAACATGGACAACATGCACATCTTTGATAAAGAAACCGAACAGGTCATTAAGTAAACCGTCTACCCACTCAGTAATCAAAATGTCTCCTCGCCGATTTCCTGCGAGGAGATGTTTTCATGTAGGAGGGCGAATGCCTTATTCATACTTAAAACCATTATTGGATAATAACGGATCAAAAATCATTCTTCTTGTCCTGGACGGACTGGGAGGGATTGCTCTGACACCCGGTGGAAAATCAGCACTGGAATACGCGAAAACACCCAACCTGGACCACCTGGCTGAGGAAGGCACTCTGGGCCAAACCATTCCCATCCGCTATGGGATCACTCCCGGATCGGGTCCAGCTCACCTGGCCCTATTCGGCTACGAACCGCTTGAATTTGTCATCGGCCGTGGAGCGCTCTCAGCTGCTGGTATCAACCTTCCCGTAAAAGCAGGTGACATTGCTGCCCGGGGAAATTTATGTACCTTTGATGAAAACCGGAACGTAATTGACAGGCGAGCTGGAAGGATTTCTCATTCAGAGGCTGCACCCGTGATTGAACTGTTGAATCAGGCGCAGATTCCAGAGGCGGAGGTGGAAGTCCGCCAGGTAAAAGAATATCGTTTTGTGGTAGTTATGCGCGGAGAAGGTCTTAATCCAGCGCTGAATGATACAGATCCCCAGGAAGTTGGTGTGCCGCCCCTTAAACTGGAAGCACAAGATCCAGATTCCAAAAGATCCGCTGATCTGATGAACAAGTGGATTGAAAAAGCTTACCAGGCGCTGGCTGACCAACCGGTTGCCAATGGATTATTATTACGCGGTTTTGCTACCGATCCTGATTTGCCCTCATATGAAGATGCTTATGAGCTGGAGGCAGTTTGCATCGCCGAATACCCCATGTATAAAGGCGTATCGCGGCTGGTGGGCATGGATGTGATCGAAGAAGTTGATGCCGGGGCTCTGGGTGAGTTTAATGCCGCAAAAGAACACTGGAACGAACATGATTTCTTCTTCATTCACATTAAAAAAACAGATAGTTACGGAGAAGATGGAAACCTGGAAGCCAAAGCAAAGATTATTGAAGAGGTGGATCAGGTGCTTCCCGTATTACTTGACCTTAACCCGGATGTGTTAATCATCACTGGAGATCATTCGACTCCTTCGGTGTTGAAATCCCATTCCTGGCATCCAGTGCCATTTTTACTCTGGGCACCGAAAACACATCGCACTGACCTCGAAACCGCGTTCACTGAAAGGAATTGTGCTAGGGGAGGCTTGGGGACTTTCCCGGCTGTTGAAACGATGTCCCTGGCTTTGGCTCACGCCGGGCGTCTGCAGAAGTTTGG
>CAZHHT010000038.1:14498-25691 GCA_964532455.1 uncultured Anaerolineales bacterium
GGGGCTTAATCTCTCCTTGATTGTCAAAAAGAAGGCATCTGAGTCAGCTGCCTTCTTTCTTGTATATATTCTGGATAAAATCCAGCGAGATGCTCTTATCTGATAAGGAAGAATCCGTTATGATCCTTCTTGAGATGGGTTTCTGTTCTTTCGTGACAGCAACCAACCAAGAAGAATCCCGCCAGCCAGAGTTGTAATGCCAAAGACCAGGAACGCATCCTGCCAGAATCGGATAGGAAAAAGTCGAATGAGTGTATCAGAATACAGGAAGAGCCAGCTGTTTCCTTCAAAGAATATCAGGTGGAAATTGGTAAATAAAGAACGAAAACTCACAATGGACAGGAACAAAATGGTCCCCAAAAGACCAGCGGTTACCCACCCTCCCTTTGACACTGATAGGGTATAATCATTCCCCCAATTCTGGAATCTTGCATAAATTCCACCCAACACCAGAACGGCAACAGCTCCCCAAAAGACTTTAAACACGCCCTGAAGAACAATTTTTACATCTTCCAGATGCTCCAATTCCCGCTCGACATATATTGGATCTCCAGAATTAAATTTTATATCTCCTAAATCATCAAGGGTGGCATTTGTTACCAGGTAACGCCTGGTCTGGTTTCCAAAATCTAGCCGTTCCTCTGTGCTGAATCCATACTGGTCTTCAGGAAAGTTGGGCAGCCGATATTCTAGGTTCATGAAGACTGGGCTTAATAAAATCAAAATCGAAAACACACAGATCACAATGGGGATTGATGCAGTGATTACTACGCCGAGGATTCTTTCCAGGTTCGTTTTTTTCACTTTCCCTCCAACAGGTAATCTGGATCAGACAGGAGATTATTTAAAACCATTTGATTCGTGATCCACTCAATAGGCGCTTTATTATCGGTAAAAATCAGCCCGCTTTCCGGCACTGGTCGCATATTTACCAGGGCGATTCTCATAGACTGAACCAGGGTTGAATTCGGCGATTCAGTTTCCAGCAGCAAAGCCAGGTTATCCTCCAAATTTTGGGGATCTGTCGGTTGCATTGTGGCATAAATGATTGAGTTAAAAGTTCCCGGAACATCCATCACATAAACTGATGGAAATACAGATTGAATGGTTGCAGCCAATCCGGATAATAATTTTTCATCTTCCGGAGTCCGGCCTACGTTGAGGACTAATGCGCCCCGGGAATCGAGGTGATCATATACTATTCCAAAAAATTCCCGGGTGGTCAGATGCCAGGGGATATAGGGCGGACGATACGCATCAATACTGATGATGGTATAGCTCTTCCCGCTGTGGGCTAGCCCCCACCTGCCATCCTGGGCAATTGGATTTAGGTTTTCTCCAGTCATGTCAAAGTAATCCTGGCCAACTTTCATAATTTCCCGATCAATTTCAAACCCATCGATTGGAATTGGTCCAAATGCGCTTGTTGCCTGACGGGCAACTGTTCCTGCCGCGAGACCAATAATTGCAGCGTTATTTACATCAGAGGGGTAAAAAGGAGGTAAATTAAAAAAAGGAGCCGGCAGTACCTGCATCCAGGTTCCCCCATATGCCTCCTGTTCAGGGTGATATATTGAATGGATGCCCTGTCCTTCATTCAATCTTAGATAACGATAACCGTCTCTTTCCAGGACCTGGATATAGTTGTAGGAAGATTCCTTTTCATATATTTGATTGGCGGTCTTTTTTACTGGACCTGAGCCCCAAAGGATCCCCAACACGATCAGTATTACAGGCATCCAGATCCACTTCAGCAAAGCACGCCAACTTGAGGATAGACCCAGGCCAATCAAACCCACAATCATTAAAAACAGGGAAAAGACTACAAAAGTCATTCGAGTCCCTAACCATGGAATTAACAACAAGTCGGGAGTGAATGTACCCAGGAACGAACCCAGGGTTGATACCGCATAAATCCGTCCTGAAACTTGTCCAGCTTTTCTGGAATCAGTTAATACCAATCGAATCGCAAACGGCGAGATTGTGCCCAGGAGCGTGATAGGGACTATTAATAATACAAGAACCGTTGAAAAAGAGCCCAACAATACGCCCACCTGCAGCTGGTCAAAGGCATCAGCAGCAGCATACAAAACAGGGCGGGCGATAAAAGGAACAAGACCCGCAGAAAAAGCACCCCAAACCAGGATTGTGTAAAACACCTCATAATTGGGATGTTGGTCAGCCACTTTTCCACCCAGAAAATATCCCGCGGTTAGATATATCAAGATCAGCCCGATTATGGATGCCCAGACTAAATTGCTGGTGCCAAACACACTGCCCAGAAGCCTGGAGGCAGCGAACTCGATCCCAAGTGTTGTCATTCCGGACACAAATACTGTAAAGTATAAATATTTTTTCATCTTAGGCTGGTTTATTTTAGGATCCTCTTTATTCTGCACCAAGTAAAAAATTTATCGCAATAGCCACTATACCGGCCATTAAGGTTTTCATACCGAACCCAATCAAATTCGCTTCGGATACCTTGCCTAAAAATAACCCTAATCCAAACAAGCTCAACAGGGCTATTCCTCCTGCCAAAGCATAACTTAGAACCGGATCCTGGATCAGGGAATCTAAGAATAGGGGAATTAACACGATCATAGCCGCCAGTGCCGGTGCTAAACCGTCAACTATTGAAACTACAATTACTGCAAATCGGGAAGCCCTGCCAATAGAGGTTTCACTCTGGTCAATTAAAGAGATTTTCTCTAATTCTAATAACTCTCTCTGACGTTCCGCAGTTTCAGTTAAATAAGCCCCCCACAGCCCGGAGATTCCCATGGCAATTGAGGTAGCGATTCCGATTCGGATAGGAATGGATAGAATTCTAACACCAGCAAGGTAGTTGCCCGCCAGGACACCAATTGTGGTTAATATCCCGTCAAAGGCATTCATCGCGAAATATCGCCGGGCGATTTCTGTGATCCCAACTATTCTATTATAGGTTTGGATTTCATCAAGGAATTCAGGAATTGATGACCACCGAACGAGGTTTTTTTTCATGCTCAGTCTTGATGAGTAACAACTTCTTCTACAGTTCTCTTCCCAGCCGCAACCTCATCTATGGAGTGGACTGCTCCTCCATTCTCCACGATTAGACCCTGAAGCTCCTGAAAAGATAATTGTTCTCCCTCAACTGTGATTTTGGCATTCTCCACATGACGATCGATCTCGTAGATTGTGATATTGACACCATCTACTCCGGTAAGGGTAGAAATCTTCCGTGCCAGATCAACAATATTGGGTTCCAGAGGTTTCAACACATCAAGAACGATACGCCTTAAATTGCCCAACTTCATGCCGATCCTCCAATTAACTGGTGTAAATTTTTCAATGGAAAAAATTTTTTACTTTACTAACTCTGTTTATTTTTGTATTAATAAACCGTACAAATTCTACCATATCTATATTTTATCCTGACCAAGTTTCCCGACAAGGGTATCCAGACCCCAAGAAATGATAACTGTGATATCTGAAGGTTGGATATTGACTAGCCTGCGTGCAAACTATCCAGTATAATTCAGGCAATGAAACAGATATCCATCAAGGTTGATTTTCAAGTCTTGCCAACGCCTGCTGCTGCTTCCCAGGCGGCTGCCTTAATCGGCTGCGCAGCCGCCACAGATTTCTCTTCAAGGCCGGGCAGTTTTTCGCGATTATAATCAGCGTTTGATGCTACTGTTACCCAGTATCGCCCGGACAGACTATCAGTCCGGGTTTTCTATTTGCAGGAAAGATTAATATAAAGGGCAGCGATGAAAAAAGACAAAACTACTGGAAATGAAATCAGACAGTCATTTATTGATTTTTTCACTGAGAAGGATCATAACTTTGTGCGCTCCTCCTCCCTGGTACCTGGTGGAGATTCCACTCTTTTGTTCACCAATGCAGGGATGGTGCAGTTTAAGGATGTCTTTTTAGGCACCGATCAACGGAAATACTCCCGGGCGACCAACTCCCAAAAATGCATGAGGGTTGCAGGAAAACACAATGATCTGGAGGATGTCGGACAGGACGATACTCACCATACCTTTTTTGAAATGATGGGAAACTGGTCCTTCGGTGATTATTACAAAAAGGAGGCTATTTCCTATGCCTGGGAACTGCTGACAGAAGTCTGGCAGCTTCCCAAAGACCGCATTTACGTCACTGTATTTGAGGATGAAAAAGGTGTGATTCCCACTGATGAAGAAGCTGCTGAGTATTGGTCAATCCAACCCGGGTTCTCGCTGGACCATCTTTTTTACAAGGGGCGGAAAGATAATTTTTGGGAAATGGGGAATACTGGTCCTTGTGGACCCTGTTCTGAAATTCATTATGATCTCCGGCCTGAAGAAGGTCCAATAGCGAATAAGAAAATATTGGATTCGGATCGGTTCACAGAAATCTGGAACCTGGTTTTTATTCAATACAACCGCAAGAGTCCAGATAAACTTGATTCACTACCAAACCGCCATGTGGATACAGGATTGGGTCTGGACCGTGTGGTAGCGATCCTGCAGGAAAAAGATTCGAACTACAAGACAGATTTGTTTTTCCCGCTGGTTAAAGCTGTTCAGGAGCTAACTGGTGACACTGACCAGGAACGGGAGGAAAACTTTACACCTTACCGGGTAATTGCCGATCATGCCAGAGCGGCAGCGTTCCTGATTGCTGACGGAGTTGTTCCCGGCAACCTGGGAAGAAACTATGTTTGCCGGATGATTATCCGCCGAGGTTACCGATTCGGCGGTCATCTCGGCCTGCACTCTCCTTTCCTGGGGAAAATTGCTGAAGTGGTGATTGATATCTACCAGGAAGCATACCCGGAATTAAAACAGAACCGAAAAATTATTCTGGATACTATCACCCGCGAAGAGGAACAATTCCAGCAAACTCTAGAGAGTGCAACTGTTCGATTAGAGATTATGGTAGATGAGATTCTTGAACAAAATCTCTCCATCTTGCCAGGTGAAGAAGCTGCGAATTTGTATTCCACGAACGGTTTACCCCTTGAGATAACCCGAGATATTGTCCGTGAACGAGGTCTTGAAGTGGACGAAGAAGGGTTCCACAAAGCCATGAAACAACACCGGATCATATCGGGTGCCGGACATGCCATGGAAAATGTGGGCGGGGAAGAAGTAGAGTTCTCCCGCAAATTACTGACGTCACTACAGAAAGAAGGCAAATTGGATTCCGGTGGAGTCGAGTATAACCCTTATGGAAGCTTAATCAGCCAGGGAAAGATTCTGGCGCTGGTGAAAGACGGAAAATCTATCCAATCAGCACAGGAGAAGGATGATATCCAGGTTATTCTCCCGGAAACTTCATTTTATATTGAAGCCGGCGGCCAGGTCTCAGATACCGGTATCATTGAAGGGAAAAACTGGAAAATAACTGTCGAGGAAATTTATCAACCAGCCGCTGGAATGATCGTGCATCAGGGGACAGTCCTCGAAGGGAAACCTGCAGTAGGAGATACTGCCGCTGCAAGAGTAAATCAGATGCGCAGAAAAGATATAATGCGCAACCACACAGGAACCCACCTGCTGCACGCAGCTCTGGATCACGTGATAGGCGAACACGCCCGTCAGGCAGGATCTCTTGTTGCTCCAGACTACCTCCGGTTTGATTTCACCCACAACCAGGCATTAACCGATGATGAAATCAAGGCAGTTGAGGGAGAGGTCAACCGGCGGATACTAGAAGATCATCCACTCAACATCAAACAAAAGCCCCTTCAGGAAGCAGTCGATGAGGGAGCCCGGGCATTATTCGGTGAAAAGTATGGCGATATTGTCAGGACAATCCGTATGGATGATTTCTCGTACGAACTCTGCGGCGGCACCCACTGTGACCGCAGCAGTGAAGTAGGTTTATTCCTGATCACAAGCGAGGGAAGTACAGCTGCCGGGATTCGACGAATTGAAGCAGTTACCGGCAGGAAAGCATACCAACTGGTGCAAAGCCGATTCCAGGAGTTAAAGACCACAGCCAAATACTTATCAACCGGATCAGATCAGGTAGCTTTCCAGACCAGTGCTGTTCTGGAGGTCCTAAAAAAGGCAGAAAAATCCCGAGATAGGCTGCTGAAAAAATTGGCAATTATCGAGCTTAATCAAGCGCTGGAAAACATCGAGGATGTTGAAGGAATCAAACTGCTTACAACTCAAGTGGAAGATGCGGATATTGATACCCTGCGTTTGATGGCAGATCGGTTTCGGCAGCATGTTTCCGAAGGCGGAGTTATTGTGCTTGGTGCTGTTATTGATGGTTCTCCCCGTCTGGTTGCTGCAGTCACAGAAGATCTGGTCCAGAGAGGAATCAAAGCGGGGGATTTGGTTCAATATGTAGCAAAGCAAGTTGGCGGTGGGGGGGGCGGACGCCCCACTCTTGCGGAAGCTGGTGGAAAAGATCCCGAAAAAATCAAGGGGGCGCTGGACAGTGTGGCTAGCTGGATTAAAGAGAAAATTAAGTAACTTTTCCCGACCACTGCGTTCAAATTTATCTATAGGTGCCGATTTTCTTCGGCGCCGGTAGGTTTAGAGATAACTTTCGGGATAAACCTCAAAATAAAACTTTGGTAAAATTAGTTTCGTGAAAACGCAAATCATTCAGCTTGAGATCCATGACGATACCATATCTGTGAAAGATAAAATGGATTGGTCTCAAACACCACGGGTTCTGCTGGTTTGGCCAGAACGGGGAAAGGTATTCAGAAACCGGATAGATCTGGTGCTGTTGGAAAGGTACTGCTCAGCTCATGGCAGTCAACTTGCGCTGCTAACAAAAGATTTAGAAGTCAAATCTCAAGCCGAAGAAGCTGGTATCCCGGTATTTCACTCCCGAAAAACAGCCCAGCTCCAACCCTGGAGGAAATCCTTCCGGGAGTTCAGGCGGCGTGATTTAGAACAACAAGCGGCAGAGGTGCGTGATTTTGATTTTTTCGAACGGGAAAAAGAACCACGTCTGAAAGATATTCCTGTCTGGGGAAGAATCGCCATTTTCACAGCTGGTGTGCTGGCAGTACTGGCAATTGCTGGTTTGCTTCTTCCCAGCGCAGAGGTCACCATTCACGAAGAGGAAGCCGGGATGAATATAGTCATCCCTGTCGTGGCAGATCCGGAGGTAAGGGAAATCAGTTTATCTGGTATTATTCCTTCCCGAGAAATCGTTGTCCTGCTGGAGGGAGAGGCATCTCGTTCGGCCAGTGGTCAGATACCCATTCCGAATGATTATGCCCAGGGTGAAGTGATCTTCACTAATCTTACTGAAGAATCTTTTATTATTCCAATGAAAACAATCCTCAGCACAGGAACAGAGGATCCAATCCTGTTTATCACCTTAATTCCTGGAAAAACACCTGCTGGAAGAGGGGAACAAACCTCGATCAGGATTCAAGCCCTGGAAGCAGGAACCTCAGGAAATGTTGAAGCTAGCCAAATTACCCGAATCAATCAAGCTTTTGGGGCTGATCTCTCAGTGGACAACCCGGAACAAACATCCGGTGGAACCGATCTATACATTCCTTCCCCTAACCAGGAAGATCGAGAAAAGTTGTCATTATCCCTCAATGAAGAATTGGGAAATATTGCCTTAGATAAAATCCAACAACAACTATCTTCAGAAGATATTCTGCTTAGCCCTGATCTTACCCAGGAAGAGATAATTCAGGAAGAATTCTCACCTCTCGTTGGATCTTCTGGGAACACATTGACGTTAACCAGAAAAGCTCGATTTTATATGGTTTACATTTCTGGAGAAGATCTCAGGACACTTGCCTTAAAAGCCATAAACGCCCGTTATACAGGAGATGAAACCGAACCAATACTAGACAGCGTAACACTAACTCACTTATCCAGCCCTGAACCCAGATTAGATCAATCCTTTGGTTGGGATCTTGGAGTCGAATGGAAAGAAATTAGGGTTGTACCTGACCATGAGATTATCCAATTGGTGTTGGGAAAGAAAATGGCTGATGCTGAAATTATCCTCCAGGAATCTCTGGACTTAAAATATCCCCCGATAATTAAATTATCCCCCGGATGGTGGGTTAGGCTTCCCTCTCTACCCTTTAGAATAAATATTATCCAGGAAGGCGGTTAATCCCGATATGAGTGATTTCGCAAGAATCCTGGCGGTGGATCCGGGAGATAAACGATTGGGAATTGCGATCAGTGATCTTACTGGAACAATCGCATCTCCAGTCTGTGTGCTGACCCATGTTTCCCGGGAAGAAAATGCTATTACAATCCTAACAATCGCTGAAGAAAAAGAGGCAAAGCTTATCGTCATTGGCCAGGCATTCAATTGGGATGGGGAATTAAGTTTTCAAGGAAGGAAATCTACCCGGCTAGCGGAAAAGATTCGCGCCCTGGGATCAATACCCGTACTGCTCTGGAACGAATATGGCAGTACCAGCACCGCTAGAAATGCACGCCGGATGATGAACGTTTCCAGGAAAAAACGATCGGGGCATCTTGATGATCTCGCAGCAACGGTAATCCTCCAAACTTACCTTGATGCTCAATCAAATTTGGAGGAATCGTGAAGCCGAGAAGGAAATCCCGGATGAAAGGATTTCTAATTTTTAGTATCATTTCTCTGGTCCTATTAACTGTATGTTTATTTTCCGGGATCATATTCAACATCCCATCCAGGACTGCAGAGATGTTTGGACCAGCAAATCCCAATCTCGATCCTCTGAAACTCTACAGCCAGTCATTGGTTTTACTTCTTTCTGATGAGCACCTCATTACGCCGTCAAGCGTTCCTGCCGCAGACCTTATATTTCCAATAGAAGCGGGCGACTCGCTGGAGGGAATTCTAACTGGTTTAAAGAACTTAAACTTGGTGCGGCACCCTTCGGCTTTCCGGGCTTATCTGATATATACCGGTATCGACACCCGGATTCAACCAGGAGAGTATCTCTTTTCTAGCTCAATGTCCGAGCTGGAAATCGCAAATTCACTCGATAATTCCGCCCCCACACAAACCACGATATCCATTCTGGCCGGATGGCGAAAGGAAGAAATAGCAGAAACTCTTACTGATCTGGGATTAGATCTCTCCCGGGATGCGTTCCTCGAAGCTGTTGAGGATCAGAAGAAAGAGGGCTACCTTTTTCCTGGCAGCTATCAGGTGGAAAGAGATGTCTCCGCCGGAACCCTGGTGGACACGTTCTACCAGAGGTTTTTATCCCAAATTACTTCTGACCTAGAAGAGGCAATTAATGCCCGTGGTTTAACAATTCAGCAGGCTGTTATCCTGGCCTCAATTATTGAGCGGGAAGCAGTTCTGGAAGAAGAAATGCCGCAAATTGCTTCCGTATTCCTTAATCGGTTGGAGATTGATCTGACCCTGGCAGCGGATCCAACGGTACAGTATGCACTCGGATATAACGAAATCCAGCAAACGTGGTGGACAAATCCTCTTTCGCTGGATAATCTTAAAATAAACTCCCCTTATAATACCTACAAATACACCGGTCTGCCTCCGGGGTCCATCTGCAATCCCGGTTTACCTGCTCTTCTTGCAGTTGCCTACCCAGCAGATACCAGTTACCTGTACTTCCGGGCTGCCTGTGACGGTTCGGGCCAGCATCTCTTTGCGGAAACCTTTGATGAACACCTGGGAAATGCCTGTCCCTAATTATCCTTACTAGTTCCCCCTGGAACTTACTATTAAATTATTATCTTCCATTTAACCAGGCGATTCTGGCACTCGCAGCAACAAAAATACTGCCCGTAACCAGAATAACTTTTTCATCACCAGCTAATTGAACTGCCCGGGATAAAGCATTCTGGACGTTTGGGATCGCTTCAGTAGAACATGGATATTCCCTCGCCCATTTTTCCAGGTCCCCCGCATCCATCGCCCGGGGGTGATCCGCCTGAGTGGTGATCAAATGAGAAGTTCTGGGCAGGATCTCCTGAAGCATTCCATCCAGCTGTTTATCTTCAGAAATACCAAAAACCAGAATCAGGGGCAAATCAGGAAAAAAGCTGTCTAGAGTTTCCCTCAACTTTCTTATCGATGCTGGGTTATGCGCCGCGTCAAAAATAAGGGGAGGTTCACGGCGGGCGATTTCGAATCTTGCTGGCCAGATAGTAGTTTCAAATCCCCGTTTGATTTCTTCTTCATCCAAAGGAAAACCCCGGGACCTTATGTTATCCAAGGCAGCATAAGCTGTGACTGCATTTAATACCTGGAATGTCCCCAACAAGGGGATGAAGTAAGATGAATCTCCCCCCTGGCCTTCTGCGGGATTAGTAAAAACAAATTCCTGTCCATCCAATGTGCTTGAAACTATAAAATAGGGATATTCTTCTTCAACTTTTATTAACAGAGAATTTTGTTCAGCCGCAATTTTTTTAATCACGTTCATTGCTTCTTCTTCCTGCGGGGCACTGACCACCGGAATCCCTGGTTTAATTATTCCCCCCTTTTCAGCCGCGATTTTCTCCAGCGTCTTACCAAGAATAGTCATATGATCCAGGTATAAGGAAGTAATCACAGAAACCAGCGGGGTGATGATATTGGTAGCGTCTAATCGGCCGCCTAAACCAACTTCGATGACGGCTATATCCACTTTCTGCCGGGCGAAAAATAAAAAGGCAAGTCCGGTCATGATCTCAAAAGTGGTCAGTTTGGGGACAGATTCTACGGCGGGTTTGATCTCCTCAACATATTCAACCAGGGTATTTCTTGGTATCGGTACCTGGTTGATTTGCATTCGCTCTTCAAAATCCTTTAAATGGGGGGAGGTATACAAACCTACTTTGAACCCGGCAGCTTGTAAAACTGAAGCACAAAATGCGCTCACAGAACCTTTGCCTTTACTTCCCGCAATATGCAAAGATGGAAATTTCTTGTGAGGAGTCCCGAGCAAGTTCAAAAAATCCACCATACGGGATAAATCAAAGTTCTCTGGACTGAGGTTGGCTTGATGAGTTCTGCTGTAATCCACAAAACTGTAGATATAATCCAGCGCTTCCTGATAGTTGATCCGGGATTTATTAGTCATATTTTGCATTTTAACCTCATAAAATCAACCAGGCAAGTTATTAAAATTATTACCCACAGAATCATCCGTATCAGACCAATAGCGGAAATCCAGTGAAGTTCATCCTTGATAGAATCAAAAAAAATGATTATGATAGTAAGTAAGTTTTACGCGATTGTAAGAAAGATCAATTATAGTTTGATTCA
>CAZHHT010000039.1:0-24548 GCA_964532455.1 uncultured Anaerolineales bacterium
CCACGGTGGTCACCGCGGTCCACCTCCTGCGTGAACTGAACCAAGCTAATAAACGGAATTTGCCTGCAAATACCCCTCTGGATTTCATCCCCAAGACCCTCCGTCCGCTGGTGGAAAAGAACGGTCAAGTCGACAAACGTGCCTGGGAATGTGCCTTGCTCACTACCTTGCGCGACGAAATCCGAGCCGGAAATGTCTTCATCCAGCAAAGCAAACGCTTCGGGCGCTTTGACGACTTCTTTATCTCTAAGAGGCGGTGGCAGGCGCAAAGCGCCCATTTCTTCCAACGTGCTGGACTGCCTGAGAATCCTGCTGATGTCCCGTCTTATCTGACCGATCGTCTGAACCAAGCTTATGACCAATTCCTCAAACGGCTCCCCGAAAACGCATATGCCCAGGTGGATGAAGGCGACTGGCAACTGTCCACCGATCCGGCCGACAAGCTGGATACCATTGGTAAACAACGTCGGGATGTCCTGGAGGCCTGGCTCTCTAAGCATCTCCGCAAGATAAGGCTGCCGGAGTTACTTATCGAACTGGACAACGAATTGCGCTTTACTCACCCATTCATGGGGACGGTCCAGCAAGCTGATCGCGAAGCCGGACAGGTTTGTGCCATTCTGGCAACCTTGCTGGCGCATGGCTGCAATCTGGGTCCCTACACCATGGCGCACAATTGACCCCCGGCATCACCTACTGGCAGATCAAGCAAGTCACCGACTGGCAACTGACTGAAGAAGCCCTACGTCAAGCCTTGGCCAAACTTGTGAACGCCATTAGCAACCTGGAGGTCACCCAGGCTTGGGGGACAGGCCAGGCATCGAGCAGTGATGGGCAGCGGTTTCGGCTGCGGCGTAAGGTGCTTCAACAGACCTACAGCCCGCGCTTTCATGATTATGCCATCGAATTCTACTCATTTGTGGCCGATAACTATGCCCCCTTTTACAGTACTGTGATTGAGTGCACGGATCGGGATGCCGCCTATGTGCTGGATGGGTTACTCTACAATGAGAGCGATCTAGCCTTGGAGGAACACTACACCGACACGCATGGATATACCGAAATCAACTTTGCTGCCTTTGCCATGCTCGGTCGCCGGTTTGCGCCGCGTATTTGGGGCCTGCAGAAGCAGCGCATTTATCGGATTGATGCGACCAAAGACTACGGACCGCTCGCCTCCCTGGTTGAGCGTGCTGGCCGCACCATTCACATGGATTGGATTTGCGACCAATGGGACCGCATGGGCCAGTTCTATGCTTCATTCGAAAATGGGCATACTACAGCATCGACTGCGCTGAAACGACTGGTTGGATACAGCAGCCAGAATTACTTCTATCGTGCCAACCGAGAATTGGGACGCATTTTCAAAACTGAGTATATCTTGCAGTACATGTCTGACCCTCTCCTGCGCAAACGATCCCGGCGAGGACTGCTCAAGGGGGAGCGGGTCCACGCCCTGGCTCGACAAGTTGCTTACGGCAAACAGGGCGTCATCACTGGGCGAGGGTTGCAGGCTCAGCAGAATTCCAGTAGTTGTCTGACCTTACTCATAGCCTCCATCATCTACTGGCAGGCCAAGGAGATCCACTGCGTTATCCTGGAAGGCAATCCCGAAGAAGCAGAGGTGGACCTCTCATTACTTGAACATATTAGCCCGGTTGGTTGGGACAATGTCCTCTTGTATGGCGAATATGTTCTCGATCAAGACCTGGTCCGGACCGGAAAAAGTATCAGTTGAAGCTATCTTTTGCTTCCAATCCCGTACATTTTCGCACGATTCTGCAAGATACCTAAATCAGACGTCTGATATCAAGTCAGTTGTTTTCTTTGAGACACTGACAAAATGTCAAGTGAAGATCAGAATGTAACAATGACCTGCCTCCTCTATGCTGCAATCCTAACACTACTTCCATGAGAAGGCCGAATTTGTCAAGGGTCGTCGTGGCGACCCAAATTGATATACATCCTTCAACTAACAACCTTTCACCTTGCTTCTATTCGCACTCTTCGTGGGTTAGTATTCTGAACCCGGTGCCAGTTGGTGTTCGATCCAGGTGGGCACTGCCATCTTTTGGTCGGTTTCCCGAAAGGGCCCAGTAGTGTGCCGCAGTCGCCCGAACGAGGCGTTGGTTGAAGGAGACTTCTGATAGTCATCTTTGTTGATTATCGGGTTTGATTCTTTTTCCTCATAACCTCCTGTTCGTTCAAGGATTATTTATTCGAGGTCAAACAGCAACTGCCACAGCCGCAGGCTGATGGTGATCCTGCTTAGATTGATAGAAGGGGTCATAGGTTTCTCCGGTTTTCCAGAGATGGTGAAGCAGGACAGCCAGTTTTCTGGCAACAGAGACGACAGCTCTCTTTTTGGCGTTCTTGCCGCCGCGTTCAGCAAGCTTAAGCCCCCAGCGACGCAGGTCGCAGTCAGGACCGAAGGGGCCCAGGACATAGTGAGCGGAGTGGACCAGTAGCTTCCGGAGATAAGGATCGCCGGTCTTGGTAATCCGCAGCTGTGGATCTTGATCGCCAGATTGGTCCCGCCTGGGAACAAGTCCAAGTGCAGGCCCCACATCACGGCTATTGCGGAAGCGTTCTGGATGTTCCAGGGTAAGAACAAAAGTCAAAGAAACGAGATGCCCCACCCCCTTTATCTGCTGCAGACATTGAGCCTCTGGATATTTTTCTTCACAGAGGTGTTCAATGAGCTGGTCAAAAGCCAGAATTTAGCGGGAAAGGAAGGCGACAGTGTCCAGCAACGGCAACAGGGCGGAATGAAGGTCGTCAGGTACAGCATCAGCGACTTTGGTGTGAAAGGAGCCAGCGCTGCAGGAGGGCAGGCGAGCGCCAGATGCTTTGACAATTCCACGGACATGATTGACCATCAGGGTGCGGGAGCGCACCAGGGCATCACGAGATCGGATCACAGCCAGATCAGCCTGGGCTTCCGGCGAACGGTGATAGATAGGGGAGAGCAGCTTGGGGTCGAGACGAGCCAGCCGGGCAAGGGTCTCTGCGTCGGCGCGATCTCCCTTGCGTGGATTGTGATAGATAGCTCTGAGTTTTCGGGCGTTGGCGACCAGGGCATAATGACCAAGCTCGCTTAGCAGGTGACTGACCCACCGGGAATGAGCACCTACTTCCAGGGCGATCCTGCAGCCAGGAAGATCTGAGAATCTTCGATGGAATGACTTCTTTGTTGTGGGTAAGCGAGTTTCTTCGACCAGATTCCCCTCCTGATCAATGATGGTGAGATGGGAGTATTTATCTCCCAGGTCCAAGCCAATAAAAATTGTGTTATTCTTAATCATGGCCGGTTCCTCCTTGCACCTCTGAGTGCGATAACCTTTTGGGATCATCATACACGATGAAGCCCGTTTCCGAGGGACCGGCCTTCTCATTCCAATCTTATGGATTAATCTATTGGGGTAGGTCAATAGCAGTTAGTTATCAATTTCTGTGAAAGTTTCCATGATATGGATCCCGTGCTTGTTAATCTCCTTCATGAAGGATTGATACGCTTTGTCTTTGAAACCATCTCGAGGGCGTATCACGCTGGGTCCTCAGGTAAGTGAAGGTATCTTTGGGTTGGTAAGTGAATTCGCAATCTGTAAGTCGGTTCGTGATACAGCTATATTATTGGACTGCCTATCTTCACCTGCTGCTGGAGACCCATTTGTAATTTCCCAACCTCTTCGATCTTTCTCAGAGGAGATTAATGCACCTGTAGATTCCCTTACTATTGGTTTTACGCCCAATAGCTGGACTGGTGTAAAAATTAAGGAAGAATCTATAAGAGCAGTGCTCGAAATTGTAAAGGTTTGTGAAAATTTAGGCCATGAGGTAGAGGAATTTACACTAAATATTGACAAGGAACAATATGATAATAATTTTAATTTAATTTGGTGTTCAGATTTTGCAAATTCATGTGATTGGTTGGCAAGAGATATGGATCGAGAAGTTTCAAAAGACACTCTCGATCCAGTAAATTTTCAAGCATATCAGAAAGGAAAGAAGATTAAAGCATCTGAGCTTCTCGATGCGATCGCGACATGGAATGAACTTCGAAGAAAAGTTGGTCAATTATTTGTGAAATATGATTTGCTGATTACACCTACTATGAATGGATCGGCATTATACAAAAAATATGCCTCCACCAATCAAAATATTTCTTTCGATGAGTGCATGCTCCAAGATGCGGAATCTTTTCCATTTACGGGCCTATTTAATATTACTGGAAATCCTGCTATTTCTCTACCATTAATAACAGGAAAAGCTGGTTTGCCAGTCGGGATCCAATTTGTCTCCCGTTTTGGTGACGAGGCAACTTTGATTCGTATCGCAAGTGCTTTTGAACAAGCCATGCCTTGGAAAAACCGGGTACCGCCAGTACATGTAAAAAATATCTAACTTCTTGTATTCCATTGATCTAGAAAGAGAAACTGATTAAATCTCATACAATCTTGTGATCATCGGCATAGCACTTAATATGCTGAAGACCGTTTTCTGTTTCGGTAACCATCCCCTAAAATAATACCAACTGAAGGTGGAATTATTTTTGGGATAGTTCTCCGAGATGTGTTATCTTATTTAAACACAACACGGAGAAGGAGGATCATATGGAAACCATCATTAAAAGCAGTAAACAAGAAGTCAAAATAAGTATTAACAACCCCTTTATCATCATTGGAGAAAAGATCAATCCCACAGGGAGGAAAAAATTAGCGGCCGCTATAACAGCAGGAGATTTTGATTATGTAAAACAAATAGCGCTCAATCAAGTAGATGCTGGAGCGGATATTTTGGATGTCAATGTGGGTATCCCCGGGGTTGATGAAGTTGTTTTATTACCCAAGGTAGCTGAATTTATCGCTGAAACCGTGGACGTGCCTCTCTGTCTTGATTCGGCTAACCGGGACGCGCTTGTAGCAGCCCTGGTATGATTGGCTGGGGAGTCGAGGAGGGGCAACCGTTAATATTTGATCTCATGGACCCAGCTCAAATTGGCGTTGAATTGACCCCCTACAACTTGATGATTCCCCGGAAACCACTCTCTATGATTATTGGAATTAGCCCGGGCATCGCCTCTGGCGAACGAATATGTGACTATTGTTCCATGCGTGAGACCTGCCGTTACCAGAATCATTATGACCAAGCCCATGCCTGAGATAAACACAATTATTGTTGATATGCAGCCAGTGGGACGGCGGATAATAGTTCTCGTATTTTCAAATTACTGGGTTGCTTCTAGTTATCTTTGGTCTTATGATCATTAACCTTGATAAATAAATATGATGACTGAAAAAGCTAGTAAACAAAATCACGGGGAGTTTGACGGTATAGAAGAAATTAGGATGGAGATAAACATGCGATTGAAGATAACATATAAATTACAAGTAGCTGGGGCGCTGCTTTTGCTATTAGGAACCCTGTTCGTCATCGGTTACTCTTTATATATAGATATACATCCGGGAGTCATTTTGACAAAATTGCAGTTTGTTGGACCAATCTTAATTATTACGGGCTTGGCGACTGGGACAATGTTTTCACTTGTTGAAGGAATATTATCTCGTAAAGAAAGGGGGGCAGTTAATAAAACGAATGATTCAAGAAATAAGATACAGAAATGATTTACGGCAGAGGCTATATTAAAGTACTTATTTTTGTGTAGACATGACCTGCCCTGTTAGGTATCCTGGACAGTAAGTCTGGTCGAATGATTTTTCACCTCACAGACCCCCAATCACCATATAACGCTTTTATTCGGGTTTGAATTTTCGTCGCTTTCTTGCCTCCGCGTTTGACCTCCCGAGAGTTATTGTTCTCTACTATTCAGGTGTCCAAAAAAACGCCAGCAGTACACTTTCCTTAAATATGTTTGATTTAGAAACGTTCTAAAAGGCGAGATTTGGTGTTTTCTATATGTTCTCTCATTACTTTTTGTGAAGTACCGCTGTCTCGGTTCTTTAGAGCTTTAATGATAGGGACGTGTTGCTTCGGATATGCAAGGAAAGGATCTCTTGATAAAACTCTTTCCATATCACTCAATAATTTTTCAATGAGTTTGGCTAGCCGAAAATTTCCAGATGCATTTGCTATTCTGAGATGGAACTCTGTATTTAATTCATAAGCCTCTAGGTATTTTTCATTTTCGGCATTCTTTTTTGAATTATTAACTAATTGACTTTCTATTTGATTATTTTTCTCAAGAAATTTGATGTCTTCTTCAGTAATGTGATCTGTTGCAAGACGAATCGCCTCAACTTCCAGGATACTCCTTAGATGAAATATTTCAAACACATCTCGAATAGTAATCGGGGTTACCAAATATCCTGTTCTTGGCATTGGAGTTATTAGTCCATCAAATTCTAATAGAAGTAAAGCCTCTCTTGTAGGGGTATTCGAAACATTAATCATTTCCGAGAGGTCATTGAGGCTGTAAATTTCCCCTGAAATTAAATCACCGGATATTATTGCTCGTTTAATTACCTGATATGCTTTGTCTTTTTTATTTTTTTTGAGCATAAGTTTCCTTAATATTCTCTGTAAATGTTTCAGTGTAAAAATTTGAATAAATCATTATTACGATTAATGGAAAACTTGTTTTCTTGATATTTGAGTACTGCGTACGGATTACGGTGAAAACGTCCACCGATTCCGGTTCATGCCATCCAGCGCGGAGCGAAGCGACGCTGGTATATTGATTATACAATCAGGCGTATCCATTAAACAAGCCAATCTGGACCTTCAAAAACTAAATAAATTCTTCCAGTTTCCCATCCTTCACTTTTCTCCATCAAAAAAGCTGTGATCAATCTCTGGCAGGAGGCTTCATTAGGAAAGATAGTCACAACCCGGGTCCTGCGCTTGATCTCTCGACTGAGACGCTCTAACATATTTGAAGTCCGGATGCGCCGTTGGCGTTTTGGCGGAAAAGAGAAAACGGTCAACCCTTACGGGATGTTATGCTTCATCCAGTCAGACAATCGGGGAGCGGATTTCTCATACCGGGCATCGAGGAACAGATAACGGAAGACACCCAATGGCCTGTTTCTCCAGGCTTCCAGGGTTTCATCCAGCTTGGCGGTGGCCTTGCTTACCTGTGTTGAGGAGGTAGATGTTCCGCAAAGCTTCTTGGTGATCTCTTTGACCTTCCGGGTTGAAACACCCTGGACATACCTCTCAGCCAGGGTCATGGTCAGATTCCTTTCACTGCGCAGCCCTTTTTCCAGGGCTCCCGGGTAGAAGGTGCCATCCCTGACCTGGGGAACATCAAAGGTGATGTCTCCAATCCGGGTTTTAACTGTTTTGGGTTTGTAGTCATTGGCGTATCCATTTCGAAGATCGGTCCGTTCGTAGAGATCTGCCTTGAGTTGTTTGGACCGCTCAGCTTGCATCGCGGTGTTAATCAAGACTTCGATCAACGTTGGTAAGTATTCAAGACCTTCGGATGTAACTTGTTCCAATAATTCAGCTGGCGCCAAAGGCGTGCAGCGCAAAGGTAAAATCTTTATGGTAGGTCATGGTGTTCTCCTTTTTTGGTCTAGAAACCTTGCTAAAGGATACACCTGACCTACTTTTTTACGATCAAATTTACAGAAAGAAGCTTATACTACTAATTTGATGCTTGACACACCAGCATTGTACCATATAAAATATATATAAAATACTATAAAAGTATTACTAGGACATTAATAATCTGTATATCTAAAAGCAAATGAATAAGAAGGTTATGTGATTAATCGAGATCTTGCTAGTCTATCAAGTATAGAATAAGTTTCTTTACCAAATATGAATGCTGAAAAGCCCCGCAACTTAATTACTGAAGGATCTTTAATCACTTTTACACGGCTATTAGAGGATGATTTTCCCAAGACTTTAGGAGTTAGAAGGGTGCACACCGTGAGAGGTTGCGCTCTCGTCAAAAAAAAAGTCATGTTGTATCAATCCATAACCAAGGGAGTTATCTAATCACCAAAGGCTATACCAGATACTCAAGATTATGGATTCGCAGATGCGGTTATTTTTAACTTTAAACACTAATGGTGTCACGGATTATTGGATTTGGTTATTGAACATGAACAGGTAGTTGCTGAAATCGAGGAAAGAGACAAAGCGTTAGCGGCAAAGTAAATGAGATTGCATAATAATACTGAAAGAATAATAATGAACTTCATAAAAAAATCAATAGGTTTGAAATTGTACAGTGTCAGAACATGTGAGACGGTTTTGGGCTTAGAATTAAGAGATGCTTTCCCATCAAAATAGGTATCATTAAGAGGTGACTATTGACAAAATCCAATCGAACTTTAATTTGGCAACAGATTTCTATATGCTTTCAAAAGGAGAAGAAGAAATGATATCCATTAAGAAAAGTTTGGTTATCCTGAGTCTGCTTGCAATCTTTACACTGATCAGCACAGCCTGCACGCCAGAGATTGTTGAGGTCGAGAAAACCGTTGAGGTTGAGGTTGAGGTTGAAAAACTCGTAGAAGTTGTGATTACGCCCACGCCAGCCGGACCTACGGGGACGCTAGTGAGAGCCCTCACAACCTTACCCAATTCCCTTGACTACCCACAGGCTAGCGAAAAGCAGTCGGAGACGACTGCCATGCAGTTGTACGACTCATTGCTCTGGTTTGACGATGATGGCAAACTCGTGCCCGCACTGGCCGAGAGCTGGGAAGTATCGGAGGACAGCACTGAGTACACCTTCTATCTGCGCCAGGACGTCACCTTCCACAATGGCGAGCCATTTAATGCCGATGCAGTGGTCTTTAGCTGGGAGCGCGGCAGCACCAGTGACTTTACAAACGCCCGTAGTTGGCAATATGCCAGCTCCGTGGAAGCGATTGACGAGTACACCGTCAAGGTCACGACTCCGGAGGCCGACGCGCTCTTATTATCGACAATAGTCGATAACTGGTTTATGATACCCCCTGGCTACTTCGCAGAGGTGGGTCAAGAGGGCTTTGAAGAGCACCCCGTGGGCACTGGCCCCTTTATGTTCGTCGAGTGGGTCAAGGGCGATCACATCACCATGGCAGCCAACACCGATTACTGGGGGGAAGCCCCAAAAATCGAGACATTGATCTTCAGACCGATCCCCGAGTCTTCTACGCGTGTGGCCGCTATCCAGACCGGCGAGGTAGATATTGTCACCCGCTTGAGCTCAGAAGAGGCTACGAGCCTGATGGGTGTGGAAGGCCTCACAATCATCAAGTATCCAGGAACCCGCGTCTTCTACATCGCTTTCAACAACCTGACCACCGGCTTGGACAAGCCGACGATGGATGCCAAAGTTCGCCAGGCCATGAACTATGCTGTTGACGTGGACGCGATCATAGATGCCCTGTTCGACGGCTTTGCCAAGCCCGCCATCGGCTTTATCAACACGGGCGAGTTAGGCTACGACAATGCCGAGCCCTTTGGCTACGATCCGGAAAAAGCCCACGAATTACTGACTGAGGCAGGTTACCCAGATGGGTTCTCGATAGACATGGCTTGCCCGTCCGGAGCTTACACACACTATGAAGAAGTGTGTGCAGCCATTGTGGGTTACCTGGGTGATGTGGGGATTGACGTCACCCTCGAAATTATGGAGTCCGGGCATTTCTGGGACTTGGAGGGGGGAAAAGAATTGCCACCGCTCTTCGGCGATAGTTGGTCTTCAGTAGGGGGCGAGTCCTACCAACGCCTGCAAGGTGCGCTAGGCGGTTGGGACGCCGGCTGGTCCTGCTGGTCCGATGAGGAGATTGACCGCTTGCTGCTCGAAATCAAGACAACCGTAGATCAGGAGACGCGGTCGGGGTTATACGGGGAGATGCAGGTATATATGCGGGAGAATCCGCCCTTCATCTACCTCTATGAACCATACAACTTTGAAGTAATCAATACCCGGGTGCAAAATTACCAACCCCGCCCGAGCGAGGTGTACTTTTTCAAAGAGACGTGGGTCATCGAAGAGTAATTTGCCTTTGGTGTGAACCCTCAGCCTGAACGTTTTAACTGCGTTTACTCCGAAGTCTAGCTGAAATCTGAGTTTACGCTGAAGGTCCGGTCGATCAACAGAGGGAGGGCTCTTAGGCGCCCTCCCTCTTAGTAAACTGTGCATGGATTTATATTACACAGCCATTTTGCTGGAGAGGTGTAGATTTGAAGCGATATTTTCTATCTAGATTGATCCAATCGGTCTTTCTTTTATTTGGGGTCCTGCTGTTAGTATTCCTTATGGTCCGTATGACCGGAGACCCGGCGAGACTAATGATGTCGCGCGAGGCCTCCCCGGAGGAAGTCGAATCCTTCCGGGAAGCGATGGGTTTCAACCGCCCTGTCCTCGTCCAATTCTGGGATTTTTTCACCAGCGCGATCGTTGGCGACTTCGGTAGGTCCTTGCATTTCAAAACCCCAGCAATGAAGATGGTGTTGGACCGCCTTCCAGCTACGTTGCAACTTGCTTGTGTAGCGTTACTTTTAGCGATACTTGTTGCTATCCCATTGGGCCTGATTGGAGGCTTTAACCCGGGCAGCACGGTTGATTCGCTTGGGCGGATGGTGACCCTTTTTGGACAAAGCATCCCCAACTTTTGGTTGGCATTGATACTGATCATATTCTTCGCCGTCAGGCTCGGTTGGCTCCCTTCTTTCGGCCGGGATGAGTGGACATCGGTGATCTTACCGGCTTTTGTACTCTCTTTGCCTACCATGGGCAGGATTGTGCGGTTGACGCGCGCATCGGTGCTGGAAATCCGAGCCGAAGATTTTATCCGCACCGCCTACAGCAAGGGTCTTGAGCCCAAGGTGATCTATGTCAAACACGTGCTCGGAAATATCCTTATCCCCTTGGTGAGCGTGCTTGGTGTCTCGTTTGGTTATTTATTAGGTGGTTCTAGTTACATTGAGTTGATCTTTTCTTGGCCCGGCATGGGCAGTTTATTTTTGCAGGCTATTGGATGGCGGGATTTTCCATTAGTACAGGCCACCGCTATTTTTGTGAGCGTGATCGTTATAACGCTCAACCTTCTGACTGATATATCCTATGTAATTATTGACCCCAGGATACGCTATGGCGAAGAATAGAGCGGTCCAAACCAATGACAGCTTCCTGGATATCGAACGCACATTTTTGAATCGGATGTTTTACGCCAGCCGATTCCTCTGGCGTGACAAGAGCGCTATTATTGGATTGCTATTATTTTTGACAGTGGTCGTGGCGGCGATTTTTTCTTCTCAACTTTCTCCATACGATCCGCTCGAACAAAATCTATGGAACAATAAAATACCCCCTGCCTGGTCAGTGGGAGGCAGTTGGAATCACCCTCTTGGCACTGACAGCCTTGGCCGAGATATGTTGAGCCGCATCATCTATGGTGCACGGGTCTCGCTAACGATTGGTTTTTTTGGCGTCCTGCTAGCTGGTGGAATTGGTCTGCTCATGGGAACCATCGCAGGTTATTACGGAGGGCCTGTGGATGCTGTCATTATGGGTGCGGTGAACCTAATCCTGTCGTTGCCGTATTTGCTCTTCGTGGTATTTATTGCCGCCATTTTGGGCCGAAGCCTGCTGAATGTCGTATTAATCTTCGGAATCACCAACGCACCTATATTTGCCCGAGTTACGCGTGGTGAGGTATTGAGAATCCGCGAATCGGGCTACATTGAATCAGCCATCAGCTCTGGAGCGCGCGGGGGTCGTATCATCTTCGATCACATCCTGCCCAACATGATTGGTCCCTTTGTAACCCTCGCGACGTTCGAAATGTCGGCTATGATCTTTTATGAGGCCAGTTTGGGTTTTTTAGGCTTGAGCGTGCCGCCCACCGTGCCCAGTTGGGGTAATATATTAGCCAGCGGTCGTACGTACTTGACCAGCGCCCCCTGGATTGCTACCTTTCCAGGTCTAGCGATCATGTTCACTTCGTTAGGGATGAATTTACTTGGCGACTGGTTGCGTGATGTGCTTGACCCTCGCTTACGTCGCGCAAGGAAGTAAGAAGCAATGAATACGCAACTTATATTAGAAGTAAAAGACCTTGTCACTAAGTTTTATACCCTTGAGGGCGTCGTTCATGCGGTGTCCGGGGTTAGCTTCGACCTAGAGGAGGGTGAAACGCTGGCGATTGTGGGCGAAAGTGGCAGCGGCAAGAGCGTGACGGTGATGTCTATATTGGGCCTTATCCAATCGCCACCAGGTAAAGTGGAAGGGGGACAGGCTTACTTTGCCGGCAAATATGGCCGGCGTGATTTACTTAAACTAACGCCTGCGGAACTGCGCAACGTTCGTGGAGGCCAAATAGGTTTTGTGTTCCAGGATCCAATTTCCTCCTTAAATCCAATTCTAACTGTTGGTGAACAAATTTCAGAGACTCTGGTCAAACATTTAGGGATGAGCGGCGAGGAGGCTCAAAAAAAGACAATTGAATTGTTGGAACAGGTAGGAATCCCCGACCCGAAGATGCGCTATAGGAACTACCCCCATCAATTCTCCGGTGGCATGCGCCAACGAGTGATGATCGCCATCGCTATTGCCTGCAATCCAGCGATTATTATCGCTGACGAGGCAACCACGGCCTTAGATGTTACCATCCAGGCCCAGATTGTGGATCTATTCCAGCGACTGCGTAATGTAATTGGCCTAGCGGTGATATGGATCACCCACGACCTTGGAGTAGTTGCTGGTTTGGCTGACCGGGTTCTGGTCATGTATGGGGGTAGAGTAGCAGAAATCGCGCTAGTGGATGATCTATACAAACGCCCCCAGCATCCATATACCATTGGTTTACTCAGCGCTATAACACGTCTGGATGCTCGGAGGTCCAATCGGTTGGTAAGTATTGAAGGTACACCACCGGATATGCTGATACCCATCACTCATTGCCCATTTGCGCCTCGTTGCCCGTATGTCTTTGAACGCTGTTGGCAGGAGATTCCTTCCTTAATCGTAGTGGGAAAGCAGCACCTGACTTCTTGTTTCTACGACCTGGATAAAAGGCGGCCGCGCGATGGTTAAGAACAAGGTGCTATTGCGGATTGAAAATCTCAAGAAGTATTTTCCGATATCTGGGGGATTGCTTAGTCGCCGGGTCGGTGCAGTGAGAGCGGTTGATGGGATTTCATTTGACATAAAAAAAGGTGAAACGCTGGGGCTGGTGGGAGAGAGCGGCTGCGGTAAGTCAACCACCGGTAGAGCGATCTTGCAGTTATACAAGCCCAGTTCTGGTAACGTTTTCTTTGAGAACACCGATCTCACCAAGATAAGCACAGAGGAGTTACGCCAGTTCCGACCTAAAATGCAGATGATTTTCCAGGACCCTTACACCTCACTCAATCCGCGCCATTCAGTGGGGAAAATCATTGCCGAGCCTTTGGTGATTCAAGGCTTAATGAGCAAACAACAGCGGAAAGACCAAGTGGCACAGCTACTCGAATTGGTCGGTATGAACCCAGCTTTTATGCACCGCTACCCGCACGAATTTTCCAGCGGCCAGAGGCAGCGCATTGGCATCGCCCGAGCGATTTCGTTGAATCCAAGTTTCATTGTGTGCGACGAGCCGATTTCGTCGCTGGACGTCTCGATCCAGGCCCAGGTGATAAATTTATTACAAGACCTGCAAGAGCAGTTTAGTTTGACCTACCTGTTCATTGCCCATGACCTGAGTATGGTGAAGCACATATCGCACCGCATAGCCGTCATGTACCTTGGCAAGATTGTTGAGTTTGCTGGGGGGAATGCCCTGTTCAATAACCCCTTACATCCTTATACTCAATCACTCATCTCGGCAGTGCCAGTACCTGATCCGCAGGTTGAGAGGAAACGACATCGGATCATTCTGGAAGGTGAAGTCCCCAGTCCGACTAACCCACCCAAAGGCTGTGTGTTCAGCACTCGTTGCCCACTGGCGATAGACACCTGCTTTCTGGCCCCGCCCGAGTACCGAGAAGTACAACCTGAGCATTTTGTGGCCTGTCACCGTGTCAGAGCTGGTTAGCTCTATATAGGCATGATCTATTAACTTCAGAAAGAGACTCTGATTGGACACTAACCTCCCTGACAATCGAATGAAAAATGCTTTAAGTGAGGTGGTTTTGGAGTAATGAAACAACCAACCAGAAACCGCGACATCAAGCAGGAATGACCGGAGTTGTGACTTTAACCTGAATCCTTTATATAGTACGAATAAGATTATGCAAATACCCTTTCTCTTAACTCAAGTGCTGATTATTCAATAAATAGTGCTGAAACAACAAGTTGACTGGCCATCGATGAACGGTACTATCTCAAATATCGCACACCTGTAAAAAATACCATAAGGATAGCCATGTTTCATTCACTCTCACCAACGAATATAATCAATACCCGGGCTGGCTGGTATCGTGGTGATTTCCACGTCCACTCCAACTTCTCCGACGGTATTCTACCGCCGGCTACGTTAGTTGAAACTGCAAAGTCCGAAGGTATGGACTTTTTCTTCCTGACTGATCACAATACGATTGATCATCTGTGGGAATTGATGCCGGATTTGGATATATTGGTTATCCCGGGGATCGAAGTCTCACTCTCAAGTGGGCATTTCACTGTGCTCGGCATCCGGGGCTGGTATGATTGGATGGAAAATATATGTGTGTACCCTTACGACGATGATCTGGTGTGGGGAAAAGAACAGGCTCCGATTAAGGAAATAATCATCCACTCTGCCAAACAGGGATTGATTAACTGCATCGTTCATCCTCTCAAGAAATCCTGGGGGTGGCATCACAATCAAACCAACCTGAACTATATTCACTGTATCGAAGTTTGCAATTCCCCCGGTAGGCCAGAAAATGATTTGGGTACACCTAAGGCAATTAGGTTTTGGACCGAACTTTTGAATCTTGGGTATAGAATAACCGCACTGGGGGGCAGCGATTACCATCAGCCGGTGCCAAGCCCCGAGTATACAGGAGATCATACACGCGAGGCCATCGGATTGCCAACAACCTGCGTATACGCTGAAGAACTTTCATCAAATGCCATTCTTTCTGCAGTGAGGCGGAGGCGTGTTTATATCAGCCTGGGACCTAAAGTATCCTTTCAAGCTGAAGTAAATGGCAAGGTGTATGACATCGGTGAAGACGTTGGACCATTTAGGGGTGAGATTCTATTCACCTCAACCATTTCCGAGTGCCCTGAATCTGCTTGTGCCCAGATTGTGAGAAATGGAGAGGTTGTGGCAGATGGAACTGCTGTAGATGGTGAGATAAAACTTTTTTATAGTGATACTACCAAACCCTCACAATCAAATTGGTATCGCTTGGACGTGTACGATTCAAACGGAGCCATGTTAGCGATCACCAATCCAATATTTGTTGGTCGCCGGATACACCCACTGATCAAAACCTATGGAGAAGTGCTCAAACTTGTTTTCCCAAAGGATGAACCTTGAGGTTTCTAATGGCTCAAACACATCCCACATGTTTTGCTGAGAAAGTTATTAACTCTCAACAAATAGGGCGGTCAATTCCCAAACAGGCTAGTACCGTGCTAACTTTCATGGCTACTCTAACTTCTCTGACGGGATCGAAGAGACCATTACCACCAATTGCTTGGTCCCCCATCGTCGAGGGGACTTGGACAGAACCCCCTCAAGATCAAGCCCGGAGTTTGATTCTCCGTGGGGGCACCTATATAGATCCATTCAGAATTTTACTCAACGGGTGTTGAGAAGTTCCTAAAATGATCCGCATTGACCAGCGGGTCCTTCAGCACAAGAAATTGCTGTCAAACATTGCATTGATGAGATCTACACTATCCCCCTTTTTTATAGTTCTCGATGGATCATAAATGAGCTCAGAAAGGAAATGATGATTAATCGCAAAACGATGCAAAAACATATGCGGGAGATGGATTTGATCGCGCTGGGACATCGACCAAATCTGAGTAAACCTTATCCTGAGCACAAAGTGTATCCTTACTTGCTGAGGAACGTGGCTGCCGATTACCCCAATTATCTCTGGGGCATTGATACCACCTATATTCGTCTCAAGAGAAGCTGGATGTACCTGGCAGCCGTATTGGATTGGTATTCAAGCTATGTAGTTAGCTGGGCTTTGCATCAAACCCTGGCGGTATCTTTTGTGCAGAGGCAGTTGATCAGGCTTTAGCCCAGGCTGTACCAGAGATTTGGAACAGCGATCAAGGCAGCCAATTCACCAGTCCCCAGTACATTCAATGTCTTGAAGATCATGTTGTTCAAATCAGTATGGATGGTCGAGGGCGAGCATTAGATAATGCGTTCAATGAGCGTCTATGGTGTTCGATCAAATGCGAGGAGAGGTATTTTCAGAAGTACGAAACCCCAAGAATGGCTCGCCGGGGGCTAAGTCGCTATTTCGATTTCTACAATTTTGAGTGTCCTCACACAGCACTGGAATATCGAATCCCGGTGGAAGCATATTTTAGAGATCAAAATCAATAACAATAGGTCCTATCTAAAAAGGAGGTGTCCACCTTAATCTAGCCCCGTTTCTTGTTATAAAATTAGCGGTCCACTACAGCTTATTGATTGTGTATTGACGTATTATCATGATGTTGATAAAATACCTGTAATATATTATTGGTGTGCTAATAATATATCGATTTCGCAAAAAGAGGTGAAATTTATTATTGGTCTGTTGCTGTTGGAATGTTTTTGACCGCATGCCAGCCAGCCTCTTCGCCAGAAGAGAAATCTGAATTTGACTAAGTTTCTGAGGCTGATGCGATTGAGGCAAGTAAATGATGAGGAATCGGATGAGTTATTAAATTTGATAAAAGGCATCAGTGTAGATCCTGAGCTTGGATGTAGAAAATAAATCAATAGATTTAGCAAAAACTTAATTTTTCAAAATAGCTGTATCTAAATAATAAGGAGTAAAAAAATGAGTCAAGAAATGTTTGATAAGCTGGCTGAGGCTGTGATTGAGGGCGAAACCAATGATGCTGAATCATTGGCAAAAGAAGCGCTAAAAAAGGGGCTGGACCCTTTGTTATGTATTACTGAAGGACTTACCAAGGGTATCCAAGAAGTTGGGGAACTGTTTGCTTTGGGTGAGTATTTTTTACCTGAGTTGATCAGTGGTGCCAATGCGATGAAAACAGCTATAGATATATTTGAGCCAGCTCTTCTGGTTGGTGGCCAGGTCCGCGAAGTCGCTGGGACTATCGTTATCGGAACTGTTAAAGGAGATCTACACGAGATCGGCAAGACTCTTGTGGGGACAATGTTGACCGCTAACGGCTTTAAGGTTGTTGACATTGGCGCGAATAAATCTGCATCTGAGTTTATTGATGCCATAAAAGATTCGGGGGCAGATATTGTAGGCGCTTCAGCATTGCTAACAACCACTATGCTCCAGCAAAAAAAACTTATTGAAGCCTTAGTGGAAGCTGGATTACGTGATAAGGTAAAAGTGATGGTTGGTGGCGCACCGGTTACCGAAAGCTTCTGCAAAGAAATTGGTGCGGATGGCTATGCTGAGAATGCAACCTCTGCAATCGATCTTGCCTTCCGGCTGGTTGATGTCCCTGTTAAACAAACCACTAGTTAGGGGAAATCCCAATACATGCAATATATATTCCCCCATCCAAGAGTTAAATTCAATATTCAAACATAGTACTAGGAGGTCCAAACTATGCGTCCAAAATTAAACCTTCTTTCAAGTGAGCTTGTTCAACAAATCATCGGAGAAGGATTTGCTCTGTTAATGAACCCTGGTATACAGGTTCATAACGATGAAGCGCTTTCTTTGTTGGCTGATGCAGGTGCAGAGGTTGATAAGGAAAACAAAATCGCCAAAATTCCAGAAAAGATTGCCCGCCAAGCCCTTGATACTCGACCATCTGAATTTTATCTTTATGATTTGGACGGCAATCAAGCTGTTCACTATGGAGGAGATAGTCTTCAATTTACTCCTGGGTCGGGAGGGATCACGATCCTGGATAGTGAAACTCAAAAGCAGCGTCAGGCGCTTACCGAGGATTATACAAAATTTATCAAGCTGGTGGAAATGCTTCCCCAAATAGATGCGCAAAGTACCGCTTTCATCACCTCTGACGTGCCCGAGGGCATCGGTGATCTTTACCGTCTTTATTTGGCGCTGAATTTTATGCGAAAACCAATCATAACCGGCGCTTTTGAAAAAGAAACCTGGTGGACGATGAAAGATATGCTCGTTGCCGTGGTTGGAAGTGAAAAAGAGCTGGCAGAGAAACCAATCGCGGTTTTTGATGTCTGCCCCTCTCCGCCATTGAAGTGGAGCGATATCACCTGCCAGAATTTGATCGACTGCGCCAAATATAATATTCCGGCCCAATTAATTTCCATGCCAATGACCGGTGCGAACTCTCCTGTCACGCTTGCTGGCGCGGTGGTGCAGCATACTGCAGAGAGCCTGAGCGGTGTCACCATCAACCAATTGGTAAATCCCGGTTCACCGATTGTTTGGGGTGGCTCTCCCGCCACCTTTGATATGAGAAAAGGAACCACCCCTATGGGTGCAATAGGCACCTGGATGATGAATTGTGCTTACGTCCAGGTGGGCAAAGAATTAGGCATGCCCACACATTCCTATCTTGGGATGAGTGATGCCAAGATTGTCGATGCCCAATGCGGCCTGGAATCCTCCAGTGCCTTTTTTGCTGCCCTGGCTGGGGCGAATATGGTTTCTGGATCCGGGATGATGGATTATGAAAGCTGCCTAAGTTACGAAAAAATAGTGATTGACGCCGAGACCCTTGGTATGGCAAAACGTCTGGTCGCAGGGATTGATGGCCGCCAGACACCTATCGCCCTCAATATCATACAGGAACTCGGTCACAACGGAAGCTATTTGGGTCACCCCCATACGAAGAAATGGTTCCGTGAGGAATTGTATTTCCCCTCTGATGTGATTGACCGAGACACCCTGGAGACATGGGAAAAGAAAGGGTCAAAATCCACCTGGGACCGGGCTCAAGATAGAATGAAAGAACTGCTTACGAAATATCAACCTTCGCCAATATCAGATGAGGTTAAGAAAGAACTTCGCGATATTACCACCAAGGCGGCCAATAAGGTTGGTATGGAGAAATTGCCTGACTTATCTTTTGATTAGATCATTGGCAAGAAGCTGACTGATTATTTGTAAACCAATAATGGATTTTATGAAAACAAACAGAGAGAAACATGGGAAAAAACAGCCAGTAGTTTATCCATACATCCCCAACTCTGAACCTTCGATTAAGCAGCAGATGCTTGACGAGATTGGTGTTGCCAGCGTTGAAGCATTGTATGAGGATATTCCTGAAGCGCTCCGGATGAAAAGGAAGATGGACTTACCAGAGCCTTTTCTGTCTGAATATGATCTCATCAGGCACGTGGAGGAAATACTTTCGCATAACGCAACCTGCAAAGATCATCTCAATTTTCGAGGGGCTGGGTGTTACCAGCATTTTGTCCCAGCAGTGTGCGATGAAATTAATGGACGCAGTGAGTTTCTCACAGCATATGCCGGCGAACCTTATGATGATCACGGACGTTTTCAAGCTCTCTTTGAATACTCCAGTATGATGGGCGAGTTGCTTGAAATGGATGTCGTCAATGTGCCTACCTATGATGGTTTCCAAGCCGCGGCAACATCTATTCGGATGGCATGCCGCCTTACAGGCCGGAATGAAGCGCTTGTTTGTGGAGCGATCAACCCTGACAAGCTTTCCATGATCACTAACTACTGCTTACCGGATATATCTATCAATCAGATAGATATTGACCGTATGACTGGAAATGTTGATTTCAGTGCTCTTGAGAGAGCCATTTCAAATAAAACAGCTGTGGTTTACTTCGAAAATCCTTCTTACCTGGGCATGATACCCATAAGCGGTGCAGAGATTGCCGAAATAGCGCATAAACATGGGGCAGAGTGTGTAGTTGGGGTTGACCCTATTTCGCTTGGAGTGATAGCCCCCCCCACGGTGTACGGTGCCGACATTGTGTGCGGTGACATTCAATCACTGGGTATGCATATGCAGTTCGGAGGCGGGCAGGCTGGATTTATCGCCACCCGTGACGAAGAGAAATATGTGATGGAATATCCCTCTCGTTTATTCGGCATCACGCCTACGAGTGTACCCGGTGAATATGGGTTTGGTGATGTTGCTTATGAACGGACCTCGTTTGCAATACGCGAGCAGGGAAAAGAGTGGGTGGGTACAGCCTCCGCCTTGTGGGGAATCACGGCAGGAGTCTATTTGGCATTAATGGGCCCCCAAGGGATGGCAGAAGTCGGTGAGGTTATCATGCAGAAATCTCACTATGCTACCAAGCAATTAGCTGCAATCAAAGGTGTGCAATCTCCCATGTTCGATGGTCCCTACTTCAGGGAATTCGTGGTAAATTTCGACGGCACGGGTAAACCTGTAGCCGAGATTAATTCCGCTCTCCTTGCCCAAGGTATTTTCGGTGGGATGGACTTGAGTTTGAAATATCCCGAACTGGGTAACTGTGCCTTGTTCTGCGTTACTGAACTGCATAGACAGGCAGACATTGACCGAATGGTTACCGCAGTAAGGGAGGTTGTGCAATGACTCAAAATATTATGAAGTTCCGCTACACTGATGGAAAACCGAATCTGAGGCGCTTTCATCAGGCACGCTGGGACGAACCTGTAATATTTGAATTAAGCCAACCGGGACAGCGCGGGGTTTTGTTGCCCGAAGCTGAAAGCGCAATCAGAGATAATGTGGGGGATATTTTGTCTACGATCCCTGAAACAATCCGACGAAAGCAGCTACCTGCATTGCCTGAGATATCACAGCCTCAGGTACTGCGTCACTATCTGCGCCTTTCGCAAGAAACCCTTGGGGCTGATCTCAATGTGGATATTGGACAAGGCACTTGCACCATGAAGTACAACCCAAAAGTTAATGAGCAGTTGGCCCGTCTGCCAGGAATTGCTGAAATCCACCCTCTGCAAGATGAAGATACTGTCCAGGGAATTCTGGAGATCATGTATCAATTTGAGCAGATGCTTAAAGAGATTTCTGGAATGGCTCGTTTTTCATTTCAGTCTCAAGCCGGCTCACAGGCAATCTATACTTGCACTGCGATTATGCGAGCCTATCATCAGGCGAATAGTGAGGCTGATCAGCGTGATGAGGTTATCACGACCATATTTTCACATCCTTCAAATGCGGCCTGTGCAAAAGTAGCAGGTTATAAAATCATTACACTATATCCAGATGAAGATGGTTATCCAGACCTTAATGCTCTCAAAGAAGCAGTGTCTGAGCGGACTGCTGGATTAATGATTACGAATCCCGAAGATACAGGCATCTTTAATCCAAAGATTACAGAGTTTGTAAAAGTTGTCCATCATGTTGGTGGGTTATGTTTCTATGATCAGGCCAACGCAAATGGCGTCCTGGGTATCACCCGGGCGCGTGATGCTGGCTTTGATATGTGTCATTTCAATCTGCATAAGACTTTTGCCACACCGCATGGATGTGGCGGCCCGGGCGGTGGCGCTGCGGGCGTGAGCGAGGAGTTAGCCAAGTTCCTGCCTGTACCGGTAGTCGAATGGGATGGAAATAAATACTATCTTGATACCAATCGTCCCGATAGTATCGGAAAAATCCACTCGTTTTATGGCGTAGCACCGGTTATTCTAAAAGCTTATGCCTGGGTGATGAGTCTCGGGGCGGATGGTTTACGAGAGGTAGCTGAGGTTGCGGTCCTCAATAATAACTACCTGCTAAAGAAGATGCTCGAGATCCCCGGGGTCAGTGCGCCTTATGCTGTGGGGAAACCGCGCAAGGAACAGGTTCGTTACAGCTGGCAGGCCTTGTACGAAGAAACAGGCGTTTCTTCGGAAGACATTGGATTGCGAGCCGCTGATTTTGGCCTACACTACTGGACAAGTCACCATCCCTTTGTGGTGCCTGAGCCAAATACACTGGAACCGACCGAGTCATATACCAAGGCGGAGATTGATGAATATGTTGCGGTTATTCGTCAGATTGCTGACGAGGCCCGAACCGATCCTGAATTAGTCAAAACCGCTCCCCATAACAGCACAGTGCATCGTATCGTTGACCATGATCCACTTGATAAGCCTGAACAATGGGCTGTGACATGGCGCGCTTACCAACGAAAACTGGATCAAAATAAAGCCTGAATACCTGACTATGCGACGGTGATATTGTTTTAGGAGCTACTATGAAAGGTTTAAGAGATAAACGAGTCCTTATTACTGGTGGAGCTGGTGGTATTGGCACAACTACAGCAGCGCGCTTCCTCGAAGAAGGTGCCCGGGTCATCATTATGGACAGGGATCAGGACGCTTGCCAACATATTGAGGGGCAATTGCCGGCTCTGGAGAAGAGCATCATATGTGATGTGTCTTCTCCAGACTCGGTCAAGCAGGCTTTTGATCAACTCCACAAGCAATTGGGTGGGTTGGATATTCTTATCAACAATGCCGGAATTAGCATCCGACACCAATTCATAGACATTACCCCTGAGGAATGGAAAGGTGTAATCGACATTAATCTTAATGGTGTGTTTTTTGTAGCTCAGCAAGCTGCCCTTCATATGCTCGCCGGGGAAGGTGGCGTCATCATCAATATGGGATCCACCAATGGTTTAGCCGGGTACCATTATTATAGTGCTTACAACGCTTCAAAGTCTGGCGTAATAGAGTTATCGCTCTCAATGGCGCTGGAATTGGGGCCAACCATCCGGGTTAATGCTGTCTGTCCGGGCTTTATTTTAACACCCATGCAAAAGGCAGAATACACACCCGAAATGCAACGGGCATTCTATGAAAAGCTACCACTCAAGAGGCTTGGTCGGCCAGAGGATGTTGCTTCACTTTTTGCCTTTCTGGCATCAGATGAAGCCTCCTGGATTACTGGGCAGTATTTTGTTATCGATGGCGGTGAGCTGGCTGGCGGACTTGCGAGTCAGCCGTAGTTGTTGGTCAGAGCAAAGGTTCAGTCAAATAATTAGTAATTAATGATGCTAGTGGAGCATAAGGAAAATTCAGCAAAACTCATTTTGGGGGAATTATTGTATGTGCAAAATATCATAAGATCGCAAAATGGCATTTTCAAATCAAAGTAAGCTAGGTTTGATCGTTAACCCTGTTGCAGGCTTAGGGGGGAGAGTTGGCCTGAAAGGTAGTGATGGATTAGTCATCCAGCAGCGGGCCTGCGAATTGGGGGCGGTCCCGGAAGCGTTTGACCGTGCAGCTGAAGCATTGAGGATGCTGAAAAAATCAGTTAGTGATCTGAAAAAGTTAGTTACTTATCCTGGTGAGATGGGCGAGGATGTTGCTGTACGTTTTGGTTTCTCGCCCGTTATCATTGGTGAGATTAGTCATGGGAAGACAACAGCTGCGGATACCAGGAGAGCTGCTCAAGAGATGCTTGCATTGGGCGTCGATCTGATTTTGTTTGCTGGTGGGGATGGTACTGCTCGAAATATTTGTGAAGCAGTAGGTGAAACTGTTCCTGCGATTGGAATTCCGGCAGGTGTCAAGATACATTCGGCGGTATTCGGGGTAAATCCGGCCAGCACTGGTGAACTCGCTGCCCAATTTCTCAGAGATGAGAATCGCACGCTGCGTACCGCAGAGGTTATGGACATAGATGAAGATGCTTACCGACAGGGCATTATTTCTCCACGTCTTTTTGGTTACCTGCGGATCCCCTACAAGAAGAGGCTTGTTCAGGCCCGGAAGTCACCCAACCCTGTGAGTGAGGAAGCAACGCTACATGCTATTGCGCTGGACGTAATCGATCACATGGACGAAAGTTATTACATCATTGGCCCAGGAACAACTACCCGCCCCATCCTTACTAACTTGGGATTAAGCAAAACATTGGTAGGTGTAGATGTGGTATGTGGTCGGAAGCTTGTCATCGCAGATGCCAACGAAACGTCTTTGTTGGAACTTCTCGCAAAACATGCGGCTAAAGTTGTTATTACGCCCATTGGTGGTCAGGGTTTTATCTTTGGAAGGGGAAATCAGCAAATCAGTCCAAAGGTATTGAGGAAAATTGGCTTAGATAACATCATTATAATAAGTGCACCGGAAAAGATATTTTCATTGGGTGGGCGGCCGCTTCTTGTTGATACAGGTGACTATGAAATGGATAAAGCCTTGAGCCGGTATATAAAGATTGTTACAGGTTATGGTGAGCGGATTGTATATCCAGTTGCAAGTGGGGTATAGATGTGCTTTCCGAAAAACTGACTTGATCCCCGAAAACTGTATCACTTTGAAATAGACAGATGTTTCGTAGGTTTTTCGTCCATGCAGTTCACCTTCTGATTTTAAGGAACAGACCATCATTCTTGGGCTGCTGTTGCCTGGATCAACGGGAATACCTATGTTTCTCCAACTGCCGAGTTGCACATTCTCGACCGAGTCTGTGGTGGAGATGGTTTCGCATCAGGTTTCTTCTTCGGTCGGTTGATTGTTGAAAACTCGCAGGATGCGGTAAATTTTGGTTGGGTATTTTTGCATATCCCCCCAAAAAGGTATATTCCAGCGTTATC
>CAZHHT010000040.1:0-24303 GCA_964532455.1 uncultured Anaerolineales bacterium
CCTCAATCAGTCCAGGAGCCTCTTAGAGAGCATCTGGCCAGAGTAAAAGTCATTTGTGATGCTGACCAGCGAAACAATATCAATGGAGTTGAACTACCCCACGCACTCGCCAGGAAGTATCCCAATGCAGGGAAAGAGTGGGTTTGGCAGTGGGTATTTCCTTCTGATAACCTGTCCAAGGATCCTCGTAGTGGTGTTGTAAGGCGGCACCATCGATTCGGGTCAAGTTTGAGAAAGAACATCAAGGCAGCCACAAGAAGAACTGGAATCCAAAAGCAAGCGACCCCCCACACGTTCAGGCATAGTTTTGCGACCCATCTTCTTGAAAATAACTACGTTATTCGAACAGTACAAGAACTGCTTGGCCACAAGAGCGTGAAAACCGCGATGATCTATACCCATGTATTGAACAGGGGCGCGTCTGCCGTGAAAAGACCTTTAGATATGCAATCAGGCCTCACAGATAACAACGACAATGAAAACCAATGAAATAATAGAGCCGCCTTTTTGGGTTGAGTTATTGATTCTTGGGTGATACTTTGAAAGCGTTCCAGCCAAATGCTAAACTGAGAATAGTGATAAACCAGTTTAGCAAAAGGAGGAACGCTATGTACCCATTTTACCTTGGAATCGATCTGCATCTCAAGAGGACCTATCTGGTTCTGATGAGCGCCGAGGGGGAAGTAATTGACAAACAACGTCTGAAAAACTCTGATATTTCATCCTACATAACTGAGAATGTGCCCAAAGAAACCTATGCGGTGATGGAAGCCACCCGGAACTGGCCCTATTTCTATGATCTTTTAGAGAAGCATGTTGATCGGGTAGAACTGGCGCATGCCAAGAAGGTCAGGATGATCGCAGAAGCAGCGGTGAAGACCGACCAGATCGATGCTTCAGTTCTGGCGCATTTGGCAAGGCTCAATTTTCTACCGATCGCTTACACTGCGCCCAAAGAGATCCGCGACCTGAGACAGCACCTCCGCTATCGGGAATGGCTGATCGATGAGAGGAGGCGAGCGAAGAACCGGATCCATGCCGTGCTGGCAGGATACAATCTCGCCTCTCCGGTAACGGACCTGTTCGGCTGTTCAGGACGGGAATGGTTGCGGGAGATGGTTGAGAAGGAGCTGCGCCCCGTATCGAGAAGAGTGGTCTTTGAGACCCTGGAAATGATCAACCAGCTGGATGCCCAGACCAAGGAACTACGAAATAATATCCCGCTTCCAGAAGATCTGAAACCAAAGGCTGAGCTTTTGATGAGTATGCCGGGCATAGGCAAGCTGATTGCAGCGGTGATCCTGGCGGAGATTGGAGACATCAGCCGGTTCAATTCGCCTAAGGCATTGTGCAACTGGGCCGGATTGACGCCCCGGGTACATAAAAGCGATGAAGTGGTGAGGCACGGAAGGATCTCAAAGCAAGGTTCGCGCTACTTGCGCACTGCTATGGTAAGCGCCGCGATGACGGCCTGTCGAATCAGTCCACGTTGGTATGGTGTGTATGAGCATCTGTCCCGGCGAATTGGCCGCAGAGGAGCTAAAGTGGCAGTGGGCCGCCGGTTATTGACGGTGGTTTATTATATGTTGAAGCGAAACCAACCTTACGAAGAAGATTATGAACAGCGACGATTAGTTGAACAGGGAGCCTGACCAAACTGCTGGTTATAAAAACCGATCCGGTGATTGAGGCCCCTGGGATAAACCGAACGGTATAGTGTGCCTGATCTTAGGGAAGATCTGCTTGGAGGAAATTGTTCAAGCTGAGCACGGTTAGATGCATTGGATTAGGTTGTCGCTGATTGGAAAAACCCGATAAAAAAGAATAGCAGGTTATGAACCGAGACAATAGTTAGATTATCTCGAGGAGATGGGAGTTTGTTTAAGAACCCTTAAGAAGAATGACCTATTGACAAACGCTTTCTTAGATGCAGTTTGGGTGCAAATACAGTAGAAACTATGGAAACAATGGACAAAATTGACGATTTTTCCCCATTTCGTGGACACAATAGACGCTATTTCCCCCTGTGGACACAATAGACAACCCCCTGACTGATTAAGAGTCAGCGGCTATTTCCTGTATCTTGAAATAAAACTCTTTGGGGTGAAGATTTAGGAATAATCTTACAATCTTAGTGGATTCCACCAGCGGCAGCGCCACAGCAAAGGTCGTCCCCGTACCTAGAGCGCTTTTGACCTCGATTGTCCCCTCATGGGTTTACACCCGCTGGCGGGCGATGGCCAATCCCAATCCACTGCCTCCGCTGGCCCTGGAGTGGGATTTATCCCCCTCCCCCAGAAGTGGCCTAAACATAAATGGCAATTCTTGGAAAAATTTAAGGACTGCCGTTGTTGCAGTTATTAATCTCCCAGAAAAAATTGTATATAATAAATAGATAAATTGAGCAATATAAATCATCGGAGAACATTATGACACTTTCAATCAAGGTTGAAGCCAAAGTTGTCGGTCGCCCAAAACGTCCATTTGGGGTCTGGGATGTTTCTTTGCCGATCGATAAAGACGACCAGCAATTTCATGGAAATCTACGGGAATTAATCACCTTGCTGGTAAAAGACGAGGTTAAAGATTTCCATGAAAGACAGGAAAAACGACGTTTATCTCATATCATGACCCCGGCAGAAATATCACTGGGAGTCGAAAGCGGCAAAGTTGTTCCAGGAGAACAGGACCTGGACCAAACCGTTGATCTAAATGAAGCAATTCAAACCGCCCACCAGGCCTTTGAAGATGGCCTCTATTACGTTTTCATTGACCATCAACAAATCCAGGATCTGAACACCGTGGTCGAAATTAGCGAAGGCTCCCTGGTATCATTTATTCGACTCGTAGCCCTGGCGGGGGGATAAATGTTAACCCGCGAACAAGCCAAAGAACGATTAAAGGAATTTGAGGTATCCAACTGGGCCAGGCGGAAACGAAAGTCTATTTCTCGTCTTCCAAATCACCTGCAAAGAGTTTTTACGTATGAGTTGAATATTTTTCTGGGCCTGGCTAGCTATTCGGAAAAGAAAAAACTTGCCCAGGATTATCTCAGAGGTTATCAATGGCTTGAATCTACCTCAAAAAGATCCCGAAGGAACGTATTTCGTTCTTTGTTCCCAAAGATCGCTGATTATGTTGATCTAGGCTGGGATCTTTTCGCGAATCTCCCTTACCAGTTTGGCCCTCACCGAAAAGCCTTTCGCTGTCCTCAAAATCCATCTGTTACTCAATCGGCAAGAATGCAGTGGATCCTCTCTTTATATAGAGCGACTCATAAATATGAACCAACGATCGAGTGGTTGGCGGAATGGGCGGCATATCTTCCCTGGGGAGTGGATCGAGCCCTTGGCCCCCTCTTCGCAGCGGCAATTAATAAGGGGGATGAAAATGGAGAAAAAGTATTCCAGACCTTAAAAGAGACCGCCAGTGGTGAACACCCCATAGCCGCCATGGGCTCCCATGTGGTAAGAGCCCTCTTAATGGCCTCCCGGGAAGAAGGCTGGGAATTCATCGAGAGGCTTTTGCTGGCTGCCCAGAGACAGGAAGGCCTTCGCCAAATGATCCTAGAATCTGTTGACGAATCTCATCCCGAAGCATTCATCCGCATGCTTCAATTGATCCTGGATGAGAATCTGGTTCGCTTCAGCTCGGTTTTCCGGGCTGCAAATGTCTGGTTTGGATTAAATCTTCAAGCAGATGATAAAAAACAGTTAATCAATATCATCCAGAACGTCCTTGAATTCTTAACCGCGGAGCAGGCGGCAACAGCTTTACCAGTAGACGAGGAGCCATTTGCCAATTATTTACGATTGTGGGCTATCGCTTTTCGAGATGCAGAAAAAGCAGTTCAACCTGCAGCTGAGCTGATTAAGTCCAGCGAGACTGACCAGAGATTCGTGGGTGTTCATTTGCTTTCACAGTTAAATCTCACCAGTGCTCATGATTTGTTATTGGAAAAATTTAATGACCCCGATCTAGGGGTTGCCACCAGGGCCTTGCACGCTTTTAACGATCGCAACGTAGGGGGTAATTACAGCAAGAAAGACCTTTTTGAACGTATTGAGAGGGTTATTGAAAATTTCCCCAAGAAAAAAAGAAATCTAAAACCTCCCGTCTTCCCCTGGATGACTCTTCCCTCTCAACAAACAACAGCAGCCCGCATCCTGCTTTATAGTCAAGGCCGCCGATCACCAAAGCGTTTGGTGCCTTATATCAGCATGATGGACCCCTATGATAGGGCAAATGTGGCTGGTTTACTTGCTAAAAAGGGAAAATGGGATCGTGATAAACAATCCCTATTTATCGAATTATTGAGTGACCGGAGCGCCACGGTTCGAGAAAAAGCGATCGCTGAGATCAGCAAGAGAAATCTAACCCCCACTGATATCATAACTATCCAATCCCTGCTCACCCGCAAATCAGGTGATCTGCGCCGGGGCATGATCACCATCTTGTTGAAACAAAATGACAAGAATGCCTTGATCAGCGCGGAAAGATTGATAACAACCGGAGATCAGAACCAGCGCTTGGCTGGTCTTGAGATACTGCGGTTGATGTCGGAAGATAATCGAAAAAGTTCCAAATGTCGTAAGCTTACCCAGCAATACACTTCAAAAGGGCTTGAACTCTCAAGCGATGAACAGATCTTGGTAGGGCAAATTGAGGATGAAAGCAAACAGGAATTAACACTCGAGAATGGACTGGGGTTAATTGATCCGGCCCAACGAACCAAACCAGTTCCACCTCGCCCCATTAAAAGTATTAAGTCCCTCTCCGGGCGAAAGACCTTTATATCTGATAATGCAAAAAGAAGTCTCTTATCCCTGGATGATTTTATCCATCAGCATCGGTCCGAAGAAGTGGTGATGGATTACTCTACCGGCATCCGGGAAGAGCTGGTTGGCAATCTTCGCTGGCTGCATTATTATCACCGGGGCATGCTTTCAAGGACTGATCCGGATCAATTTCCTTTGCGAGATCTTCTTAATACCTGGTGGTCCAGTGACGGAGCGAAATGGATAGGTAAGGATAATTGGTTATTACTTGAGATGTTTGTATTGTTATCATCCACCACTTGGAGTCACATCCTTAACAGGAGTCATACCCTGGGCTGGAGAGAAACGGTGCAAAAAAAATTGTTTGGTAAAGCATTAAAACCAAACCTGAAATATACCGGGGTTTTACAGGGCTGCCTTGAATGGTTGATTAATACTCATCCTCCCCTGGGAGCTGCAGATCTATTGATTGATGGTTTCGAAGCCACGCTGACCCTGATTCCCAAAAGTGAACTAAAACGAGATCTGATCCAAACTACCCATCGATCGGCTGATTGGAGACGTGATCAAAGTTTGCTTGCCTGGCTCAAGGTTTGTCAAGAACACCGTTTTATGTTTCCAGACGATTGGCAAGCGGATCACCATGTTCGCCTTTGGGGTCTGCTTAGATGGATGGATGAACCTGGAACAGGTGTAACACGCCATCGCCCAACCCTTGATGATCTATTTCCCGCTTTTCTTGCAGGCGGAGCTACTGAAGCAGATGTTATCGATCACCTGATAGGCTCCCGGACATTCGTCCAATACAGTTTCCGTAATTTTCATGAATTCAGTCTGCTAACAAGCAGAAAATCCCCTCAGCTCGCAGCCCAAAATCAAGAGTTTATGGCAATTGTAGATAAATGCCGCCAAAGGATCTGCGAGGTAGAACTTGGCAGAGGGGATATGCCAACCGCATCATCAAACCTGGCCATATCACTGCGCTGGTCAGGAGGTAGTGATATCTTCATCAAGACATTAAAAGCGCTGGGTAAAACCAAACTGGCCAGGGGATGGTTATACAGTAGCAAAAACAAAGCTTCCGTGCTATCCAAAATTTTAAAGGTTTCCTTCCCTGGACCAGAGGATACAAACGAGTCTCTCCATAATAAACTCACGGAAAGTGGCATCTCCCAAACTGCCCTGATCCAGGCAGCAGTTTATGCGCCCCAGTGGGCCCAACACATCGAACACTGGCTTGAATGGGATGATTTTGCAGAAGCTGTCTGGTGGATCCACGCCCATACCAAAGATTTACGCTGGAGCGTTGAGAAGGATATTCGCGAAGCCTGGATAGCTGATATTAACAGCCGGACTCCACTAACGGCAGAAGATCTGATGGAGGGAGCTGTTGATGTGGATTGGTTTAATCAGGTCTATACAACACTGAGGGCTGAGAGGTGGGATGCCCTCTATAAAGCAGCAGTTTATGCATCCAGCGGATCAGGCCATACCCGGGCAAAACAATTTGCAGATGCCATGCTTGGCAATATCAATAAAGACGATCTCACCAACCGGATCACTAAAAAGCGCCACCAGGATTCTGTACGGACTTTGGGACTTCTTCCTCTTCCCGAGAAAAAGAACGTTGATGAAGAGATCCTTGAACGTTATCAGGTTCTCCAGGAATTTCTAAGAACCAGCAAGAAATTTGGTTCACAAAGGCAAACCAGCGAAAAATTAGCCGTCCGGATTGCCATGGAAAACCTGGCTCGAACGGCTGGATATCCAGATCCAGCCCGTCTGCAATGGGCCATGGAAGCTGATGAGATCAAAGACCTTGCTATCGGACCTTTAATCCGGATGATAGACGACGTCGAATTATCCTTGTCGATCAATTCTATCGGTGAGCCGGATTTCTCTGTCTCACGGGGAGAAAAAACTTTAAAAGCCGTTCCTGCTAAGCTGCGGAAGAACCTTGAAGTAAAAGAGATCCAAGAAAGGAAAACAGCAATCAAACGGCAAGCCTCTCGTATGCGCTACACCCTGGAAGATGCCATGTGCCGGGGGGATAAATTTAATAAGGATGAATTTCAGGAATTGATGAAACACCCTATCCTGAAGCCAATGATCTCGCAGCTGGTGTTTATCAGTGAAGAAGATAGCGGATATCTCATTAAGAATGGGGGAAGTCTTGAAGGTTGGGATGGAAATCAAATAACAATAAAAAAGAAAACCGCTTATCGCCTCGCCCACCCGATCGATTTGCTGGGTACCGGCCAATGGCACAGCTGGCAGAGGGAATGCTTCTTAAAGGAACGAATCCAGCCCTTTAAACAGATCTTCCGAGAGTTATATGTGCTTACTCCCCAGGAAAAAACGGATGGGGACCGTTCTCGTCGTTATACCGGCCATCAAGTCAACCCCCGCCAGGCATTGGCATTATTAGGAAAACGTGGCTGGGTTACTAAACCTGATGTCGGTATTCAGCGGACTTTTCACGATGAGAAGCTCACGGCGCATCTAAACACCCAGGGTGGATACTTAACACCGCAAGAGGTTGAGGGAATCACTATAGATATGATCACCTTTGCAAAAAGGGGAGAATGGACCTTAATTCCTCTGGCCGAGATCCCACCCCGGGTATTTAGCGAAACCATGCGGGATATTGATCTGATTGTGAGTGTTGCCCATATGGGAGGGGTGGACCCGGAGGCAAGTGCTTCTACCGTTGAGATGAGATCCTCAATCCTCCAGGAAACCTGTGACATGTTAAATATTGGGAATGTGAAAGTAAAAGGCTCACATGTACTCATTAGCGGAGATCTGGGGGAATATTCAGTACATTTGGGGAGTGCAGTTGTCCACAAGCAACCTGGCGGAGCTGTCTGTATCGTCCCGGTGCATGCCCAGCACCGGGGACGGATCTTTCTTCCGTTTGTGGATGATGATCCCCGCACTGCAGAAGTTATCTCGAAGGTTCTTCTGCTTGCATATGACAAGGAAATCAAAGATCCAATAATTCTTGAACAACTCCTCCGTTAGTGTCATTCAAATAAGTAAATAAAAATCCAAAGGAAGTCCTCAGATAGTTATTAGGATCCAAAATCATCCTCGCCGAGAGAATACAAGATAAAATGGGTTTTCAAATGACAGAAAAAAACACATTCATCTGAATATGAGTCAGTTGATTTAGGGGGTGATATTTCTTGTCCGCACTCTATGCCAGTCCCTTGTTCGTAATAATTGCATAAACTTATCAAGCAATGAAAACCCGCAACACAAGAAAACACTATCTTTGAGGATTGTTGATGAGTAATCTTAACAAGCTTGCTGACCTGCTCAATTTTATTATTTCCCACCGGAATAGCAATAATATTCTGGATAACTGAGAACCAAGTATTCGAAGCCCCCAGAATAATTGGGCGCATGTGCAGTTCACATTCAGTGGGGTCAAAATCCCTTAAGTGCGGCCGTCTTCCTCTGCATAGTGGCATCATGTTTCTATTTTCCCGGCCAAAAGCTTGAGAAAGTCTCCTTTTTTTACCACATGTTTCACAGCGTACTTCCAGATCCCTGGCTTCGCCAGAAGGGCCAAATTCGATTAGGCGAAGCAATGGTTTATCACATGCCTCTCCTCTATGAACGTAAGTCTCCCATGGAAAATCGTCAAGATGCCCGTTTTCACAAGCAACCATGAATCTTGCTGGCACAACTTCCGGAGATTTTCCAGTCCGGCTTTTGGGACATCCCTGTAATCTTTTTGTTTTACTCCTCCTGCCCGGCGGCAGTAAGGGCAGCTGCTTCAGCGGCAGTTTCAGGCATGCCGTTTAATATCCAGATCTCAAAGAGATGAATATATTCATCTTTCATTAACTTGGTAGGCGGCATTTGCTGAATGATCTCTTCCCCGCTGTCGGGATCGAGGACGCTAATCCCGTTAATGGACTGGATCAGGTAGCTGTTTAGATCTCCGGCAATCAGGTTCTTACCTTGATTATCCCCGGTAGTGAACATTTCCTGATAGGTTTGCATCAGGAAATTGTTATTCTCCTTTCCGGGTCGGTGGCAGGAGATGCAGTAGCGCTGCGTGATTCTAGAGATATGCACCTCATAGGACGGGACTTCAAACTCGTTGATTTCTGGAATTACACCCGCAGCTGCGGCATTTTCCGGAAGGTTTACTCTGTCATCCCAGGTATAACGCATAAAAGTGACCAGTGATTCAATTTCAGCTTTTTTCAGGTTTCCTCCATACGCCAGGCCATAGGGAGTCATGCCCTGATCCTGCTGGCCGTAATTGACAATTTCCTCCAGTGTTTCATCAAATCGGGTATACATTTCATCCTTGCTGCTGATCGACTTTAACTCCACACCCTCTAATCCTTCCACACCGGCAATTATGCCGCCTTCTCCATCCGGACCGTGACATTCTACACAGTAAATGGAGTAGGTCTCCTGCCCAAGGGTCATTTGCTCCTGAATCGTATTAGCTGCCGACCCCTCTACCTGCTCTGGAGTGGTGATCACTGAGCGAATTGTCAAACCCACCATACCCAGCACTACAACACCCATAATGGATATACCTGTCAGACGATTTTTCCAGTGCCTTAGGTGGTTTTTATCCAGGAATGGAAGAGCAAACAATGCCAGCACTGCAATAGCTGGGATTAAAGTTGTACCCACCCACTCAATTTTTCCCGGAACAAATTTTAAAAACTCAAAGAGGAACAGGAAATACCATTCTGGTCTGGGGATATACGAAGTATCGCTGGGATCGGCTTTGGCTTCGGGGTGAACCCCAATAAATGTAACCAGACCTACCAGAAGAATGAATAGACTAAATGATACCAACAGGTCTTTATAAATGATATCGGGCCAGAATTTGACACCGTCCTGTTTGGCTTGTTCGTATTTTTGTTTATATTCTTGTTTGTGTTCTTCTTTCACGGGATGTCTCCTCAAATCTATCCACAAATCCGCTCGAATTTAGGATTAGCTATCTCTATCAGGAATATTGGAGATCCCTAGCCGGATCACCAGATATATGTGGGTGCAAACTGCGGCTATGATCACAGCCGGGAAGATCCAGATATGCAAGGAGAAGAAACGCGAGAGGGTGACTGCGCTCAAATCAGTTCCTCCTCGCAGCACCCGCAAAATGAAATCTCCCACTACCGGCACAGTTCCGGCGATCTCGGAACCAACTGTTGTTGCCCAATAGGAACGCTGGTTCCAGGGCAGCAGATATCCGGTAAAGCCCATTCCCAAAGCGCCGATTAACAAGATGACACCGGTAAACCAGGTGAATTCCCGGGGATATTTGTAGGCGCCGTAAAAGAACACCCGCAGCAGGTGGAAGAAAGCGGTCAGAATCAGTAAAGATGCGCCCCAATGGTGAAGTCCGCGGATAAGCCAGCCAAACTGAACCCCGGTCATGATAAAGGTTATGCTGTCGTAGGCATGATCCGGTGTGGGAACATAATAAACCGAGAGCAGCATGCCTGTGATTCCCTGCATAAGCCCCAAAAAAAGGCTGGCGCTGCCCAGAGTAAACCACCAATTCACTTTCGGCACTTTGCGGTCCAGTACCGTGTTGTAAATGTCTGTTAATCCCAATCGTTCGTCAAGCCAGGTGAATATGCTCTGTGCCATGGTTAGCCTTCCAGGAGATGAATTAATAGTTGGTTCTCTTCCAGTTTGGTTTCATACCGGTCAAGCGGCCGGGGAGGTGGACCGGAAATCACTTCGCCATATTTATCAAAAAATGCCCCGTGACAGGGACAGAAATACCTCCCTTTATCTGTATCCCAGGAAATCCGGCAGCTGAGATGGGTGCAAACATCAGAAAAAACTATTACGTCATTTCCCGATTGGCGGAGGACAAATGCCCCATAGCTCTGGCTACTTCTTTCCCAGCCGTTCACTCTCCTCAGGGTGAAACTGAAAGGGGTCGGAATATCCAAAGGATAATTCTCCAGAGGGCCCAGCGAGATCCAATCATCCCCTGTTACTTTCTTGAGAGCAGGAGATATGAAAAATTGAATCATCGGCAGGCCCACAATTGCTGCCATTGTAGTACCCAGAATGGATGTAACGATTTTAACGAAACTTCGCCGGCCCATATTGGGTGAGTGATATTTTGAACTCATAGGACACTCCTGAATAACTTTGAAAACTAGGATTGATAGTTGTCCCGGCAGGTAGAAAAGTACAATTACCGGGAAATTCTCATTTATTATAGACCAGAACTGCTCAAGAGGTTGATGATATCTTTGACTAACAAACTGTGAGATATGTCACTTTCATAATCAGCCCTCACAGTGACATAATGGAAGGAAGATTGAAAGTCCCGGGGTTGGATTTGGGGGGAGGGTGTGTTCTGGGGCGGAAAGATCAAGGAGGAAACCATGGCGTTGAGCCGAAAGGTAGGTTTATTAGCAGGGGCAAAATACAAAGGCGGGGGACCCATGCTGGCCTGGGTGCTGCACCGGATCTCCGGACTGGGAATTATTATTTTTGTCACCCTGCACGTGACTGCCTCATTCCTTACCCAGCAGCTTGGCAGCGACCTGGGTATTTTTATTAATATCATTTACGAATCGGTCTATTTCCAGTTATTTATTGTCTTCTGTGCGATATTTCACGGAGTAAATGGTTTCAGGATTATCGTGCTGGATATCTGGCCCCGTTTAATTCGGTACCAGAAGGAATCCACCTGGCTGGAATGGTTTGTCATTTTACCTTTGTATGGATTAACCGTATTTATTATGATCCGGCGTTTCCTGGAGGGTTAATCAGTCGAGGAGTAAGCTATGCGTTCAAGAGTGATGCCTAAACCCAGTTGGAATCTAGACTATATGATGTGGATTTTTACCCGCCTTTCCGGGTTATCCATTATATTGCTGGTTGTGATTGGAATATCGGCAGGTTTGTTAATGGGCGCCCGATCCCAGATGGACCTGGGAACATTGATGCGCTGGACATTTTTTCCTAATCCAAATCACGTTCTGGACAGTGAAATACCAGATATTTATCTATGGTCCAATGGATTCTGGCAGATCATGCAGATTCTGGTTGTGTTCTTTGCAGCAACCCATGGATTTAATGGTCTACGAGTGGTTTTGGAAGACTATTCCTTGTCCGGATTATGGCAGGTTTTCCTGCGGTTCCTGATCCTGCTGCTGTGGATTTTTTCCGCCCTGGTTGGAATATACGTCATTCTTGGCTCCTGAGTGAGTTAAGAGGAGAACTGATATGCAAAAACATCAATATGAAGTGGTTGTAGTAGGAGCAGGTGGGGCAGGTTTAATGGCAGCAATGTATGCTTCCCGAACTGCCAGCACCGCAGTGATCAGCAAGTTGTATCCTACCCGCTCCCACACCGGGACTGCCCAGGGAGGAATTAGCGCGGCTTTAGGCAATACCGAAGAGGATCATCCGGAATGGCATGCCTTTGATACAGTAAAAGGCAGTGATTACCTGGGCGACCAGGAATCTATTGATTTTATGGCGGCAGAAGCTGTTGATGCGGTCTTTGAATTGGAACATATGGGGCTGCCATTCAGCCGAAACCCGGATGGAACTATCGCGCAACGCCCCTTTGGCGGACATACCAATAATGACACCGGAAAACCAGTCCAACGGGCATGCTATGCGGCAGACCGCACCGGTCATATGATTCTGCAAACGCTTTACCAGCAGAGCATCAAAAACAAAGTTAAGTTTTTTGACGAGTTTTACGTGATTGATATCCTCATAGTTGATGGGAAAACTGCCGGTGTGATTGCTTTGGAACTCAAAACGGGAGAAATGCACATTTTCCAGTCCAAAACAGTCATCATCGCAACCGGGGGTCACGGACGGGTTTGGGAAATAACTTCAAATGCCTATTCCTATACTGGTGACGGTATTGCATTAACTTTGAGAAAAGGCATACCCGCTGAGGATATGGAATTTTACCAGTTCCACCCAACCGGAATTTACCGTATGGGCATTCTGATTACGGAAGGAGTCCGGGGTGAAGGTGGGGTGCTGATCAATAGTGAGGGGGAGCGATTTATGGAGCGTTACGCTCCCACTGTCAAAGATCTGGCGTCACGAGATGTCACCAGCCGGGCGATGTATCTGGAGATCAAAGATGGACGCGGCATAGATGGGAAAAAATATTTATATTTGGATGTCACTCCGGATGTGGTTAACCACTATGCAGATATTGACGGCAGAAAAAACCCTGATGGATCTCCCTACCGCGTCACTGCCAGTGATATCCTCAGAAAATTACCGGATATTATTGATTTTTGTGAAACCTATATTGGTGTTAACCCAATCTCCGATCCCATGCCGGTGCAGCCTACCGCGCACTATGCAATGGGTGGGATCCCAACCAACAAGTATGGTGAAGTGGTTGTGGATGAAAAGAACACGGTACTGCCAGGGCTCTATGCCGCGGGAGAAGTTGCTTGCGTGTCTGTTCACGGTGCCAACCGATTGGGAACCAATGCCCTCTTGGATCTGATCGTTTTTGGGAAATATTCGGGACTAAAAGCAGCAGAATATGCTGCCAGTGAGTCTTTTTCCGACCTGCCGAAAGATCCAACAGCTTTTGCGATACAGCAATTGGACAGCATCCGGAATAGCAAGGGGAATGAGAGTATGGTTGACATTGCTGCCGAGATGAATAAGGTCATGTTTGATTATGTTGGCGTATTCCGGGTGGAAGAAGGTATGCAGGAAGCGGTTGACAAAGTCCGTCAGCTGAAAGAAAGGTTTAAAGAAATTTGTATTGATGATAAAGGTCATAAATACAATATGAACCTGGTCGAAGCCTGGGAGTTAAGCAATTTGATCGATATTGCAGAAGTCACCGCAGTATCAGCTCTAGCCCGCAAGGAAAGCCGGGGAGCGCACTCCCGGGATGATTACACCAAACGGGATGATAAAAATTGGTTGAAACACACTCTGGCATGGATGGAGAATGGCGGTGTTCGGTTGGGGTATAAACCGGTTCAAATTACCCATTACGAACCCAAAGCCCGATCGTACTAGGAGGAAAAACCATGCAGGTAACATTGAAGATCTTTCGCTATAACCCGGAAGACAACCGGAAAAAACATTACGATACCTTCACTGTCGAGGCGGAACCAACTGACCGGATCCTGGATTTGCTGGAGCGGATCAAGGGAACGGAGGATGGAACATTGGGTTTTAGACGGGCTTGTGCTCACGGTATCTGTGGATCGGATGCTATTCGGATTAATGGAGTAAATCGTCTTGCCTGCAAGGTCCTTGTCCAGGACCTGAAATCCAGGAAAGTAACCATCGAACCGATATTGGGACTTCCGATTGAAAAAGACCTGATCGTAAACATGGAACCGTTTTTTGATCATTACCGGTCAGTTATGCCTTACTTTGTTAATGATGACCCTCCTCCGAGTAAAGAGCGCCTGCAGAGTCCTGAAGAGCGGGAACGTTTTGATGACACGACCAAATGCATCCTGTGCGCAGCCTGCTCTACCAGCTGTCCGTCCTTCTGGGCTAATGAAAAATATGTCGGACCGGCGGCCATTGTCACCGCGCATAGGTTTATATTTGACAGTCGGGATCAAGCAGCTGCGGAACGGTTAGAGATTCTAAACGATCAGTTTGGTGTGTACCGCTGCCATACGATTTTTAACTGCACGGATGCCTGTCCGCGGGATATCCAGATTACCCAAGCGATAGGTGAGGTTAAGAAAGCCATTGTGGATAGAAATTTAGAATAACGACCAAATAACTCGTAAAAAAGAAACAAAAATCGCTGGATAGTTTCCAGCGATTTTTTTATTTATAGGTCCCATAATCCTTTAAGGATTACGTGTCCTCAGTTTCTTGGGATTTCAGGCTTTTCCAGCTATGTAGTATTCCAGGTGGCCGATTAAATTTTCCTGATCCCTGATTACCTGTTTAAGCACATCCCCAATCGTTATAATCCCGATCATCTTGCCCTCGTCCAATACCGGCAGGTGGCGGATGCGCTTTTCGGTCATTAATCCCATGCAGTCATTTGCACTAGTCTGGGGGCTGATACAGAAAACTTTCTCAGTCATCACCTCGGAAACCTTTGTAGTTAATGGAGAATGTCTTTCAGGTGGAAGAATCCTGGCATAATCGCGTTCAGAGAAAATCCCTACCAGTAAATCTCCCTCCAGAACCGGAAGAGCACCGATATTTTTCTCTGCCATGTAATCCAGGGCCTGAAGTATGGTGTCGTTTTGGGAAATAGTCCAAAGGTCCTTGGAATCTTTTCCAGCCAACATCTGCTTAACTGTGCTTTCCATGTTAATCCTCCCTCGATCTAGGCCTACCGATAAATGTAACTAGACACATACCAGTGTATCATAACTGCTTTTATTGGAGTAAAAAAATTATTTGCTACAGGATGTGTAATCCTCAAAGGATTATGCATCCCCTAGACTTTAATAAAAAACCCCGCCAGCCGCGGCTGACGGGGAGAGCAAGGAGAAGTACTTCATGAAACCAGTAGATTAATCGTAGCCCCTTCCAAAAGGGAGTAACGCTAAAGGAATCAGCTTAAAGTGCTGCTTGGCAAAAGGCAAACCGATGATGGTCACAGCCAGAATGATTCCATGAATTAAATGCGCTAAGGCGATTTCCCAACCGAACAGCAGCAGCCAGAGCATGTTAAAAATAGTATTTGTCACGCTGTTTACATTTTCCTGCTCATTGACCTCTTTTCCGAAGGGTGCAAAGGTCGCCACTCCGATTTTCATCGCCTGAACCCCAAAGGGGATGCCGACAACGGTAATACAGAGGGCGATGCCGCCGATGATATAAACCATTCCAGCCAGGAATCCTCCAAAAATCAACCAGACAATATTTCCCAGTAAAGACATTATTAAATCTCCTCTTTCTTTAGTTCGTTTCCTTCTACCATTATATACGGAATTTTGTTTAGGAGGTTGCGCGGGAGGGCAGTGGACAGAAAGAAGTAAATAGTAATCAGTGAGCACACACACTGTCATTGCGAGGGAATCCTTCGGCAGGCTCAGGACAGGCTCTGTGACCGAAGCAATCTCCTGATGTATGAGGAGATTGCTGCGTCGGTCTTCGCCCTCCTCGCAATGACAGACTATACTAAACGCTTACAACGCCCACCGGGTTTGGTTGGAAACCGGGGGGATTTCCTCCACCTGGAGGTCACCATCCGCGGGCTTTTGCTTCCGTTTGAAAAACCTGAAATCCAGTTTTATCTTCACCACTCCCGGGATAAGTCCGCAATCCCGGGGTGCGTAAAAATTCCGCGAAGGCGGGGTCAGTGAGACCGTAATAATCTTCCAGCTCCTTTACTGACGCCTGGGGTAGATCTGTCAGCCAGGAGAAGGAAATCAGGGTAATCTGGGTAGCGTGCTTGTCCCAGGCAAAGAACATGTTATGGATAAAAGCCGCCTGCTTCTTGGGATTGCTGTTGTTTGTTTCGCTGGTAGGGTAGCCGATCTCTGTGAAGTGAATCTCATCTACGGAGTACATTTCACAGAGGTGATCAAAGTCCTCCAAAATCACATCCGGATCCTGGACAGTTAAATCTCCTTTCAGAGGATAATAAGTGACCATCACTACATCTGCACTCTGATTAAGTTCCCAAGCGTATTCGGAGGTTGACCCGGTCAGCCCCTCAAACATGATCTTAGTGCCCACCGGAACCTCCGGCCATAAAACCCGGGCGTATTCTGCAACCGGTGTAAAAAATGCCCCGTACTGTTCCCATGCTCCTGAATCGTCGCCCAGCACGCCGTCAATTTCATTGCCGATGGCCAGAGAAGTCAGCTTCAGATCTGGAATCTGTCTCTTGATGTAATCGAGCAAAGTCCTGAACCGGCTGATGACCTCGGGATCAGCAAAGGATTTCCCTGCCAGGTCTGATGGCAGCCTGATTTCTGAAGTGTCCAGCACGGAGATAACCAGGGATACCTGAAAATCCTGTCCGGGATAGTAGAGATTCGCAACTTCTAACCAATTGGGGTCCGGGGCGAAGACCCCGTGTGAGATTTCAATTTCATTCCAAAATACCGATAAACTCACTGATTCCGCACCGATTTCTTTAATCAATGCGATGGATTGATCGTATCCTCCATTTTCCGCATCTGTGATGTCAATTTCCAGCACCCGATTACCTTTAAGCAGCACATTATCCGGATTAACCCCTGTCCCCTGGGGGCTCAAAATTACCGCTGCTGGGATATCTGCCACTGAACCGCAGGCCGCCGATAACAATACCAGGCAGGCAATTGCACCCAGTAGATAAATTGTTTTAGGCATGCTTGGCTTCCTTTTTTGTGGGGAAGGTGAGCTTGAGGGCTTTGATAAACATAATCAGGCCAAAGATGATCCCCCCAAACCAGAAGATCAGCGCCAGGGGGTCGGCGATCGGTGCCAGGAGGAGTTCTCCGGCTGTCGCCGTCAGAGGGAAAATCGCAGCCAGCAGCAGCCAGCGTTTGTTCTCCCATGTAGTCAGGCTGAACACCGCTGGTTCTTGATCAATATCGACTGTTTGCCGGCTGCGGGAGAGCAAATAAAAGCTTATCCCATACAGGATCCAGATGATCAGGTGTCCCCCCAGCCCCGGGAGGGATTCCGGGCGGATGAGGATGCTCATCGCCAGGTACATGATCCCCGTTGGTACCAAAAGCCATTTGAACTGCTTCTGATTAGGAAGAAGATCTTCCATGGTGTAGGTTTTGTCTTTTGTGACCCGTTTCCAGATCAGCACCAGTCCGACCAGCACCGCTGTAGTGGATATACCGGAGAGCAACGACTGGGCCACGGACGGGGAGTTAATGCTTTGAATTAGACCGCCAAAGATCATAATCGAGGCCAACCCCCACCAGCTGTTCAGGAACTGCCCGATTTTCCCCGGGAAACTGAGAGAGAGCTCCGTGGATTTGGTGAGCAGCTTCTCAGCTACCAACAGGGGGATGATGAACGAGAACCAGGCATGCCACCAGAATACCAGCACCAGGGTTTCAATGGGAGCAACGCCGCCGATGTTCAAAGCAGCTCCCCAGGGGGGATCCCAGAGCACTTTGGTCAGATAAGCTTCATAGAGACCAAACAGCATACCGGCAAAAACCAGGCTGGAAAAACGGGGCTTGGGTGCCCGGTAAACCAGGCTGGCCAGTACAATGATATGCAGCCCATAGAGAGGGACTACGATCAGCAATCCCCAGGTGTTGAAAAAGGGGAACATGTCAGATCCGGATAATACCTCGGCAAAAAAAGTGGAAAAAGCAGCCAGGATGATCCAGAACAGCCACTGGTGTTTTTTGGGTAGGGAAATTTCAGCATTCATTAAGGTTCCTCGTTTGGCGGTTTCAGCGCCATTGAAAAGATGGAGAAGCCAGCACGCCTGCTATCAGTACTTCTGCAGTCTGGCGGGGGCTTTGGTTAAGGGTTCCATTTAATATAGAGAGCAATTCAGCCTGAGTTGCTAAAGGGAGAGACTAGCCAAGGAGACTGATCGAAATCCCTTCCAGGAAGGTGAATGGATCATCAGCTCAGGCATCTTCAATTTCAGTCTTGGATTTGGGGGTCCAGCGCAGCACCGCGAACACAGCTGCGCCAAGGGAAATCAAAAGACCAACAGGAATTACCAGCAGCCACCCGATTAACGGGAATGCGGATGCCAGTTCCCAAATCACCGCCCCGCGCAAGAAAGCTCCCAGGGCAGTAAAGTCGACTTCATTTCTCTGGTTTAATCGGCTGCCTAGTTCAGCAGCAATACCGGCAGCGCCCAGACTGGCTATTCCTAAAATGATCACCAGCCAGATCCAGCCTAACCCCCGGGTGAATTGAGAGGGCAGGGCAAAAAATACCGCCCCGGGAATCGCGGCCAATGCAGCGGCAGCCACTCCGAAGCCAAAGCTTTTGCGGGGTGTTTCTGTGATCCGCTGCCGGGCGCGTTCTACCTGATCCGGGAAAAGAAGCCACCAGGCAGTTAACATCCCTGGATAGGTGATTCCCAGGGCGATCAAAATTCCGAATATCGCGTACTTGTCAGCTATTGAATGATCTCCTCATCAATAAGTGGTCGGGAATATTTTTTTCTCCGGATATATAGTCTTCTACTCTGTAATACAGGGGAAAGGAGGGAAAAGTTGCACTCGATGGGTAAACTGGTTTAAAAAAGCTGCTCCTACATGTTGGGAGCAGCTTTTGGTAAAAGGGGGATCTATTTACAAACGGGATCAGTCTTCTACTTCAACCGTTTTGGCTGCCTGTGGTTTTTTACGGAAGAGGGTCAGCACCACTGCACCCACACTAAGGCAGATGACATAAGGGAAGAGCAGGAACCAGCCTACTACAGGAAGCAGTCCGGTGAGAAGAAAGACTGCCCCCGCCCGGATATCGCGCTGCACCGGTGTGCGTTCCGGGAATAGGCGTCCGCCCAGCAGTTGAACAAATGCCGTTAACCCGAATAGCAATCCGATCAGGAAGATACCATAGATGGCAAAGGTTGGTAGATAAAAGATCCGATAATTGTTGCCTATGGCTCCCAGGCCGAGTACAAAAATAGTGATAAAAAAAGTATTAACCAATCCGAGCCAGAAGGACCGTTTCCAGTGATTCTCCAGGGCTGCCTGGATTAAATCCACTTTGCGGGGAAATAGTCCGCGAGTAAACACAAATGAAGCAATCAGCGTGATTAAGGTCAATATTGAGAGAATTAGTACAGCAAAGGTTTCCATTAGATCCTCCTCAGGGAATTCTTATCTTTTTCGTTCAGGGTTCCAGCGTGATAAATTTGTCTTTAACAGTAAACCATTTATTACGACCCCCAATCCGACAGCCAAAAGGATCCATACCCAGGGGGCGGGCAGGGCGGCGGGTATTTCCAGGGGAACCTGGATGGGTTCTACCAGGTGGATAAATAAGAGTTTGAGCTGGGCCCACCACAGCATCCAGCTGCTGAATAGCTGGGTCAGGAAAATATTTAAGCCTGCCTGGATTTCCAATTGTGTAGTTATCAGGCATGGAATCCAGGAAGCGAATTGCAGGGCAGGGATGATCAAACCCAGGATGACTCCGGCAGCTATCGCTTCGATGACCAGGGTCCAGGTTACACCCCGGGAGAGCTGTTTCTGGTCGCGGATCATTTCCAAGACACTAGGTGAGAAATCTTTTTGGAGAGGAATTTCCGGCAGGGTTTCCAAACGGGTGAACATTTTCTCCAGGATTGATATTTTTTCCCGGCAGGCTGGGCAGGATTCCAGATGTTCCTCCACTTCTCTCGAGGAACCTGGAGCCAGCGCTTGATCAAGATAGGCTTGCAGGGCGTCCTGATCGGGATGCTGATCTTTGTGTGGATTAGTTTTTGAGTTACCCATTCTTATTAACCTCCAGGATTTCTGCCAATTTCTGGCGTCCCCGGTAGAGATGGCTGCGTACGGTGTTCAGCGGCAGATTGAGGGCTCCTGCCATTTCCTGATAGGATAAACCCTGAAAGTGGCGCAGCTCCAAGGCTATCCGGTACTGGCGCGGGAGTTCCCAGAGTGCCTGGTAAAGGGTTTGATTATCCTGGGAAATCTCCAAAACTTTTTCCGGGCTGCTGACAGAGTCCCTTTGGGGAAAATCCCGTTCATCTTCCAGCGGCACCCGGTTCAGTTCCCGGCGATTTAATTTGTTGTAACACAGGTTCGCTGCCAGGGTGCGCATCCAGGGACCGAAGGGGCGTTCCTGATCGTAGCTTTTTATATTGTTGTAAGCTCGCAGGAACGCTTCCTGGGTGAGATCTTCAGCATCCCGCCGGTTTCCGAGGGTCCGGTAGCAGACGTTGAATACAGAAGACTGGTAGATTTGAACCAGCTCACCGAAAGCTTCCAGATCACCATCCAGCGTTCGCTTAACCAGCGTTTGATCCCCGGAAACAGCCATGTCTATATTGTAGTACAGGATATAAGTGGGAAAAGTTGCATCAATTAAAGTATCAGCTGAGGTTTCCTTGTCTGGGAAGGGTGGGGATGCTATAATTTTGGAGCCTGATACAGACCCCGGTAGCTCAATAGGACAGAGCGAGGCTCTCCTAAAGCCTAGGTTGTGGGTTCGACTCCCTCCCGGGGTATACAGAATAAGACCTCCATACCAATCGGTATTGGAGGTCTTTATTGCTTAAAATCATGCAACGGTAGAGTTCTGCCACTCAGAGTGGAGCGTGGGGTTCTACGGATATCAATCCTGTTGTCTAAACTTTGTTCTGTTGCAGAGAATTCAGAAACTGGAACCTGCCATGGGGAAACATCAAGGCAGAAATGCACCAATTTCTTGACAAACAATAGAAAATATTCAATAATTATGATGCAATACAAAATACATGAAACATTTTCTCTTTGTCTTGTTTGCAATTTCGATATTACTGATGACGTTTGTCTTCATTGCCCCAAAACCCACATTAGCTTCAGAAGAGACACCTCCCCCTCCAGCAGACTACATTCCTATTGGTTGTGTATGTTTGGATGGTCCCTACATGTACAGGTGCTGCTATGATGTAAGGTACTACGGAGGATTTTATTGTGTTGGCGGTTGGCATACTGTATTTTGGTCAATACCACCTGGTTGTAATTACTGGGAACACTGGCCACAATAGACTCGCCGAGATACTTTTCCATCAGCTCTGAAAAACTATAGGGCCAATGATGCAAAAGTATGAAAGCAACAAGAACGGCCCTATAGTTTTAATTATGGGAGGACAGATGAGAACAAGGACAATATACGCAATCACCTTGATGGCTGGGTTGTTTCTGATCACATCCTGTACTGGGTTGACCGGTCCAAAGCCTACCAGCACGCCAGATCCCTGTCCAAAAGACGTTCTTGAAACAGTGGTCAGGGATTTTGACGATCTAAAAAAGGAGATAGATGACCTGGCGGCAGTGGCAGATGACACACCAGTAAAAGTCCTTTTTCCGATCACCATTCAGCTGAACGACCTGCAAGAAGAAATAAAGGGATATGAATTTCCTCTCTGTGCTGCAAAAGCTCAGTCGGCACTATACTATTATTCCAATTCTACAGTACAATGTTACGCTTCCAAATATGCGGAATATATCTATGAGGCCTCATACCCAGAAGATATTGCTTATCATTGTAATAAGGCTCAATTGTTAGGGGAGGGTGTTGACCTAATGCTCCAAGAACTGAATGAGATGATAGCTGCAAAATAATCCAAATCGTATCTGAATAGTTATTGTGAGTTTGTGTTTTAGGTTCGACTCCCGCCCGGGGTACAAATTTAATCAAAATAATTGTTTGTAATGAATGAGGTTACCCACAGCTGGATATGATTTGATTATTAAGTTATAAAATGATGTAGAATATTAATGGGATTACTTAATAAACTTATTTGAGCTCAATTGGAATGGATTATATATGACCAAATCTAATAAGAGCGATATTTTCAATATATTAAATGCACCAGCTTATTCGATTGCCGAAGCTAGTCGTTTAGTGAATATGAATTACTGGACGGGCCGAAGATATCTTAGGGGATATTCTTACGAATACGATGATCAAAAAGCATCACAGCCTCCTGTAATTAAAAGTAATAATGAGCCGGATATCTATGCTTCATTCCTGGATTTAATAGACCTGATTTTTGTTAGGGAATTCTTATTAAGAGGATTTGGTTTACCAACATTACGAAAAGCGTTAGATGAGGCTCGTGATTGGTTAGGCACTCCTCATTTCGGACAAAGTGCATTCTTCACAGAGAGTGCTGATCAAATTGCACTACATATACCTAGTAATGGAAGTATGATCGTGTTACTAACGGGGGGGCAGTGTGCAATGACACAAATTGTCGAGATGTTTAGTGATAGATTGAATTTTGAAGATGCAACAAAATATGGTTTCGCAAGACGTTGGTATCCACAGGGGAAAAACGGTCTAATAGTTATTGACCCAGAGATATCATTTGGACGTCCAACTTTGGCTGGTACAGGGATACCCACATACAATATATATGATTTGTTCTTAGGAGAGAATAAATCAATAGAACCTGTTAGTAGTTGGTTTGATATACCAGCAAACGAAATCAACGCCGCAGTTCAATTTGAACAAGCGTTATGGGCTTAAAATTCATTTTCGATGAAGGTCTTGGACATGGGTTAGCCACTGGACTAAGACTTGCGGGAAAAAATGTTGAGCATGTTCTAGATAATTTTCCAAGAGGTACACCAGATATAGAATGGTTAAGATATGTGGGGGAGAATAAATTGATCTTGGTTACTAAGGATAAAGACATCAGAAGAAAACCAAATGAAAAGGAATTGTTACTTGAACACAATATTGTAGCTTTTTATTTGGGAGGAAGCGAGAAGAGTGGACATGATATTTTAAGACAGCTTGTTAATGCTTGGGAGAAAATGGAATTTGAAGCAAAGAAACAATTCAAGAAGAATTTAGCAGGTGCTTTTATTGTAAGACCTCAAGGTGGGAAAATTGTAAGGATTCCTCTAACTTAAAATATAACCATAATCTTATATTTATCATTCGAATCCCCCAGAGGAAGTGGAAGGTGTAAAAAGTAACATCACCTTGGTCAATAGGTGTACTGAAAAGCAATCGTAATAATAAGTTTATGTATACGGTTCGACTCCCGCCCGGGGTACACTTTTTTCCTTTGAGATGATGATGGAATGGTTTATTCGATACCTAACAGAAGAGCTTCGCGAAGCTCTTCGACAAGCTTATTCTGAACGGAACGCAGTGGTGTTGAAGGACTCAGGATGTTACATCTAACCTTCGGGTAAAGGGCAGCGGTCTTGAGTCCTTCGTCTTCGCCTGTCCTGCCAGTCCTGAGTTTTATCGAAGGGAGAGGACACCGAGTGCAGTGAGGTGCTTAGGACAGGTTTACTGAAGAGTCAGGTATCGCAGATACTGAGTCTGACGCAGGACAGCGTGGGTTATACACTGTTCTAAAAAGCTGGCATCTTTCTCGTTCGCCACCAATACACCAAGAACAGTATTCCAGGAATGGCAATCACTATCGACATAAGATAAGGGACCGCTGAGCGAAGGAAATCATGAGTGATCGGTCTTGTAATTAGAAGCAACAAAATCACTGCTAACTGGAAAACAAGGTTAATCGCTCCCCCCAATCTCTCCCAGCGCCAGGCGATGCCTAATCCCAGGACACCCAGAAACATCAAAATTGGGGGTAGTCCTTCTACAAAGGAGTAGCCCTCCACTGCATAGGGGTCTGCTTTTCCGATTGTCACCCAGTTCCATGCATAGCCGGTTAGCATCATCAGAGAGTATACAATGATCGGGGCGGACCAAATACGTGCAATACGGCGTATCCATTTCGTTGTACGATCACCGGTATCACTAATATTTGTCATAGCTTATCCTCCTTTCTTTAATGCGGTGCCTACGGTTCAACTCCCGCCTGGGGCATACTTTTTTCCCCTGAGATGGTGATGCAATGTTTTTTCGATACCTACCGATGAATAGCAGTGTCAAGGGCAAAAGGCAAACTCGTCTAGAAAGTCAA
>CAZHHT010000041.1:0-23631 GCA_964532455.1 uncultured Anaerolineales bacterium
AATGTTAGCTACTCCCCATAACGTGGTGTGTAGATGTTTACCCTTCAGCACAAGATATTAATGTTGGATTAGTGTGTCGGCATGGTTAAGGAGCTATCATGAAAACGACACAAATCATGGTTCAAGGGAATTAAGTACACTTTATAGGGACAGGTTGCCCCTCAGATACCTTGAACAGGGAATAAGTACTTGTATTCTTTACCCTGATGGGGAACTCTTTGACACTTATTTTACTCAGGTTGGACCCTTTATTCTTGACCTAGAACAGTGTTGTTCTAGGTAGATATTCCCTTTCCACCACTCACAAGAAAGTTAATGTTGTTCTGGGATCGCAGCTGGCTTTACACAGATTTCAGAATTCAACAGAATCACCCAATATTTTTGCCAAGCCTGGAGCGTCGTTGGTCGTAATTCGATCAATCCCTTCATCCACTAGACGGCGGGCCAATGCCATATGCTCCTGACGGTCAGGATCCAGAGTCCAGGCATCCACCTGGTATCCTCGGTCGTGAAGGTAGGCGATCCAATCAAAACCATCGTTGAACGAATGGGCAAGGAGATGCATGCTAAGATACCAAATTGTATCCTGCGGCGATTGAGCAATAAGCGCTTCAGCGCGGGCTTCTAGATAATCTGCACAAGGGCTCCAGCGGCGATTGCTGAGTGGGTGATCATCACGGTATCCATACGCTCCAGTTCGAAAGGGGGGATTGGTTTCATCAATTTCTTCTTCCGGATCTGCGTCCAAATATAACTGTGGATCAAAGCCAAGTTGAAGGTTTCTGTCTAAGGAATTCAATCGTCGTAAGGCCCAATCGGCATTGCTGGTAACTCGAATTTGATCCTGTACCGGTTCAATTATGCGCAGCAGATTTATCAGGACAGCATTTGACAGCGGCGCGTGGGACTTAAGATCAAGTTGGAGTTCCATAAGATTCGAATAGTCTTGTACCAATGATACAGCTTGACTGAGCAGGCCAACCGACTCATCGGTAACGATGCCCTGACGTGCATATTTTAATCTACTAACCTGTTCACCGGTTGCGGCATAAACACTACCTGTGCCGTTTGTAGTATTATCTAACACCTCGTCGTGAAGAAGGGCAAAATCCCCACCAGATAGTGGGGTTATATCCACTTCCACAACCCGGGCATCTGCTTCCAGACAAATTCTCAAGCTGCGTAAAGAATTTGGTAGACGATCATACCCCTTGTTTGCAGAATGATGAATCAGGAGCGTCTTTGTCATTTTTTTACTACTCCAATAATTTACACTTCAAGTTTTTTGTCTCGGTCCAATTCACCTTGATATGAGGGCAGTTGGAGGTTCAATTATGGTTTTTCATGTGTCTCGTGATCCACTCAACAAAGTATGATAACTATGCATGAAATCCACAGTAGCGATTGTATCCAATCAACACCAAACCAACCAAAAAAGCGAGGCCACAGAGCAAATACACCCATTGCAGACCGACTATGGTTACCAGCACAAAAGCCAGAAATGGCCCTCCCGCACTACCAATATCACCGACCGTTGCAAAAAAACCAATCGTCAAACCTTCTTTACCTTCGGGTGTTAGGTCCCCCATTTGAGCGGCTAATACTGTCAGTGCAGCACCCCCACTTAATGCGCCCAGGACGATACCCAGCAGGATAACATACGAAGAATCAGTGTAAGAAAGTAAGCCAAACCCAACCATACCTAGCACCAGGCTTCCCGAGATCACCGCCCAGCGCCCGATACCTGAATCAGATAGGAATCCCGTTAACGGCCCGGTTGCCCCCGCAATCAATGAGCGCAATGCTAATAGAATCCCACCAGCAGAGGCGACACCCAGAGTCAGGCTGCCTAGGGAGACGTTCGAACCAAAGTGCTGTTGAATCAGCAGGCTGGTCGTTGAGAGAATAACCCCCTCACCAGCGAACCTGGTGATCAGAAGAAGAAATGAGACAATAACCAGGTTCCTCTTGCTGCTCAACAATCTCCCGATCTTGTCTGGAAATTCTCTCAGATAATTGCGTAAGTCCAACTCTTGCTGTGGCTCTCTCTGATTACCCTCATTAACCCATTGACTTGTCTCAGGCAGCATCATTGTAGCCACAATCAGGCCGATAAGGGTCAGACCGGCGCAGGCCAACATCGCCAGGCGAAAACCTATGGTATCGACTAAAAATCCGCCTACTAAAGGCGCGAGGCCAAAACCCGCCCAAAGCCAGGCGTTGTAAATGCCTGTCAAACGCCCTCTATTTTCCCGGGAACTGACATCCAATACCATCGTCATGCCCCCTACGTTGATACAGGTCCAGGCAATGCCCCAGAGCAACCGGACAATTAAAAATGGCCAGAACTTGCTCAGCCAACCATAGCTAGCTGTCGTAAAGACCCCCAAGACCATACCAAAAATAAACACCCACCTCCGTCCCCAGCGGTCAACCAATCTGCCAATCAGTGGATTTAGCGGGATGCGAATCAGCCGGTTGACACTTAACATAACACCCACCGCTGCCAGGCTAAATTCCATTTTGTCGAGCTGAGTGACTAGGACTGTGTACAAAGTCAAATCCCCAAACAGGGAAAAACTGGCGGCGAGACCCAGCGGATTTAATATGCGAGACGGTGCGGGATTTTTCGTCACTACAACAATACTTCAGTAATTACCTGACCACTCCAATCGCATGGAACAGTCAGCCCTAAGATATGAGCGATAGTGGGAGCGACGTCCATGATACTTATGGAGCTAGTAATTGAGTATCCTCTACGGATGCCCGTTCCACTAATGATCCAAGGGATGGTTATATCTTCCGTTAATCCGCTACCGTGCTCCCGGTCATGTCCCCCATGATCAGCCTGAACGATGCAGACGGTATCATTCAAAATGTCGGAGGCGTAAAGTGATTCCATCATAAAACCTACGGCTTTGTCCGCATTGTTGACAGCTTGTAGATAAGGATCTGACATCCATCCGTGTATGTGGCCGATGACATCAGGTGCATCCAGGTAGATATACGTGAAGGCTGGTATGTGTTCATTAAGATACGCGGCAGCCGCAATAGCGATCTCCGAAACCTGATTATCATTTAAGTCTACAATCTTACGGTAATAGGCATGATCTAAAACACCCAAGCTAAAAAGATCACGTAAGGGCTCCCAACTATAAAAAGCGGCCATACTCAAACCAGACCGATTCATTACATCCATCAAACTAAGCGCGGGGGGCGAAGTCGGTGTCCAAATATTGTCAATAATGCCGTGATGAGATGGCGGCACTGCTGTGAACATAGAAGTATGGCAAGGCAATGTAATAGATGGAGTAACAGTCTTTCCCTGCCAGGAGTACGCGCCCTGGCTAACCAAACGATCAATCGCTGGTGTAAGAGCTTGCTGTAAAGCGTCTGGACGAAGGCCATCGATGAGGAACATGATGACATGTTTGGCGTTAGGCATATCAGTTCCCCCTCTTTAAGAGCAACTCCTCCACATCCTCAATAGTACCTCGCCAGGGGCCGGGTTGCTCTTGTTTCAAGGTAGTGACACCAGCAGCAAAACGAGTAGCCTCTTCTGGTGAAGCACTCAGGCGGCGTCCAATATATATGGAAAAACAAGTGTCTCCCCGTCCAGTCCGTCCATCCAGTGACCGAGGTGCAAAGGGGGCTTCATAAATTTGCTCATCAGCATAAACAATAATGCCATCAGAATGGGTGACGATGACTTCAGGCGGACCATATTCGGCCAGATGCTGAGCGGCAATCCGGAGATCAGTCTTCCCGGTGAGAAGTTCAGCCTCAGCCCGGTCTACCTTGAGGTAAGTCACATGAGCTAATCCCTCAGCTATCTCAGGCCATTGGCGAAAGGTCAAATAACCATCTTCCGGGACACGGACGAAGCCTTGCACATCCAGTCCCACGGGTCCACGGTCAGCAATGGATTTTAGTAAGGTCAAGTTCACTTCTCCAGCGATAATTCCCGTAACCAAATATACTTGAGCCGTTAAATCAGGAATTTCCTGCTCTTGAAAAGAATCAGCAAAATTCAATAATTTGCATGTGCGACGCTCCATATCAGTCGAGTCGTAGATATTCTCAATGCTTGAAGTTTCAGCAGCAGCAGCAGCAAAAACTTCGATACCTTCCTGCTTAAATTCATCCAGATATGGGAAATCGTCAGGGTGTAGTCGAGTGACAACAGCCACGCTTAGACCGATGGACTTCAAGGCAATACTCCCGTAGAAAATGGCGCCACCAGAAGCAATTTCAGTGGTGCCATCCACTACTATTTTATCCCTAGAAAAGTGTCCAATCATCATAATGTCAACATCAAATAAAGTCATTTTTCTCCTTTCTGTTCATTCAAAATTGTGGACAACACATCAGGTGTATTCGTACAGATACCATCCAATCTAAGTTTTACCAATTCTCGTAGTTCGGTTAGACGTTCCTCGTGCCAGGAAATAATTCCCAACCCAGCAGATCGCACATTAGATAACCATTCATTTGTTAGTAATTTGTGGGGTTCGTCCAATAGTCCTTCCCATGCGGGATGTACATATTGAGCACCTACAGATTGAGCCAATTTAGCAGCATCAATATTGACTGATCCAAAAAGCACAGCCGTTATTATATCTGGATTCAGTGCTTTCACATGCGCAACCCAGTCGGAACGAAAGGAACAAATAATAGTTCGGTTGAAGATATTATGCTGTTTTATCGCCTCACAAACAGAACGAATTACAGCCTCACTCTTTATCTCGAGATACAGGGAGAGGTCATGCTCCAGGCAACATACGATTGCCTCATCCAATGTTGGAATGGTTTCCCCATCTCCGGCATCTAGTGTCTTCAGTTCGGGTAAGGTATACCGTGAGACATTTCCAGAGCCATTTGTCGTCCGGCTCAAATTGGAATCGTGGATAATCATTGGAATACCATCGGCACTACTATGGATATCTAATTCAACCATCTCCGCCCCGAGTTCAACCGCCATCTCTATCGCAGCAAGTGTGTTCTCGGGAGCGTAGTCTGATGCACCACGGTGCGCAATGCATTTGCACTGTCCAGGTAAAATCTGCATTTTTCAGGGTGTTAACTTTCCATGATACGCGACTGTTTCGACAATGATTTTAACAAGATCAAAATCGGATTCTGCATTGATGTCTTCGATATAAACACCGCACGGGCAAGGGTGATCTGAGAATAAAAGTCCATTAAGCACAAGGTACTCTGTGACGGTTTTGATAGCCCGAGCGTAATCGGTTGTAAGTTGCTCAATATTTCGTCTCGCATTATCAATGTTTACGATGCTGTTGCGGTCAATGTCCATGACACCGATACCCAATGTGAGCGGTTTTCCACGTTGAATGGCATGTTCCACATATATGGCGAGGGGAGCTTTGTCAGCATCAAGTTTGATAATAAACTCCGGACAGAGGCTAAGTTTGAAATCAATCACTTCACCCAGGGCATCAGTTTCCGAAATTGGGTCCCCTGCCTCCAATTCGACCTTACCTTCACCGAGGTGGCGACTTCCTGTAAGATGCCATTCAGCCCTACGATTTTTTCGCCCGGGCTTATCGCCGCGGTAATTTGCAACAAATATACGCTTGCCCCAAACAAAATCCCTAATCAACCTGTGAACAGGAGGGGCAGCGAATTTTTGAAAAAATTGTGGGCCAATAAACATAGGTGAACCAGAAGCATCAGAGAACTCAATCCAGACATTAGGAAAAGTTTGTGATAGGCGCTCACACCAGGGGATATAGACTTGATCAACCAGATGATTGAGCAAGTCTTCAACGAACTCAGCTTCATCCATCAAAACTAAGAGCAATGCCTCTTGCCCAAAAATATCGGCAGCAAGACTATAGGGCGCTGGAATATGCGCTACCGGTTCTTGGCCAGTCAATTCCGAAAAACAGGCCAGCATCTCTTCCATGACCTGGGGCACGATTCCGTTAAAGTCTGGTGTTGCCAGTTCGTGCCAGTTATCTCTATTCACCAGCGACTCACCGACATCTACGCCGGGGGCTTGTTCGTCAGGGTATATCACGGTCTGCCCGAGGGTCTCTGCACCAAAAGCATAAACCGGCCAGTGCAGGGTCAATTTACGGATACCCAATAGCCGCTGGGTTAATAACGTTGTGCGCACATATCGCTGTGGGTCACCTTTGTAAAAATCCTCTGATGTCAGGCCGTAAAGCTGATTAAGGATTGTCAGTGTCAACAGGTGCAGAGAAGTTGTCACGCAGACCGAATCGGATGGAGGAAGCTCCCGAAAATCTGGATCGAACTTTCCATCCATCGCCGCGTTAAACAACGAGTGCAATTTCATCTTAGCGTTATCGTTTCCGGCCTGCCACATGGAAAGCAAATTACAACCAGATGGGAATTGCAGGTAGTTAGTTAATGAATTCATGAATTACTATTTACTTCTAAATATTAAATAGTGATCTCGTCATCCTCCTGGCCGAAATGAGGCTCTTTTTTAGAGCCAGATGGGAATAAAGGGGATGACATTCCCGCCGTCTTTGTGAACCGCTGCTCCGGAGAGCATTGCATAGAGGTATTTTTCCACCCTACCTTAATTCCATAACAAGGATAATTCGGTCTCCCGGTCGAAAAATTGGACCTTGTTGGTATTGAATTTAAGAGAGGTGTTTGTACCCATTTTTAGTTTTAATGCGGAGTCAGCTAACAAGTGAAAATGGTGTTCTCCAATGCTTACATTAACCAGGTCATCGCGGCCTAGAGACTCAACAAAGTATATTTCGCCAGCGATGCCCCCGGAAATACCTGCGCTGGTTTCAATTGAAGCAATGCTAATGTCTTCAGGACGGATGCCCATGATAACTCGACCCTTACCGGCTGCCTTTTCGCCCTGCTCGGTGGGGACAACTATATCAATTCCCTCCGCGAGAGCGTGGTAGTCACCATTCTCATTGACAATTTCTGCCTCTATAAAGTTCATCGGTGGATTACCGATGAAGCTAGCGACGAACAAGGTGCGCGGTTGGTTGTACAACTCGTCAGGGGTAGCATATGCCTGCAGTTTACCATTCATCATCACAGCGATACGGTCGGCTATGGTCATGGCCTCCACTTGATCGTGTGTAACATAAATGGAGGTGATTCCCAGTCTTATCTGAAGCCGTCTGATTTCGCCGCGCATGGAAAGGCGCAGACGTGCATCAAGATTAGAAAGCGGTTCGTCGAACAGCAGCAATTGAGGTTCTTTGACCAGCGCACGGCCCAGAGCCACCCGCTGCTGTTGACCTCCAGAGAGTTGAGCGGGTTTGCGGTCCATCAATTGTCCAATGTCCATCATATCAGCTACTTTCTGCGTCCGCTTCATCACATCTTCTTTGGATATTTTCTGCAGCTTGAGGGGATAGCTGATATTCTGGAAGACAGTCATGTGAGGATAAAGGGCATAACTTTGGAAGACCATGCCTATATTGCGGTCCTTGGGTTGAACATGGTTGACAAGTCTGTCGTCAAAGAAAATTTCACCTTCAGTGGGTTTGTAGATACCCGCTGCCATTAACAAAGTTGTAGTTTTCCCACAACCAGAAGGACCCAGAAAAGCAACAAGTTCAGAGTCTTTAATCTCTAAGCTGATAGAATCAACTCCAATCACGGATCCCCATCGTTTAGAAAGATTTTTGAGTTCAATTTTCATGTTTTGCTCCTAAAATATAAATTGAATCCTGTAGAGCGAAAAAAGAATAATTTTTTCTATCCATTACTTTTTACGTTACTCCCTTGGCCCCTCCGCCATAGATATTCAATAGCAACTCCTGGGTGAAAATGAAGAAGATCATCACAGGAATGAGTTGGAACAACCCGATAGCAGCGACCTGATTCCAACTGACCAACGAGGTGTCTCCTGAAAATCGGTTGATGTAGACAGCTAAGTTGGATACCTTTGAGCCAATAGTAAAGGTGAAGGGGACAAGGTAAGCATTCCAGCCAGTGATGAAATTGAAAATAGCCAGGGCCGCGATTCCGGGCTTGATTTGGGGGATGATGATCTCCCATAAAATACGAAAACGTGAAGCACCATCAATCATTGCAGCACGCTCCATATCCCAAGACAGATTATCGAAAAAACCCTTCATCAACCACACGCCAAGTGGCAGGTCCAAGGCGATCATTACAAGAGCCACGCCGCCGATAGTATTAAAACCGAATAATTGTCCGATGAAAGGAATACCGCTGAGGAGAAGTAAGACTAGAAAGATGCCAATTAGCAGCATTTCTGGACGGAAAGCATGCAGAACAAGGGTCATTCCCAGAAATCCTTTGCGACCAGGGAAATTCATGCGCGACAACGCATATCCAGTTAAAATCGACACGAACCCTACACCAATTACCATTCCGCTAGCTATCAGAAATGTATTCAGGGTGACTTTCCAAATTTCAGGGTCACTCAAAAATATCCAATTTTGGAAAGTTAAACCACCGATTTTGCCATCTGAGGTGACTGGCAATAACCCTTCCGTACGGAGAGAAAAGGTGGCGATGATCAACCAGGCATACCCAACGACGATGGGGAAAACGCTGAGGACGAGAAAGACATAAGGTAATACTTTTTTTATTTTTTGAAGCAAACCATAACTTTGTTCAGTTTCAAAAGATTTAACCATGTTGCCTCCTCAGGGAATTGACTCGTCCCAAAGCAGATAAGTCTGAAACTAATGTTATAAGCAATTGTATAAAGACAGTATTAAAGAACATCAATTTTAGGTTCTTGCATCAGGTCATTGAAGCGAAAGACTCGTAGATAAATGACGGCTAGAATAACGCCGATAACCACCATAACAAAACCCCATGCTGCACCGTAGCCCCATTGATGGGAACCGAAATAAGTAAATAAAGCGCGTTTATACGCTGTGAGCGACCACACTTCAGTCTTAAAAAGACCAGGGCCCCCTTCCGTCAGCAGCAAAATGTACTCAAAGGAAACTAGCAGCGAAAGGGTCTGGTAGCTGGTTACGAACAGCAATGGCCATTTCAGCAGCGGCAGGGTAATATCGCGGATCATCTGCCAGGCTGAGGCTCCATCTACTTTCGCAGCCGTGAAGAGATCCTTGGGAATCGATTCGATGGCCGAAGTAAATAAGATCATACCAAAGGATGCTCCCACAAAGCCGTTCACCAAGATTACGAAAACCCAAGGCATTTCGGTGAGCCAGTAGGGTTGATATGTACCTCCAAAAATGTTGATAACCCAGTTGATGATGCCGTACGGAGGTGTTTGTACTAATCGCTTCCACATCACAATGTAGATTACTGATGGGGTGATGCGAGGCAGCAGCCAGAGTAACCGAAATATAAAGCCTGCCCTCCGGTTGATTTGAGTGGTTACTAAAGCAAGTACCAATGCCAATCCAACATTGAAAAAACCCAAGGTTAAGACCAGGTAGCGAAACGTATTCCCTAATATTTTTGGGAAAAAGGCATCATTGAATAACCTTTGAAAGTTGTCCAGGTCGATGAAATTCCATTCAAGGGGATTAGCCGTGAAATTTGAACTGGCCAGGTCTGTTAAACTGAGCAACAGCATGATGATCGCAGGTAAGAAGAAGAAAACCAGGACAAGAAATGTAGCTGGACCCATAAATCCCCAGGCGCCAAGGAGCGCACCAAAGGATGGTTCTCGTTCTATTACGGCGCGAGTATTCAACACTCCAGCTACAAACAACCCGAGCAATGCCAGCCAGGCGCCGATTAGCCCAATTTGGGGAAGCAGGCGCACATCCCCTTCCGCTGCAAGACTCTGCCCGGCTCCAAATTGTACCCAGGTGATAAGAAACGCAACTATGCTGAGTGCAATTGTGCCAAGCCCGTCCCAACGGCTGACTCGCTTGCGAAATAAAGAAATAAGCGTACTTATGATGACTATGATGCCTACAACCGGGACGATATAACTGATTGGTGAGCCCTGGAAAAGGATGTCGCCAGTACTCGATCCCATTATTACACCTGACCCAATCTGCCAGCCTGTCAAAGAGGTTAACGTTTTGACAACATCAACAATGACAACCCAGGGCAAAAAGAAAGAGATAATTGCCAGGATGCTGGCGGCTATCCCCACAATCTGACCTGTTTTCCTTGTTATTGTTCCACTTGTTGATGCCATATTTGCCTCCTAAACGTTATGCGAACAAGTATCGTCCGTTAATGTCTAACGCAGAATACTTAACAAAATGTTGCATTTTTCCGTAATTGCTTAAAATGAGACTTTTTTAATCAGATACTTATTTGATGTCTATTAGGGTTGAGATAAGAGGAGGGAATAGCCCTCCTCTTATGCTTTGATAAGGGATATTAGGGGATGATCTTGATGTTGTCTCCCAATTCATTAGTAAGTTGAGCTACAACCACATCAACCGCTTCCGCCGGCGTTAGGTCACCAGATTCTACAGCCTGAATACCAAGGTAATAAGCCTCTGAGTATGCACTCCAGTACGGGCTGTTAGGCAGGAAAGTAGTGTAATCCAGCAACGGCAATGTGTCGCTCAAGAACTTGGCCGTGGTGTACACTGGGTAATCCGCTTGTGATTTTAAAACACCCAGGTGGCCACTAGCTATTGCGTAATCTGTGTTAAGTTCTTTTGTTGTGGTCTTGGAAAGCAGCAGCAGTGCCAAATCAGAATACTCGGACTGGGAGCTGATCATGTATACCAGGGGGTGGGTCAAGGTAATTGCCTCACCAGTGCCATCGGGCTGGCAGGGGATCGGAGCATAGCCGACATTCTCAAACAAGTAATCCTCACCGCCAAGATCCTGGAGATAGTTCGTGTGCCAGCTTGCCCAGCGCCAGGTTCCTTCGGTTACAAAGAGTACATTCTCAAAAGTGGAAGTGTATTCTTTGTGGATATCCCAATCACCGTCCAACTTGTCAGGACGAATAATCCCGCGCTCTTGGGCAGCGGAATATAATCGGGTGTAGACTTTCAAAGCGGCTTCAGTATCAAAGACCAAACCATCGAAGCCCTCTTCTTCAACGACACCACCAGCACCATAATAGAAGTATGTAAAGTCAGGACCGTTAGTTGGACGGTGCCACCAGCCATTGCCTTCTGCAACCAACCCAGCGTCAACAGCCTCTTCAGCAACATCGAACATGTCATCCATGGTGAAATCGCAGGTTTCGATACGACCCTGTAAGGCATCAATCTCATCATCCGTCCAGCCAAGTTTCTTCAGGATAATCTTGCTGAAGTACAACGGACGAGCTTCAGCGTCTTGCGGGATACCATAGCGACTGCCATCCAGTTCTGTAGACAACCATAGGCTATCAATCACGTCGGCGAATTCTGGGTAATCACCCATCATATCTGTTAAATCCACTAGATATCCGGCTGTAGCCCAGTCGCCAATGTGCTCATGACCGGAAACGATGATATCCGGAGCTTCACCGGCTTCGGATGCTAGCTCGAATTCGGTCTTGTAGTCGCCCCAATCGGCGTCGTCCATTATTGTTGTCAGGTCGATTCGGCGATCATCACCAGCCTCAGCCAGGGCGGCGTTGGCGGCTCCAACAGCTCTAGTCAGGTTATCGCAGCGTCCGTTTTCGAAAGGAGGGCTAGCCTTGCAGCGGGCTACGATGGAGACCAAATCTCCACCCACCTGTACCTCAACTTCCTCAATTACTGTATCACCAGGGACCTCGACCTCAACCACGACTGTCTCAATCATGGTCTCCGGGGTGCAGGCAACAGCAAATGTTGCCACAATAATTAAGCTAGCCAAGAGAATAAGCAGTTTTTTGATACGCATGATTTTCTTCTCCTCTATAACTTAATAGATAAAACTTGAATTTTCGAGTGGATCTACTTAAGGATAATATTAACTAATTATTTTAAACCACCTCACCTCCTTTTTTTTGTATTCTACTCCCGGATGCGGGCTGTAGAATCTCGAACAATCAATTCTGGTTTTAAGATTACAGAACTGACCTCATAATCTCCCTGAATGAGATTGAGCAGCATCTCTACTGCCTGATATCCGAGTTGGTAAATAGGCTGCCTAATAGTTGTTAAAGAGGGATGATAAAAGGCCGAAATGTCCAGACCATCAAAACCCACGACAGAACAATCACGGGGAACTTGATATCCCTGTTTTTGGAGGGTATTCAATACACCTATAGCGGTCATATCGTTGAAACAGAAAATGGCACTGGGCTTTTCCGGCAAAGCCATTAATTGAGATGCTGCCTTAATACCTCCAAATACACCGCTATCTCCCGACACGATTAAAGACTCATCTATAGGGATATTATTTTCGCTCAAGACAGAGCGATAACCCTGAAAACGTAATAATTCAGTGCTTAAATTCTGACCCTGAGAGACGTAAGCTATCCGGCGGTGTCCAAGTCCAACTAAATATTCCAGGGCCATTTTAGCGCCCGAAAATTTATCAGTCGACACTGAATATGGGTAGGAGAAACAATTAACTAAAACCGCTGGTATTGAGCGATTGACTTGAGGTAAATATCCATCATCGATTAAAGATCCTGCAACAATGATTCCAGCCAGACGTTTTTGATAAAAAGCATCAAATAATTTTTCTTCCCGTTGGCGATCTCGATAGAAACTAGATACAAAAAGATCGTAGTCATTAGCAAGGGCTACGTCTTCGATGCTTGCCAGCAGGCACATGTAAAACGGGTCCAGGTAATCAGCAACGGCCACTCCGAGTGTTGCCGATTGCTGAGTCACCAAATTGCGCGCCGCCTGACTGGGAATATATCCCATGCTCTTGGCCAGCTCTTTTATCTGTTCTTTTTTTTCTGAACTGATGCGGGGATAATCGTTGAGGGCGCGCGAAACAGTTGAGGGAGAAACATTGGCTTTGTTGGCAATGTCCTTAATCGAAATTGGCACTCGAAATTCTCCGTCACTAATAGTATGTGCAAAAAGAGAATAAATGGAAAATCTACGCGAACGTTTGCATAAAAAAGGAAAAAAACAGCTTGGCTGTGCAAACGTTTGCACAATTGTAGCATGGTTTTATGTTTCTGTCAATCAGCCATAGTATTAATGTCATAGTATTAAACATTAATATGTCACATGCTACAGATATACTGGGTTTCAGTTTGCCGCTCACGGGCAGCTCCAATTGAGTCGGGTTGGCATCCAGATCCAGATCAACATCCTGAAAACCCCTGCCAGGATGCTGAAAATCTCATCATCACTTGAGAGTTTTCTGGCCATCCGGTGCTTCATATTCTGCTCCTCGGCAGGAGCACGAAAATATCATTGCCATACAAAAGGTTAAATTCTTTTTTCGTTTGCACGAAACGAGTATCGACTAAATATTTTTCTTCATATTAAATGTCAGACGCTCACTAGAAAACGCCACTGATTTCCCCCAATTAAAGGCTGATCCTAAACAATTTTTGGCTATTTCGTTATCAACAATTTCCCTACTATATGATCTATTCTCCCCCTGGTTGCACCAGAGCTGCACCAGGAACGAGATTTAATACAGTATCAGAGAGCAAATTAACCCAAAAAAGGTCCACCGAATCAATCCAGGACAGGGTCATTTTAGGCAGCTCTCTGAGTTGAGGGTCTATTTATAATAGATAAGATAAATAAGCAGCTCTAAGGCAAAATTGCGCGTTATCAACTGGGCAGAATCCTAAAATGATATCCTTGACAAATTGCTTTGAATATTCCATAATGGTTGCATATTGGAACCTACTGGGAGGTTTCTATGACCACTTTTACAGTTAAAAATATTCCCCCGGAAATATACAAAAAATTAAAGAAGTCCGCAGAGATTAACCGGCGCAGCATTAACAGTGAGATCATTGTTTGCATCGAAAACACCGTTCATAGTCAGGCAGTTGACTCTGAATTGATCCTGACTAAAGCACGGAAACTCCGCTCTCATACCAAAGATTATCCAATAGCAGATGACGAATTGACTCAAGCTAAGATTGTTGGTCGACCATGATCATTGTTGACACAAAGATCATAGCTTACTTGTTTTTAGAAAGTGACCGTTCACCGCAAGTTGAGCAGGTACTGGAGCGTGACCCGCAATGGGCAGCGCCACTTCTATGGCGAAGTGAATTACGCAATGTGCTTGCGCATTATAAACGTAAAAATCTTTTATCATTATCTGAAGCACAACAAATCATGCAAGAGGCGATGTTGCTGATGAAAGGTCGGGAGTATGAAATCGCTTCATTCCAGGTACTTGATCTGGTAGCTTACACTGATTGTTCCGCCTATGATTGTGAGTTTGTCGCCCTGGCAGAAGATCTAGAAACTAGCTTAGTCACCGTTGACAGAAAGATTCTGACTGAATTTCCTGAAATCGCTGTTTCACTTGAGGGATTTATTTCCCAATAGATCCCTCAAAAGACATCTAGCTCCCCCGCTCCACTTAACGCAAAAAAAGAATCTTTGATGAAAATCATAGCCCTCAGCGACACCCACGGATTTCACCGATCACTACAAATCCCCGACGGAGACATCCTGATCCATGCTGGAGACCTCTGCAATCACGGCATACTGGAAGAGGTCATTGATTTTAATAATTTTCTCAACGCCCTGCCCCATCCCCACAAGATCGTCATCGCCGGCAACCATGATTTCTGTTTTGAGGAAAATAAAGCAGCCTGTGAAAAAGCCCTCACCAACGCTATCTATCTCCAGGACCAAGAGATCACAATTGATGGCGTAAAGTTCTACGGCAGTCCCTGGCAGCCCTGGTTCTACGATTGGGCTTTTAACCTGGAGCGAGGACCCGAGATCAGGGCCAAGTGGGATCTGATCCCGGAGGATACGGACGTGCTGATAACCCACGGTCCGCCATTTGGGATCAGAGACCTAACATTTCAAAAGGATCATGCTGGCTGCCAGGATCTACTTGCTGTAGTAGAGAGGGTCAAACCAGCCGTCCACATCTTTGGCCACATTCATGAGGGTTACGGAATCAACGTAAAAGACGGCACTACTTTCATCAATGCCAGTTCATATAACCACAACTATCAAACCATCAATCAACCAGTGGTTAGCGACCTTGAACAATGAGCCAGGGATTATTTCAATACGGGATATTCCGATATTATCCCTTGACATAACGTATCATTTTTGATACGCTCCCGTTGTGACCAATATCCCTCGCTTCCAGGTGAAATTCTACAAAACCGACGCTGGTAATGAGCCTGTAAGAGAGTGGCTGTTGTCATTTTCGCAAGAGGAAAAGAAAACGATCGGTGAAGATATCAAAACAGTCCGATTGGGTTGGCCGATTGGAATGCCCATTTCCCGAAAAGTATCCAAAGACCTTTGGGAGGTCCGGTCAAGCTTACATAACAAAATAGCCAGAGTCATCTTTACAGTAGAAGGATCTACAATAGTATTACTTCATGGCTTAATAAAGAAGACACAGAAACTGTCACCAAAAGATTTAGATATTGCGAAAAAGAGATTAGCAGACTTAAGAGGTTAGATAATGAACAAAAGACACATAGGCAGTGACTTTGACGATTTCTTGGCAGAACACGGCATTCTTACAGATACTGAAACAGCCGCGATTAAACGAGTAATCGCTTACCAGGTTACGAAGTTGATGGACAAACAGGGTTTAACCAAAACAGAAATGGCGTCACGCATGAACACCAGTCGAGCTTCCCTCAACCGCCTGTTAGATCCATCCAGCAGCTCAGTCACTCTGCAAACTTTAGAGAACGCAGCTCATGCGCTGAATAAACGTTTACGGATTGAGTTTGCTTGAAATCGTGACATAACCCCTCGAAGATATCAAATTCACTTATCAACAAATCAGAATATCTCCCAAGATTTGACTGGCTCTACTTAATGGGCTTCAGTGCGATTGAAGAAATATTTATTCATCATCCCTGATATCCCCCTGGTATAGATCTAAGACATAATGGATAATCTACAAGTAACAACACCTTACATCTAAGGAAAGAATGATGAATGACGAACGGAAATTCCACTACACAGTAAGCGAGCTGATCGAGATACTAAGAACTTTCCCACCAGATACCCCGGTTCTTACCAGCGGGTATGAAAATGGCTATGAGAATATTCAACAGCCTATTTTACAGGGCATGGTACACAAACCAGGCAATCCCTATTATGATGGTGAATTTCAGCCTGCAGAAGAGGGAAACATAGAGATATTTAAATCCATTATATTGCGCAGAGCTGTTAGAGAAAATTGACCGTATTTACAATTCCGCTTAGAAGCGTTTTATTGGTGAGTAAATACCGCACATCTTTTCGGTTCAAGCCCTCAGAAATGAGCGAACAGAGCCAAACACATCAGAATAGAGGCTTGACAGCCGTACAGTAATACACTATTATGTATGGCAGGAGAGCTGACATGCAAAAAACAAAACTAACCGTACGTATCCCTCAAGATGTGCTCGATAACTTCAGGCAGTACGCAGAAAAGAAAAACACGACGATGACCTCTCTCGTAGAGACTTTTCTTCGTCGTATTCCCCCTCAGGAATTGCCCGCGAATGCGCCTATTGTCCGCCGGTTAAGCGGCACATTATCCCAGCAAGTTGGCAACGAAGATTATAAAATGCACCTGGTTAAGAAATATGGCAGCTAAACCTGTTGTTTTTATTGATCTCAATATCATTTTGGATGTTTTACAAAAACGAGAACCTATTTATGAATCATCAGCGCAATTACTGGCAGCGGTTGAGACAGGCTTGATAGAAGGGTTTATCGCCGCGCACAGCATCACCACCCTCTTTTATCTCATCCAGAAAGATAAATCTTCTGCCGAAGCCCGTGCCAATATTACCAATTTATTACAATTCCTGAAAATTGCCCCAGTTAATCAAAGCACGATTGATCAGGCCCTTAATCTTGATTACAAGGACTTTGAGGATGCTGTCCAAATGATTTCAGCTCTACAAAGCAAAGCGGAGTGTTTGCTCACACAAAACATCTCCGATTACCAACCTCTCCTGCTCCCGGTTCTTAAACCCGTGGACTTTTTAAGTACAATATAAGGCACCATGGCCTGCTCTCTTACTTCATCCCCGAAAATCGAAGAGGCTCTGGTATCCCTATGAATAAACCATCGAAAAATATTAACCCCCAAAAGGAAGAAGCCTGGTATCTGGCTGTTCGCAGATTAGATCTCTGGATTGCCCCTCCTGACCAAGAACCTTACCAGCCCGACAGTATCTGGGTTTACAATCTTGATCTGGGATTAGTGCAGGCAGTCACGGTCACACAACCAGGTCCAGAACCCGCAGAGATCCTGGATCTTTTTTTGCAGGCGCTGGAAGAACCTCCCCCCTCGATCCAGGCGCCTCCCCACCATCCTACCCGTATCTACCTGGAAGACGCCGATTTGCTCCCCATCCTCAAACCTATTGCGGATGCATTTTATATTGAGATCTCATTCCATCCCCAACCTGATGTCATCGATGATGTTGTGGATGAAATGGCCCTGCATTTATCTGAAAAAGCAGATGAGGCGCTGCCCGGGCTGCTGTCGCAAGAAGAAGTTACGCCTCCCTTAATTCGTGATTTATTCAAAGCAACTGCTCAATTTTATCTGGCTGCCCCCTGGAACCTGTTGGATAATTTCCAGACACTGGGGATCCAGGTACTCCCAGATCCCCACACCTATGTCGTCTTGATTCTGGGTAATGCGGGCATGGAATACGGCCTGAATATCTTTCAGTCCTGGGAGGATTTTGAGGTATTTATTTCCCAGGCCAGCAGCGTAGGGGAAAAACTCCCGGGAGATGGTCTACTGGTGATGTACTTTGATGATGCCAGCTATTTGCCCCCGGCCGATCTGAAAGACATCAAGCGCTACCGCTGGCAGGTGATCAATAAACAAAATTATCCCATCCCGCTGATCCTAAACAGCGCTGGCATTATGAAACGGCCGGATCGTCAGGATATACATTTGCTGGAAGCTGTTCTTTGGGCCATTCCACCCTTCCTGGCAGAGCACTTGAAACCGGATCAGCTGGGTGATTACTACCCTGTCGAGAGAGTTATACCTATTCTCACTCATGAAGGCAAAAAGGAGATTGGCATTACTTATCCTGCCGGAGAACTATCTCATAAAGACCTTCCCAGCTCTCCCCTGGACTGGGGATCGGAACCTGACCTGGCTGATGAATGGGGAATCTCCGGAATGTTTGATCGCCGTGCTATGGAAGGGATGTTGTTGTCTTTTGGAGACAAATTCGAAGACCAGGATCAAAACCACGCCCAGGAGCTAATGTACAACGCCTGGGATGAACAAAACCCCGCCAAACGCCTGATCCTGGCACATCAGGCGCTCTCCATTTCACCGGATTGCGCTGATGCTTATGTGCTGCTGGCGGAAGAAGAGGCTGACACTTACGAAGAAGCATTGGACTTATACAGGAAGGGTGTCAGCGCTGGTGAGCAAGCTTTGGGTGAAGACTATTTCCAGGAAAACGAAGGCGACTTCTGGGGATTATTGATAACCCGCCCTTATATGCGGGCTCGCGCAGGGTTGGCTGGAACACTCCGAACCCTGGGCCAGATCGATGAGGCGATTGTCCATTACCGGGAGATGCTCCGTCTCAACCCAATGGACAACCAGGGAAACCGTTATTTGCTGCTGCTGATACTGATGGAGTTAAATCTCAGCGAAGAAGCGGATGCTCTCCTAAAAGAACATCAAGAAGACTGGTCTGCCGAATGGACTTACACTAGTGCTTTAAGGTGGTTTCAGGAACAAGGACAATCGGAAATATCTGATCAGTCTTTGACGGAAGCGCTGGATCAAAACCCTCATGTTCCAAGCTATCTTTTGGGCCAGAAACGCATTCCTCATCAACCCCCTCCCGGAATCATCCTCGGGGACGAGAGCGAAGCCGTCAGTTATTCGGCTGCCTATCTCCCTGTCTGGCGAAAAACTCCAGGGGCGCTGGATTGGCTAAAAGCAAAATTGTATTAACTCCTGCATTTCCCAGGAATTCCAGGACAACACAAATATTTTTCAGCAATAGCCATCAGCTATCCCTTATTCGAGAAAACCACCATCCCTCTGGTACACAATGTGTCATATTGGATTTATATAAAAAATACATAATAACCAAAGGAATTAGGAATATGGCAAAAACAACTACAATTTCAGTCAGAATTGACCCGGAAACTAAGAAAGGGGCAGAGCTGGTTTTCAAGAAACTGGGATTAACTGCTTCCCAGGCCATAACCCTTTTCTATCAACAGGCAGCACTTCAACAAGGATTGCCCTTCATCGTGAAGATACCAAATGACCTTACTGCGGAAACCTTAGAAACTGCCAGATCTCGGAGTAATCTAGAAAGTTTCAACACTGTTGAAGATCTTTTTGAAGATTTGGAATCCAGTGAGGACGATCCATCGGAGCGGTAGAATATAAGAAAGAGGTTAATCAAATGGAATAGTGTGGCAAAAAGTTTGAGGAATTCAAAGGGATAATCAGGAAAATAGCGGAGGGGCAACACTGGAAACCAAATGTCGAGATCGCGTATTGACTGGTCAATATAAAGGAACTCGCGAGTGTCATATTGAGCCGGATTGGCTGCTTATCTACGAGTTGACCGAGAGTGAACTTGTCCTGGTCCGTACAGGAACACATTCAGATTTGTTTTAATAACAGTCTCAACCGAATGACCAATAGGCGTACGAACATGAACAAAAAACACATGGGCAGCGATTTTGATGACTTCCTGGTAGTAAATGGGATCTTAACTAAAACAGAAATGACAGCAATAAAACGAGTTGTCGCTTATCTAATGGTTCGATTAATGGAAGAATTTGAGAGTGTAGAATAAATTGTGTAAATGGATTATCCTAATAAACTTAGACGAGAAGGAAAATCCATGACGCAAAAAAAAAGAATTCCACAGTGTAATGGACCTCAAAATTTAGACAATTTTTAAGGCAGGGTTAAGGTGTAAACTAAGAGCATGAAGAAGCGCAAAAATTACACCGCCAAGCAAAAAGCGCAAATTTTCCTGGAGCTGTTGAAAGAAGAAAAAAGTGTGGCCCATATCTCATCAGAGTACGGGATCCATCCCAACCAGCTTATCGATGGAAAAAGCAAGGGATGGTCCAGTTCCACGAAGTCTTTGAGGATCATCCACAATTTCACCATAAATCAGACGCCTGATTCAGTCAACCTTAAGAAATTTCTCCTTTAATCAAAAAAATCATGTTTTGTGCCTCAAATTTGACTTATATTACCCCTAAGGTATAATAAGTTAAACCACGCACCCGTAGCTCAATGGATAGAGCGTCTGACTTCGAATTGGACGAGAAGGATGAACATCCTTTCCATAGGGGAAAATTCCGCCCATGCTCTCGATGAAATGGACCAATATTGGTCCATATAAAGCACAAAATCCATCCTTTCTATGCCAATTGCACCAGGATTGCACCAAAACTTCACCCGGAAATATCTATAGAATCAACTGGTTTGGCGGCTTGGTTTTCACCATCTATAATTTGGATCTCACAGAAAAAAAACTGATATCATTAATTTATTCCTAAACTTTTATAATCCAAACAAGGTAAAAAAATTGACTTATTTGATACCAAATGCGCTGGATTATTTCCAACTTTTGCTGTTAATATACGGAAGAATAACCCTATTCTACCTGCCACTCCACCCGACACGGTGACTAGGCCAGCACAAGTATCCTTAAGTTATGTTTAGCACACGAGCTCTGACATGAAAATGTTCATAACAGCAATTAGATTTAAGCAAAGAATCAATCTCAACCAAGCCATACTTCCATCTTGCCGGAAGAAGCTTTTATATCGGTGGTATGCACATCGTTTTCTGTTTTCGTGTCATAATAATATTGAAGGTTTGCTAGTCAATTCAGACTCAGGGCCAAACCGCTCACTTGAAATATAAAACGACAAGGAGGATTAATGTTTGGTTTCCGTTTCATCAAGATTGCACCTGTGGATTATGTTCTACAATTTAAGCGCGGCAAAGTTGTCCGCCAGGGGGTGGGACTCTCCTTCATCTACTTTGCTCCGACCACATCGCTGGTTCTCATCCCTATCGGCAGTATGGATGTTCCATTCATCTTCGAAGAAGTTACTGCTGATTTTCAAGAGGTCACTGTTCAGGGGCAGTTGACCTGCCGTGTTACTGATCCAAAAAGGCTGGCTCAGCTAATGAATTTCACACTCGCTCCCAATGGGAAAGAATATACGTCCGATGATCCAAAGAAGCTCCCCCAACGGCTCATCAATCACCTGCAAGTTCTCACTCGAGCATCACTGAAGTCCCTTCACCTAAGGGAAGCGTTAGGACAGTCGGATACACTCGTTGCATCGCTGCGTGAAGGACTCCAGTCCTCGGAAGACATCGATGCGCTAGGTATTGAGATCCTCAGTCTCTCCATCCTTGCTATCAAGCCGACCCCAGAGACATCCCGTGCCCTGGAAGCGAAGGCCCGGGAACAGATTCTTCTTGAGGCCGATGAGGCTATCTATGCCCGACGTAATGCAGCTGTGGAACAAGAGCGGAATATTAAGGAAAACGAACTCAACACCGATATTGCGATAGAGGAAATGAACAAGGAACTTGTCGCGCTGTCTGTAGCCAACGCGCGCGAGGAAGCTGACTCAAAGGCATATGCCATTGCCGCCATGATGAAGGCACTTTCTGAGACTGACCCGAAAACGCTCCAAGCCCTCACCAGTGTGGGCTTAGAACCAGGACAGCTCGTTGCCCTAGCTTTCAGGGAACTTGCGGAAAGCGCCGACAAGATCGGCCAACTCAATGTTTCTCCAGAGCTGTTGCGGGAACTCCTTCACAAAGACAGCCTTGAATGATGGACCGACGTACTGAGAACAAGATCGTAATGGTAGTCAGGGGCACACGCCTAGATGAACTAATTGCTCGTTTTAATAACGAAGATCAGGCACGCTTCTACGTCGAACATTTGGGAGCTGACTTCTCAGATTATCAGATAGAGGACCGCATATATAAGCGGGTTATTCGGGATGCACAAAATCTGCTTTCTCGGCATGGTCGCGTCCAGGTTATCGATCGCTCTTTTGTGCCAAACTTCATTTTCGGACCAAACGATACTGTCGTTGCTATTGGGCAAGATGGTCTGGTAGCAAATGTCCTCAAGTACCTACACGAGCAACTGCTCATCGGGGTCAACCCTGACGTCCATAGATGGGAGGGAGTCCTGTTGCCGTTCACAGTGGCAGAGCTGGACCTTCTTATGCCAGAGGTTTTTGCACGGAAGCGACCAGTAGCTGAGGTGTCAATGGCACAAGCCAAACTCAACACCGGCCAAATACTGTTGGCAGTGAACGACTTGTTCATTGGTCCGCGCTCTCATACATCAGCCCGTTATTTGATCCAGATAGGCAATAAAGCAGAATATCATTCTTCCAGCGGTATCATCGTCTCAACAGGCCTTGGGTCAACCGGCTGGCTGCGGAGCATCTTTGCAGGAGCAACAGGGATTGCTTCAGCTCTGTCGGGGCTAGACCTGAAAACCAGCGAAAGAAAGGCCATCTCCTGGGATGCTAACTACCTGCATTTCTCGGTGCGCGAACCATGGCCAAGCAAGACCTCAGGGGCGGAGATCACCTTTGGCAAAGTGACCCAGGACCAACCCCTGATTCTCACCTCGCAGATGCCGGAGAACGGCGTCATTTTCAGCGATGGAATCGAAGCGGATTATCTGCAATTCAACTCAGGCACGGAGGCGACTATCACTGTCGCTGATAGAAAAGGCCATCTCGTGACCTGATAACATGGAAAATGGGAAACAATTACATCCAACGTACAAGCCTTGGGTTGGTAACCGTTCCACCCTATTTGCACCACAATTGCACCAGAAATTAACCTTAAAATACCTACCAATACAACTGGTTTGGCGGCTCGACAAAAAACCCCAAACGGCTTTTTCCGATTGGGATCTTTTTGATTTTTATTTGGTATTTTTTACAATTGAATCACACTTACGTAAATTCCCGTTACATCTAGCTGTAGAATCACATTGGCCATTGTGTCCTGATTTCGATGTCACAGACGAAGTGATATATCTAATTATTTGACTAATAAACGTAAAATAGTAAGAATTAGGAACATATACATAACCCCCAATCCAGCAGATACCTGGTGAGGACAGAGGTTTTAAGATCTCAGATTAGAAAACAAGGGCTGTTCGTTAAATTAAATCCGCTCAACAGCCCCTGTTCCTGCCATATTCCAGGCTAAAATCCTGCCATCGTGCCTCCATCAATAACCATGGTGTGCCCGGTGACGAATGAAGCTTCATCGGAACAGAGCCAAGCCACCACCTCCCCGATTTCATTGGGTTCACCAATCCGACCGACCGGGTGCATATTCGCAATGGATGCAAACATTTCCGGCATTTCTTCCTCTATTCGCTTAATCATCGGGGTTCGGATTGCGCCTGGATGGACGGAATTAACCCGGATTCCTTGTTTGGCGTACTCAATCGCCGCACAGCGTGTCAGCCCTGTTACCCCATGTTTGCTGGCTGTATACGGCGCGAGGTTTTCAGATCCCGCTAACCCGGCGATGGATGATGTGTTGACGATCGCACCGCCGCCGTGTTCCAGCATGTAACCGATCTCG
>CAZHHT010000042.1:0-23461 GCA_964532455.1 uncultured Anaerolineales bacterium
AAATAACAGCTCTCCCCCTCGATCCTTAGCGGATATTTACGCGCGAAAATGGGAGATACCCATTGATCGTCGGTACTGTACCAGCATAATTGGCAAAATTCCCGGTGCTGGGAAAGCGTTCGATCGAGCCAATCTCCTGTCCGATCACAATAGCCAGGATGTCGCCGATGCCCGGCAACGACTCAAGGAGTTGCAGCTAATCTGAAGTCTGCGCTAGTTCCCGAATCATAATGGATAATTGATTTTTATCGTTATCATCCTCATTGGTGTAATTGATCTTTGGTTTTCTCCCAGGCTTTCATGGCCAGGCTGTGGTGGGCCAGGATCGGCATGAACTAGGCTTTCTGCTTCTCATCAGCGTAAAGTATTTCTGTAAAACCGGAATAGAACACCTAAAATAAGCCAACCTCGTCTAAGTCCGCCACCAGGTTGGCTTGATCCCCGGCTTAATACTGTCGGCGTCATACCGGGTCCGCTTCGATATGACCATCCAAGACATCTTCGCTCACTGATTTTGAATCCTGCTCCTGGTCTGGTACTAGGTCTGAATCGATGATTTCCAAAAATGCTTTTACTACCTGAGGATCAAAGTGTTTTCCTGACTGCTTCTTAATATGAGCCAGCGCCTTCTCTTTCGGCCAAGCTTTTCGATAAGATCGATCTGTTAATAATGCATCCCATACATCCACAATCGCAAAGATTCTAGCAGGTAGAGGAATTTTTTCTCCCGACAATCCATACGGGTAACCCTCGCCATCCCAGCGTTCATGATGATAGAGGGGAATATCCAGGGCGGAGTGAAGCATGTCAACCGATTTAAGTAACTCATAGGCATCAATCGGATGTCGTCCAATCATTTTCCATTCATCTTTTGTCAGGCTTGTGCCTTTATGCAGCACCTGATCAGGAATACCCATTTTTCCGATATCATGAAGAAGAGCTCCTCTTCGGATATCAGGAATTGTGTCTTTGTTCAACTCGAGTTTCCGGGCTAAACGCAGAGTCAGGTCTTCCACCCTGATCCAATGCCCTTCTGGCTCAATTCCCCGTAATTCCAAGGCTTGCGCCCAACCTTCAATGATCGCATCAAACGCCCTTGTAATCTCAGTTTGTGATCGTTCAAGATCGTTATGCAGATTTTGAAGATCAATAGCGATTGCAGCTAATCCTGCCACCATCTCTAAGAGTTCTAACCACTCCTGGTCTGGATTAAGTGGACTTCGATGAAAAATTTCCAGCACACCAACTAATTTTCCTTTGGCAAGTAATGGAACACCAAAATATGATATAAACTGCTCAGCTGCAAATTCCAGCGATCTGGTTAATTCCATAGGTTCTTCGGTGAGATCTGGAATATGGATCGTGCTGCGCGACTGCGCAGCGGCTCCTGCATGCCCCTCCCCTAGCTCCAGATCTGTATGCTGTAATATATTCTGACGAAACCCGGTTTGAGCGATGAATTTTAATGTTTTTAAGGCTGGGTGAAAGTACAAAATATCTACCGCATCCACACCCAATTCTTTTACCAGCTGATCCACTAAAACATCTAGCGTAGTTGGCAAGGATAAATTCTCTAAGATAGCCTGTTCAATTCGTTGTAATGTTGATAGTTTTTCAACAAGTTTATCTGATGCCTTGTATAGGTATGCTTTCTGCAATCCGATCGCGACCACATTGGCGATTCTTGTGAGTACGGCTAAATCCTCCTGGCTATAGGCGTCCGTTTCTTGCTTGAGAAGCTGTAATACACCGATCGCTTGATCTTCTACGATTACTGGCGCAAGAAGCATTGAACAGGCAAACTGGCTGTCGTCTTTATCCAATCCGGATACTCCACCACCATTATTCTTTACCGCCAGCTCTAAATCATTATCCTGATGATAAAGCCAGAAATCAGGAATATAAAGCGGTTTTCTGGATCGGATTATCTGGTTTTGTATACTCTGGTTAATATTCTCAAACCTGGCCTGGAATAGTTCCCCAGGCTTATTACCGGGGTCAGATTCCCACACAAACTCTACCTGGGCGCACTCCTGCTGCAGGTCAAATTTTAAGAGATTTAATACTTCTGGATCAAATAGGTCTTTGACATGAGCAGCGATACTCTGATAGATATTGTCAAGTGTCAGGATTGTCCCCATTTCTATGGAGAGGTCATTGATCACATTCTGCTGTTTTAATAACTGTTGTCGTTCGTCTTCTGCTCGCAATTCTTCAGAAATATCGCGGATGAATCCCTGGTATCCAATAATTTTTCCCCCTATTTCATAAGGGATCGCTGAGATCAAAGTATCAAAACTGCTGCCATCTTTTTTTCTGAATTTAATAGGATAATCCTTGGCAAATCCTTTATCCTTGATTGTTTTTGTGTACTTTTTCCGGGCTTCCGGTTCCCAGTAGAGATCCAATATACTATCGCTCCAGATATCCTCCCTCTGCTGATATCCAAAGAGCTCAATCGCGGACTCGTTCATATCGATCCAGCGTCCATCCTCAGAAGAAATAAATACAGCATCCCGTGAGGTTTGGAAAAATCTGCGGTAGATCTCCCTGCTCTCGCTTAGTTCTTCTAGTGCTTGTGCTCGGAGTGAAGTCTCTTCTGCTAGGCGCTGATTAGATTCAAGTAACACATGAGTTCGTTCAGCAACAATCTCCTCCAACTGTTGTTGGTATAGCCGGGCTTCCTTTTCCTGGTCCTTTTTCTGAATTGCTTTTTCTATTACAGTAGACAATCCAAATAAGTATTCATCCTCCGGATCCTTAATTAAATAATCTGCTGCCCCAGCCTTTAACGCCTGGACAGCGATTAATTCGCTTCCCTGCCTGGTCAGAAAGATATATGGAATATCCTCCAATTCTTCAATTAGGTCAAAAGCTGTGAATTTCCCTATTTGACATTCACACAAAACTAAATCGAAATTCGATGAACCAAGAGCTTCTCTTGCGTCAGGCACAGTACTCACTACTGTGAATTCATAAGGCAAATTCTCACTGGCAACAAAATTCACTAATTTTTTTTGATCTTTCTGATTCTCTTCGATATAAAGGATTTTTAGATTTGTTTTCATTGCAAAACCTAAGCTCCTGCTAAAAAATTATATGGATTTAACCGGATCAGAGGAGATGTGATCCGGTTGCGATAAATCACTTTGATTAAATAGGTCTCATAACTCTCACATGATAGTATACAAAAGGTATTCCAAATAACAATCAAACTAAATTACAAATATGTTAGAAATGCCCTTCCGACCGAATTCAGACATTACAAGTCCGGTGGGGAGTGTTTCTAGTCGTGGGATGAATTTGTCAAGTTGTCGGATTTTTAAAGTTTAATATGTCACACTCCATGAGAGACTATGGAGATGAGACAAATGACAAAGATTATCCTGGCCCATGAGCTGTTAGAACAGAAAGTTTCAAAGACACACATCGCAAATCACATAGGTGTATCACGACGCACTGTGATCCGCTGGGCACAAGGGATCGAAAGACATGGAAGCCTGGACAACTTCCTGACAGAATATCAACAAGCACGCAAGAAACGGAAAACTGACGCTATACTAAAACGCCGGATCTGGGAGATACGAAAAAAACACCATCATTGTTGTGGGCAAAAGACCCAATATTTTCTTGAAAAGGACTATGGCGTCAGAGTCAGTGTCACAACGATTTATAAAGTGCTCAAGGAAAAATATCAGATGCGCTCTAAATGGCAGAAGAACCAAAAAAGAGGTCCTGTACCCTCCGCAAAAGCCCCCAGAGAGGTGATTCAGATGGACACAGTGGATTTTGGAGGTGTTTTTGCCTTTACAGCCATAGATATTTTCACTAGAGAGAGTGATGTTTTGCTGCGGCCATCCCTTGAAGCTGTTGATGGTCAAGCTTTTTTACATCACAGCATGCCCAGGCGGTTTGATAGTTTTGTTGAGATTATTCAAACGGATGGAGGCAAAGAATTCAAAAAGGAGTTTGAGACAGATGTTTCCAGGTACTGTAACCTTCATCGGGTTGCGCGGCCGTACAAGAAAAATGAACAAAGCTACATTGAGAGCTTCAACCGAAACTTGCGAAAAGAGTGTCTGGGATGGATAAAATATCAGGAGTCGGATATCTCAAGATTAACTCGCAATATTGAAGACTGGTTGCGGTATTATCATTATGTAAGGTCGCATATTTCTTTGGGAATGCGACCTCCTCTCGAAATCCAGGTGTGACATTTTAAAGTGTACATTGCGCCACCTTGACATTTAGTGTGATAATGCTATACTGCGAAACAGTACATAAAACATAGGAAAACATAGAAAAAAGAGCAGGTATGAGCAATAAAATCATCAATGACCATTGGGAATGGATGCGACTTAGCGAGGCTGCAGAGTATCTTGGGGTCCACTTTACTACCCTAAGGCGCTGGTCAGATTCTGGTGAGATCTCCTTCTTCAAGACTCCGGGCGGGCGGAGGCGTTTTAAGAAATCCGATTTGGATAATTTTTTGCATCGATCCCAAAAAGAAGAGGACGCAAAGCTCATACTATTAAGTAGTGAGACTGCAAAACCGGATATTATCCATGAGATAAAACAGCTCAACATGCGAGAAGAACCGTGGTATGGACAGATTTCCAAAGAGAATCAGCGCCTAATGGCCAGCCATGGAAGGAAATTGATAGGAACGTTGATGCAGTATACCAGCCGGAATGATGAGGCTAAGCAATTTTTGAAACAAGGTAAAAAGCTGGCCGAAGGTTACGGACAGCTTTGTTATCAATCAGGCCTATCAATTACCCAAACCGTCCAAACATTTGTTATGATTCGACATTCCATCGTGGATTCGCTTTGTGAGGCAGGTATTGTCGTGAAAGATTCTGGAGAAGATACCTGGAAACTTTACCAACGTGTCAATCATTTTCTGGATGTCGTTTTAATGACAATACTTGAATCTTTCCAAACAGGGGCCTCTGTAGTTTCCCCATTATTAGGATAAGACCTAAGTTTGATTTGACGTTTTGGAGTTAAAAGCGCCTAAGATGTACAACATGTAAATAGAATTGATGGTTCATTTCGCTTTCGCTAAAGGGAAAATTTCTTCATTAAATAATTAATCTCGGTAGATAAGGATTAATAACAAAATTATTGGTTTCCTACATTTAGGTATTGTGCCCTGAGATTCACTGTCAACTGTCCCCTATAGTGAATAAATCTAAGGATATCTACAAAACTTAGTTTACAAGGGGTAAATGAGTTTTGTGGAAAATACAAACATGTGTAATAGACAGTACACGTAGATGGAAGATGTAATACAAAAATAAAATTAGATAACGAACGAATATGCGACTACATTGCTTAGGTATAAACCATCGCACCGCCGACGTTGATGTCAGAGAGAAATTGGCTTTTGAGGTCTCTCAAATTGAGGAGTTTTGGAACCTGCTGCAGAAGGTCACCGCAGGTTTACTGAGTGAGTTGGTAGTTTTATCAACCTGCAATAGGGTAGAAATATATGCTTTAGCCGATCAACCCATTTTTACTGACATAGAGCAAGCACTCATCCAATATCGAAAAATTCAATATGAGCCTGTAGAAGGGCTCTTCTACCGTTTCGTGGATGAGCAGGTTATCAGTCATTTAATGCGAGTGGCGGCGGGGCTGGATTCAATGGTGTTGGGTGAACCCCAAATATTAGGGCAGGTGACGGATGCTTATGAGATTAGTTTGGGGATCAACGCTTGTGGAAAGGTATTGTCAAAACTGTTCCAGAGTGCGATTCGGGCTGGAAAACGGGTTCGAACTGAAACCGATATCAGCAAAGACGCAGTTTCGGTCCCATCTCTGGCGGCACGTATGGCAGAGCAAGTAGTCGGTGACCTTGCCCGGGCTCAAATAACTCTGTTGGGCGCTGGAGAAATGGCCGAGCTGGCGGTGGAAGCCTTGAAGATACGAGGCGCAAATCAGTTCGGTGTCATCAGCCGGACCATTAGCAGTGCCTGCAGCCTGGCCGAAAAATGGAATGGTAAAGCTGGAACGCTGCAAGATTTATCAGGGGCTTTGGAAACGACCGATATCTTGATCTCTTCTACCAGCGCACCTCATACAATCATTCATCGTAAGATGATTGGAAAAGCCATGGAATCCCGGCAAGATCGTCCAATGGTAATTATCGACATTGCTGTTCCTCGTGATGTCGCTTCAAACGTCAATGTGGTAGAAAACGTTAATTTATATGATATTGATGATCTAAATTGTGGTGTAGAAGAAGCTATCGGGAATCGTGAAGGTGAAATCCCCAAAGTAGAAAAAATCATCGATGATGAATACCAAGCATTCAAAGAGTATTTTGGCACCCTAAATATTGTCCCGATCATTGTTGAAATGAGACAACATGCTGATGCAATACGGCAAAAAGAATTGGACAAGACATTGCGGAAATTGGAGAGCTTGAACCCGGAAGATAGGGAGCAGATAAAAGCTTTAACTCACTCGATAGTACAAAAAATCCTGCATGGGCCAACTGTTTTTTTGCGTGAAGAAGCTAATGGTCCAAATGGGGAAAAATATGCCAGTGCTGCCAGTAAATTATTTGGCTTGAATGGATTGGAAGACCGGGACAGGGCAATTAGAAATGACTAAGATTGTTTTTGCTACCCGGCCATCAAAGCTTGCGCGCTGGCAAACAAATTATGTAATCCAGTTACTGCAGCAAACTGTGCCAGATTTGGTTTGTGAAGAAATTGTGATCACTACCAGGGGAGATAAAGAGCTGGATAAGCCCTTGCCGGAAATTGGTGGTAGAGGTTTATTTACCCAAGAATTGGAGGCTGTATTATTGTTCGGCCATGTGGATGCGGCCGTTCACTCTTTGAAAGATCTTCCTGTGGAAGATACGGCTGGGTTGACCGTTGGCGCAATCCCCACTCGAGAGGATTCAAGAGATGTGTTGGTTTGCCCCCAATCCTGTTCGCTGGAGGATCTTCCTTCAGGCGCTGTAATAGGGACTTCAAGTTTACGGAGGCAGGCTCAGGTTCTGTGTCACCGACCAGATTTGAAGATTGAGTCAATTCGCGGCAATGTAGATACCCGTATTCGTAAAGTGGAAGAAGGGCAATATGATGCGGCAGTTATGGCTGGAGCTGGAATCACTAGATTGGGGCTGGATAAACATATTGCGACCTGGCTGCCATTATCCATAATGCTTCCCGCACCGGGACAGGGGGCGCTTGGAATCCAATGCAGAGCGGATGATAAAACTACCTTAGCAATATTAAAGAAAATCAGCGATATCGATACAACCAAATCAGTTCGTGCTGAAAGAGCCTTTCTATTGGCGTTGGGAGGAGGATGCTCGATCCCTGTTGGTGCATACGCAGAGATAAAAGAAGATGTGATCGTAATGCAGGGATTGGTGGCCGAGACAGATGGAACACGGGTTATAAAAGTAAGCGGCCAGGGAGAAGATCCGCAAGTCCTGGGTAAACAGTTAGCACAAAAGGCATTAACACAAGGAGCAGGAGAAATGCTACGTGGCTAGTTTATCTGGAATGAACGTGGTGGTTACCAGGCCTGAAGCACAGAGCCAAAGTTTTGCTGAAATACTGGTTAATTTAGGAGCCAACCCGATTTGTCTGCCTGTGATCGAAATATCCCCGCTAGCGGATCCACAAGAACTAGATGATGCATTGAAACGAATAGATCAATACGATTGGTTGGTGCTTACCAGCGTAAATGGAGTGGCAGCAATTTGGGAACGCTTCGATGCATTAAATATCCAAAGTTTACCTAAAATGCTCAAAATTGCCTGCATAGGACCAAAAACAGCCGCGGCATTAAAAGAAAAAGGATACCAAGCTAATTTTGTGCCTGATGAATACGTTGCTGAAGGGATATTGCCAGGTCTGGGTGATTTGGAGGGATTAAACGTGCTGCTGGCTCGGGCTGATATTGCACGTCCTGATTTACCTGAGGCAATCAGAGCGGGAGGAGGGATAGCCGATGACATTTGTGCCTACCGCACAATCCCCGCCAAACCCGACGAACAAAGCATGGAGGCCGTGATAAAGGGAGTAGATTTACTCACGTTTACCAGCCCATCTTCAGTTGAGAATTTTTTTCAGATAATCATTTCTGAGGGATTGGATCCCTTGAGCCTGCCTGGTGAACCTATCGTTGCCTGCATTGGACCCACTACTGCAAAAGCCGCGGAAAAGAAGGGATATCAAGTTAAGATAATACCTGGGGAATATACAATAGAAGGATTATTAAAAGCAATCAAAGATTATTTTTTAAGGAGACCGTGAATGGGTAATAGTAATCTACCTGCGTTTCCAATTTCAAGAGCTAGACGTTTAAGGGGCAGCGAAAAATTACGGGTAATGGTCCGAGAAACGGAGTTGGCTCCAACAGATTTTGTTTATCCTTTATTCATGAGGCATGGAAGAGATATACAGAATGAAATTAGTTCTATGCCGGGGAACTACCAATGGTCTGTAGATAAACTTGCCAAGGAAGCGATAGATATTGCTCGTCTGGGGATTCCAGCTGTAATTTTGTTTGGGATACCGGCTGAAAAAGATCCTGTTGGAAAAGAAAATTTTGCCCCGGATGGGATCGTCCAGCAAGCCATTCAAGAGATCAAGGCTGCAGTTCCGGAATTGGTCGTTATTACTGATGTTTGCCTGTGTGAATATACAGATCACGGGCATTGTGGGATTTTAAATCGGGGGGAATATTTTTCTTCTGCTTTTCCAAATGATTATGTGCTCAACGATCCAACCCTGGAGATATTGGGCAAAGTTGCGGTTTCTCATGCTCAAGCAGGCGCTGACTTGGTTGCGCCCAGCGGGATGATGGATGGGATGGTGAGCATGATTCGGGCTGCTTTGGATAATGAAGGGTATACAAATCTACCTATTCTTTCTTACGCGGTTAAATATGCTTCAGCTTATTATGGACCATTTCGAGATGCGGCTGAATCCTCGCCCAGCTTTGGGGATCGAAAATCTCATCAAATGGATCCTGCGAACAGCCGTGAGGCTCTGAAGGAAACAGCTATTGATGTAGCCGAAGGGGCAGACATTCTGATGGTAAAACCAGCTTTGCCTTATTTAGACATTATCTATCGAGTAAAGGCGGCGTACCCTGAAATTCCTTTAGCGGCTTATAACGTCAGCGGCGAGTTCAGTATGCTGAAAGCCGCGGCAGAAAAAGGTTGGGTAGATGAAGAGCGCATGATCCTGGAAACACTGACCAGTATCAAGCGCGCTGGAGCCGATTTGATTTTAACGTATCATGCCAAAGAAGCCTCTCGCTGGCTGAATGGCTGATGTTTTGATTGGAGAAAAGATGACAAAACCAACTCTATTAACACATGATGCTGCTGCTGAACGGCAGTTTCACGACAAACGAATGGTGGCTGCTGACTTTAACCAGGCTCCCTTCACAATTGCCTGGGAGGTCACTCGCGCTTGTGCTTATGCCTGTGTACACTGCCGGGCAAACGCAATTCCTCAGCGTGATCCAGATGAATTGACCACTAAGGAAGCCTTTAAATTAATTGACCAGCTGACAGAATTTGGGAGCCCAATTCTGATCTTTACGGGTGGTGATCCTATGATGCGCCCGGACTTGATTGAAATTATCACTTATGCTACTGAAAAAGGCCTGCGTTGTTCTTTGACCCCAACTGCAACAGCTTTAGCGACCCTGGACCGATTAAAACAAGCTAAGGAAGCTGGTATTCGCCGGATTGCCCTAAGTCTGGATGCGCCAGGACCTGAAGTGCATGATGAGTTTCGCAAGGTGGAAGGTTCCTGGCAAAGGACGATGGATATCTTGCACCGGGCGCATGAAGCCGGGCTGAGCGTTCAAGTCAATACGACAGTTACCAAATTCAATGTTGACTTATTGCCAGAGATGGTTCCTTTCATTGAGGAAGTTGGGGCAGTGCAGTGGTCGGTGTTTTTTTTGGTCCCTACCGGACGTGCTCAGGCGAATTACATGATATCGGCGGAACGACATGAGGAAGTGTTCAATTGGCTCTATGATCTATCGAAAGACGCTCCTTTCGATATTAAAGGAACTGCCGCGCCTATGTACCGGCGAGTGGCGATTGAGCGTAAAAAAGCTGAAGTTGGCAAAGATGAAAAAATCACATTTCAGGGAGCCGGGTTCCAGTACGACGATGGGTTGAATCGACCTCGCAAAGGGGTTAATGATGGCAATGGATTCTTGTTTATTTCCCATATTGGAGAGATCCAGCCATCCGGATTTCTTCCTTTGACTGCCGGATATGTACGGAATGATGATGTGGTGGATGTTTACCGCAACCATCCCATTTTCACTGATTTGCGCGATCCGAACAAGCTCAAAGGGAAATGTGGTATTTGTGAATACAGAGATATCTGCGGGGGACAGCGGGGACGTGCTTACGGCTTGACCGGAGATTATTTGGAAACGGATCCGGCATGTGTTTATACACCGGCTGCTGAACGGAGGTTGTAAGTAAACATTTATGAAAGAAATTCAATCCCGTTTTTTACGCGCCTGTCATCGTTTACCCGTTGATACCACGCCCGTCTGGTTTATGCGCCAGGCAGGTCGTTATATGACTGAGTACCGGGCAATCCGGAAAAAATTCACTTTATTGGAAATGGTCGAACGTCCAGAGATCGCGGCTGAAGTTACCCTGCAGCCGGTAGAGGCTCATGGCGTTGACGCTGCGATCCTTTTTGCTGATATCCTGCTGCCTGTGGTGCCGATGGGCTTCAACCTTAGGTTTGTAAAGGGTGAAGGTCCTAGAATTGATAATCCGTTTCGTACTGAGGAAGACCTGAGGCGAATCCAGAAGATAAATGCAGTAACTGATCTAGGCCATGTGATGGAAGCAATTAAAATATTGCGCGAAGAACTCTCTGATGAGGTTGCTTTGATCGGGTTTTCTGGCGCTCCATTTACGGTAGCTTCTTATATTATTGAGGGCGGTCCGTCGAAAGAATACCACCATGTTAAATCATTGATGTATGCTTACCCAGAAGTTTGGGGAGAGTTCATAAGCTTGGTAACAGACACCCTGACCGATTACCTGGTTTCCCAGATTGATGCCGGCGCGCAGGCTGTGCAAGTCTTTGATTCCTGGGTGGGAGTACTCTGCCCGAGTGATTATCAGCAATACGTGCTGCCCTATTCACAAAAAATGATCCAGGCAGCGAAAGCGAAAGATGTGCCTGTGATCCATTTTGGTACCAATACATCCACCTTGCTGCCGCTGATGAAAGAAGCTGGAAGCGATGTGATCGGATTAGATTGGCGTATCCCATTAGATGAAGGCTGGAAGCTACTGGGTGAGGATGTGGCCGTACAAGGCAACCTTGACCCGATGGCACTATTTGCTCCCCGGGATGTGTTGGAGGAGAAAGTTAAAGATGTGTTAGATCGAGCAGATGGAAGACCAGGGCACATTTTCAACCTTGGGCACGGGATCTCTCAACATACAAACCCAGATCAAGTCAAAACCGTCGTGGAGATGGTTCATGATTGGACGGCAAAATGAATATTGTCATTATCGGTGGTGGTATTGCCGGATTAGCAGCCGCCCATTATCTTGAGATAAAAGCACAAGTAAGCAAGAAACCGACCAACATAACCTTGCTGGAAACAGCAGATTATTGGGGCGGAAAGATTAAAACTGTTATTGAAGATGGTTTTGTGATTGAAGGCGGGCCAGATGCCTACCTGGTCACCAAACCATGGATGAGGGCTTTGTGTAGAGAATTGGGATTAGATAAAAAATTGCACGGCACTAGCCAGGAGCACACTGAAACCTTTATTTTGCATAGAGGCGAACTCACCTCAATCCCGACCGGATTGACCATGACGATCCCTACAGAATTTGGCCCTCTGTTGAAAACCAAGCTGCTCAGCCTTCCCCAGAAAGCCAGGATGGGTTTTGATTTCATCATCCCTCCAAACCGGGCTAATGAGGATGAAAGCCTGGCGGGGTTCATATCACGGCGGTTGGGAAGAGCTACTTATGATAATTTAATTGGGCCTTTACTTAGCGGGATCTATGCTGGAGATGGTGACCGTTTGAGTTTGCAATCTACGTTTCCAATCTTACGAGAAATGGAATTGGAATATGGGGGAATAATAAAAGGCGCTCTCGCGCTGAAACTAAAACGCGCTGTGCTGGCAAAGAAACGAGCCAATGGCAGCAAAGCTCCAAAATCTCACAGCATTTTTGAAACCCATAAACGCGGTTTGTCTATTATCGTGGACGCTTTGGTTGATTCTCTCAACAGCCGTGGAGTTCAACTAATATTAAATACGCCTGTTGTGCGGATCGAAAAATCCGGCGCCGGCTTTACTGTATACAAACACGATGGCAGTTCAATGCCAGCAGATGCTATTGTAATGGCTGCCCCTGCCTATGCTGCTGCTGAATTGTTGTCTGATATTTTACCCGACTTAGCGAAAGAATTGGAGCAGGTTGAATACGTCACCACTGCAACTGTCACTCTAGCATATCAGAAGAAAGACTTGCCAGTCCTAGAAGGGTACGGTTATATCATCCCGCAAAATGAAGACAGCAAAGCGTTGGCCTGTACTTGGACATCGATCAAATGGGAGGGGCGGGCACCTGAAGATTATACGCTATTGAGAGTGTTTGTTGGCCGGATTCAAGATGCAGAGCGATTACCTGAAGATGAAGCTGTTTTGATCAAGATGGCAAAAGATGAGGTTCTTCAAACAATGGGAATTGAAATTGAACCTGAACGAAGTTGGGTTTTTCGTTGGGAGAAGGCAATGCCGCAATATAACCTGGGCCACCCAGAACGGTTGGAACGGATCGAAGCGATTATGAAAGAATATGCTAATTTAGTGCTGGCTGGTAACGGCTATCATGGTATTGGTCTGCCAGATTGCATCAACTCTGGAATCATAGCAGCAGAAAAGCTGATTCAAGTGAGAAAGTGAGGGGATAAATGGGAATCGATAAATCAATTCAGTTATTTGATAGAGCAAAAGAAATTCTACCTGGCGGCGTAAGTTCTCCGGTTCGGGCATTCCGGGCGGTGGGTGGGCAGCCGCTGTTCATCGATCACGGCCAAGGTCCTTACCTGATTGATGTTGATGGTAACCGCTATATAGATTATGTATTGTCCTGGGGACCGTTAGTGTTAGGACATGCTCATGAGGAAGTGGTTACTGCTTTAGAGAATGCTCTGAAACGCGGTACCAGCTACGGTGCACCCAGCCCGTTGGAAATCCGGCTGGCAGAATTAGTGCAGTCCTTTATGCCCAATATAGAAATGCTTCGGTTTGTTAACTCTGGCACAGAGGCAACGATGAGCGCTCTCAGATTGGCACGAGCCTTTACCAAACGCAACAAAATTATCAAGTTTGAAGGTTGTTACCACGGCCACGCGGACATGCTGCTGGTACAGGCTGGGTCTGGGGTGGCGACATTAGGGTTACCGGACTCACCCGGTGTACCTCCAGCGACAGTCCAAGACACTCTGGTAGCACGATACAATAATTTAGACACGGTTGAATCATTGTTCAATCAGTTCCCGGACGAGATCGCGGCTGTAATTATTGAACCAGTAGCAGGCAATATGGGTGTGGTTCCTCCGGTAGAGGGTTTCCTGGAAGGGCTGCGCTCGGTCACACAACAAAATGAAAGCTTACTGATCTTCGATGAAGTGATGACAGGGTTCCGAGTTCATCCTGGCGGCGCTCAGACACTTTATGATATAAAACCAGACTTGACGACCCTCGGCAAAGTGATCGGCGGTGGACTTCCGGTTGGGGCGTACGGTGGTCGTAAAGATATTATGGTTCAGGTCGCACCATCTGGATCTGTCTATCAGGCTGGAACCTTATCAGGGAATCCCCTGGCAATGACTGCCGGGATTACAACTCTTGAGGTTTTAAAGCAACCAGCTTTGTGGGAAAAATTAGAATCAGCGGTTGCTGTTTTGGTTCAAGGTGTGGGTCAAGCTGCACAGAAATCGGGTATCCCAATCCAGCAGACTGCAGTTGGGACAATGTTCTCAACATTCTTTACCGAAAATGAGATCAAAGATTGGCCAACGGTAAAAACATGTGACACTGAGCGCTTTGGAAAGTATTTCCATAAGATGTTAGAAGCAGGGATCTACCTGGCACCATCGCAATTTGAAGCTGGTTTCATGTCAACAGCCCATGATCAAAAAATCATTGACAAGACCATCGGCGCTGTGGATTCAGCATTTCAAGCTATTGCCAGGGGATAAAATTCAGGAAGACAACGGAATATTTGGAATAGAATTCGTACTTGGGTTCTATAAATGTTATTGTCAAAAGCCAATCAGCCCTTGATATTCTTCCTATATATATTTTGGTATGTCTGGCAAACAGGATTTTGATGTTCTTAATCCAAACAAATGTTGGATGAGGTGGTTATTGACTTGATTGTGTTCGTTTAAGGCAATGCCTTTTTGTCTTAAACCGGCCAGCTCCCAATTGAGGTTTTATTGGTTGTGGATTTAGGTATTACAACAAATTTTGACATCGGTGTTTCGCAATCAGTGCAAGAAACTGTTGCTAACAAGGCATAAGTTTACTTGGGGAGGGTGATGAAAAAGGGTGAAAGGAATGGGATTTCACCTTTTTTGTTTATCTTTTCCAAGTGCATCTTTGATAATCTCAGCTAAAGCCTGGATATGAGGATCGCTGTCATTGAGTGCCGGGATGTAGTGAAATTCGCCCCCACCTGCCTGGGTAAAGATTTCCTTGCCCTGAATAGTGATTTCTTCCAGTGTTTCCAAACAATCCGCAGCAAACCCAGGGCATAACACGTGGAGATTTTTGCATCCTTCAGCGCCTAATGTTTTTAATGTTTTATCTGTATAAGGTACTAACCAGGGTTCTGGCCCAAAACGGGACTGGAATGAGACAGCGGTCTCCCCAGCTTTCAGACCTGCTTTCTGTGATGTTAAGCTGGATGTGGCGTAGCATTGAGTCTGATAAGGTTCGCCCTTTGTTGTTACAAGCCGTTTTGGTATTCCGTGATAAGAGAAAAGTGTTTTTTCAGGTTTCCCGGTTAGAGACCAGGCTTTTTGAATTGATTCTGCCAGGGCAGAAATGTAAGCAGGGTGATCGTGATAATCCTCGACTATTGTGATTGACTGGAAGCCAAAGCCAGCTGCGATTTGATTTTTTGCCTGCCGGATTGCGGTCCGGCTGGTGGTGGAGCTGTATTGTGGAAAGAGCGGAAGGATAACAAGATGAGTTGTACCTTTTTCCCCGAGTTCATTCAACCCATTTTTAATGGAAGGATTTCCATACCGCATCCCGATTGATATCTGCCAATCAGGGTTTAACTGGTCCAACTTTAAGGCAATTGACCGGGCGATATATAACAACGGGGAACCGGATTCTTTCCAGATCTGAGCGTAGTTACGGGCAGATTTTTTGGGGCGAGTTCGCAGGATGATTCTTTCCAGGATTGGTTTCCACAACCAGGCCGGATAATCGACCACGTAGGGGTCTCTCAGAAATTCAGACAGAAAATCAGTAACTGCCCTTTCAGTTGGGGCATCCGGTGTACCTATATTTATTAGAAGTACTCCGATTTTTTGGTCCATTGTCATTTTTCAATAAAGTCTCAATTGTTTATTCGATAAATTCAAACAAAAGTATAGCACAGAGGTGTTTATGATATTTAATTACTGATGAGGGTACTGTGCATATTCGCGCAGAAATATACGCTAAGAGATGGCACTACAAGCCCGATTCCGCCTTTTCCCGTATTTTCCATGACCCCTTAGAACAGTCACCAAAGACATTCCATTGACTGTCTGCGGAGACATCAATGATGGTCCTGGGTTTGATGCCAGCGAAATGAAGCTAATGGCAAGTGGTGTGGAGTCATTAATGAGATCAATCTGGAAGCCAGGGCTTACAAATGCCCGATGGTGAGCGGATCTATCATAAGTATCCAGCCGGGTCGGACCATTTCCCCGTGATATGTAAGCTTACGCTAGTCTAATCAGGATGTCAGATTCGGGCTGAAACCCATGATCAACAAAGAAATTGTATACGCTTCTTCATCCGTAATTAGCGCAGGTTCTTTTCCGGCTGTCCGTCCTATCCTATCGGTCGGGTGGAGCGGGGCTAGGTCGCTTTTTCACTTTGATTATTGTGTGTACGCTGTACGAATATTACACCAATTATCATTACTACCATACCAATTATTTGCACGAAACCTAATCTTTCGCCAAGAAGCCACCATGCCAACAACGCCGTTCCCAGAGGAGCAAGATTAAGCATCGCGTTCATCTCAAGTGCTGTTAATATCTGTAACGAGTGATTGTAGAGAACATAGGCTAAAGCCGTATTTATAATTGCCAGCCAGAGTACAATCCCAACAGGTTTTGCAGATAACAGGGGCATTCCTTCAAGGGGAAATGCTATCAGCAATAAAAAGCCACCTCCAACAGCAAGTGGAATAGTTGTTAGTGTTATCGTGTCAAGTTGTTTCACTTTGGCGATCTCGCGCCCCAAAATACCAAATAGCATAAACCCGATTAACCCAACAATTACGATAACGATTCCCACTGGTTCGCCAGATTTTAATCCCGACGAGAAAAATAACACGCTACCCAATAAAGACACGACGATCCCAAACACTTGCCATCTTGTTGGTATCTCTTTGAGCCAAACAGCTCCCCCAATCAAAATTAGTAGGGGTGATAAACTCATCAAAAAAGAAACGGTTGTTGCTGGTAAATACTTTAGCCCCCAAAAAAGCGCACCATTTCCCACGGTATACGCACTTATGCCAATTGCGAACAGACGAAGCCAAATCCCCCTTGATATAGGTTGCCTTATCGTACCTTTGCGAATTAGAAATGGAAGCAAAACCAAGAAAGCCAGAAAGTATCGAAACCCAGCTATGGTTAGCGGCCCCATGTACTCTAGGCCTATCTTCACAAAAACAAATGACGAGGCCCATATTGTCGTCGCCAAGACACTCTCGCCGATTGCTATAATTCGTTGTATATCCCTAGGTATTTTCGTCACTGTTTCCATAATGTGTTTGTGTTAGAAGACAACGGCCTCACGGGTTGACGCACCCCCAGTATTTATACCACTCTCTATGTTAGTGCTGGTTGATAAATTTGGGTAGAGGGAACCGCGATTGTTACTGGAGCTGCTTGGGCACAAAAGCGCGAAGACTGCGATGATATATACGCATGTCTTAAACAAAGGCCTGTCTGCAGTTATGAGTCTGCTGGATATATCAATGGAAACACAAAGGTTTCAACTCAGGACACAAACCAAACCTCAAGGAAAACCAGCTCTTGCTAGAGTTTTCTTTTTATGTATAATACTTACGTAAATCGGAATATACTCCGGTAAATAAAAATAAGGGTTGTGCCAATCGCTTTTGGGACAGCCCGTATTCTATTAATAAGGAGATGAAATGGATATCACTATTCAATTTGCCAGGCCTTCGAAAAAAGGAGTAGTTCAAAACTATAGCGAGGCGGTTGGCTTATCAAAAGAGCCGCCCTTGAAGTATTTCGGGGACCAGGTCTTTGACCCAGGTTGGAAATTGCGGAAGTGTTCGGGTGGCGGTAACTGAAGCGCGAAACAGGATTGTACTGAGCACAGATTAGCGGAAAACGAACGGGGTTTTATTCTCAAGGATTTGCTACTTTATTTTCTCCCAGGACAAAGGAAGCGCTGGCGGCCAAGAAAGCACAGGGGGTTGTTCTTGGAAAGCCCAAAGGTACGATTCAGTCCAGTATGTATGACAAGGATCCGGAACGTATACAGGGACTGCTCTTGCTTGGTGTGCCGATGAAATTGATTGTTGAACGTCATTTAGGGTAAGGCATCACCAAGCGTATCAGTTATTACATTAGGACACGCAAATCACGCAAGCAAATAGCAATCTCCAAACCGTAATTTTCTGTTCAAATGCCCCCGCTGGTCCGAATTGGGTCGTGTGTTCAAGACAGAATTCATCCTGAAATTTATGTCAGACCCGCTTGTCCGCAAACGAGTTCGGCGTGGTTTATTGAAAGGTGAAGAGGTTAATGGTCTGGCGCGGCAAGTGGCTTATGGGAAACACGGTACAATCACAGCCCGTGATTTACAGGCGCAGACAAATACAGCCAGTTGCTTGGCATTGATCATATCTTGCATCATCTACTGACAATCGAAGGAGATAAACCGGGTCATTTTGGAATGCGACCCAGATGGTGCAGAAGTTGATTTGTCTCTGTTAGAACACATTAGCCCCATTGGCTGGGAGAATATCATTCTGTATGGCGAGTATGTTCTCAACCGAGATCTGATCGAATAGCCACACAGTTTTCGATGGGTGTCTCTCGGATTCCTACCGTATATTTACGCACGAAAATGGGAGATACCCAAACAGGAAGAAATTAAAAGTGTCATCAAAGATTACTTCGAAATTCATTATCAGGCGCTCAGTATCTCACCTCCCGAGGACTTCCAAGAAACTGGTTTTGGCGACCTTGTATCAGATGGGCCCGATGCAAAGGATTTCCTGGTAACAGAAATGGCCAAGTTAGCTGTAGAAATAAAACACCATGAATTACGTAAGCTCAGATACACAGATTACGATTATTCTTTGGATTTCTTAGACATTGTTGTTGAAGACACTGAGCTGATAGCCAATGTACATCTGCGCGAGAACTTTGTAATATTCTGCGAACTTTTTGTAGTAAACAATTCAGAGGATCAACCAATCTGTGCGGAGGGTGATCTGACCCATGCAATATTTCTACGGAATGAACAGAGGGGTTGGAAAATTGTCTCTGATGCTTATTGGGATTCCTGGTGGAAGCAATTCCGTGCGCCGGGGGCATCCAAGGACGAGGTACTTAATGCAATACATCTAGTATTGCAAAGATTAGAAACGATGCCATCTCCAACGCCATGAAAGTTAAGGATGATTTATAAAAGGTTATATTTTTTTGTATCCATCAAATGTGTCCTACCTCCTGTATGTACTAATCCTAACATTACTTCTGGACTAGTTTTTGGGGGGCACATCAGTCGGATTGTGATTGCATTTCAAGTAGCGCTGGCGCGGTTGGATTTTCTTCCGGAAACCTGGAACATGGGCCTGGGTAAGATTTTCTACGTACTGTATTTGGTGATTGGATTCATTTTTGTCTGGCGACTTGTGCAGAATATCATCTCCTGGTATGGGAGTGGAAGAGCAGCCCGCTCAGAAACCAACCTGGCTGAGCAGTTGTTACCTTTCTTCCGCAGGGTGGCGATGATCATTCTTAGCCTTATCGGTATCATCATGCTTTTTGGTTATTTAGGTGTGGATGTTAGTGCATTCGTGGCAACACTAGGAGTTGGATCGTTAGCCATCGCATTGGCAGCTCAAGCAGTATTGACTGATACGATTAGCGGTTTCGCCATTATGATCGACCGCCCCTTTAGGATTGGTGACCGAATTGAGATCCAGGAGTTAGACACCTGGGGGGATGTTGTTGATATTGGTCTGCGCAGTTCCAGAATCCGAACTCGTGACAACCGCATGGTGATAGTCCCCAACTCGGTGATGAGTCAGAGCCTGATCGTCAACTATACCTACCCATCCACACAATACCGCATCCAGGTTCACGTTAGTAATTCAAAAAAGCATTTAAGAAACAAAGTCCAACTTTTTTCATACTTAAACGTTTCCGTAGGATCGGGATTCGCCTCCTCCGTGAAGTGTACTACTCCGCTTGTATTCAACCCAAACTCCACGTCAGTTCGGGTGAAAGGAAAATACACTCCGTATGGTGCGGTGTAACCAGGACAAATCATCGAACCGGTGTTTGCATTTTCAGCTTCCATTGATTCAAGAATGGTTACATGTACTATCCCATTGTCACAGATTCCATCTTCAAATTTAACTACAGCCCATCCAGAGGAATTAACACCGCACTTTACGCCCTTTTCAGTTTTAATAAAACCGGTATTAGTAATAGGCACCAGGCAATACTGAGCAAACATAGTATTAGAGGAAATCGTAATCGGACACAGGGAATCAGCCTCAGTCTTTCCGTCGATTTTCATTTTTTCCACCTCGCGGTTTAAACTCCAATCCCAGGTATGTTCGATCTCAATATAACCATCTATGCTTGTGCCTGGTTTTGGACACTGATTATCAGGCATCGGTTCACTGGGAATTCCTTCATCTGAGTCATCGTCACCAGAAAGGTCAATACCTTCAAAATCCTCCCACTCATCTGATTCAAGAGCTTGTTCCTGTTCAGTATATGAGCTCTCATCACCCGCCGAATTTCCTAAAGTCTGACCCAGGCCCTGCAGTACACCGCAGCCGGTAATAACAAAGCTCAACCCAATGCTTAAAATCATAAATTGTAACGGTCTCGTTTTCCAGAGATTCATCATTTTCTCCTTTTTCCTTCTCGATGGTTATGGGTGAACCCCATCTTGAACCAGTGGCTCAGCATTATTTATTGTTATCTTCCTTTATTATATACCTGAATTCTGACCTGCCTCCTGTATGTACTAATCCTAAAACTACACCTGGATTAGTTATTGGGAGGCGGGTCAACCATAATCTACTCTCATGTATTAAACAAAGGACCTTCTGCAGTTACAAGCCCGTACCCTTTAAAAACCTCATCCGTATTTTTTCCTCTATAAATGCAGTAACATTAAGCCCCTGATAATACATCATTCTGATTTTTCGAGGAAATTACATGATCTGGTTTATCCTAAGACACCTGTTTTCATCACTTTTATCGATTTTCAGCCTCTCCCGATTATCTGACCCAGAAAAAGACCTTGAAATCTTGGTGCTCCGTCATCAATTGGCTATCTTGCAGCGTAAACTCAAGCACCCAATCAAACCAACTCGCATTGAGAAAATGACTTTAGCTGTTCTTGTAGTCAAGCTAAAACATTTCTCGCGTAAATCCACCAACCACTTTCGCGACCTGATCCTGATCTTCCAGCCTGAAACGATCTTTCGCTGGCATCGGGATCTGGTCCGTCGAAAGTGGACCTTTTATAAGAAAAACAAAGGGGGGAGGCCTTCCCTCTCCAAGGATACCAAGGATCTCATTCTCCGTTTGGCTCAGGAAAACCCTCGCTGGGGATATGGCAAAATCCAGGGTGAATTAATCAAGTTGGATATTTGAGTGTCTCAATCGGCCATCCGAAGCATTCTCCACCGGCATGGCCACTTGTCAGCTCCTGTGCGTAGCGGCTCGATTGGCTGGAAACACCTCATGGCACACTACAAAGACCAGATTTTAGCCTGCGATTTCTTTACTGTAGAAACAATTTGGCTCAAAACGATCTATGTGCTGTTCTTTATAGAACTGGGAACCAGACGCGTCCACTTTGCTGGGATCACTACCAACCCCAACCGAGTTTGGGTCACTCAACAGGCCAGACAACTGGTTTGGAAACTTCGCGAGCAAGATGTTTCTCTTCGTTTCCTGATCCATGACAATGACACTAAATTCTCCCAATCCTTTGATGTTGTCTTTCAGTCCGAGGGGTTCCATGTTATTCACACCCCCTACTCTGCACCGAATGCCAATGCCTTTGCTGAACGCTGGGTGCGCTCGGTAAGGGACGAATGTCTGGACCATATCCTTATCTTGAGTGCGCTTCATCTAAGACGTGTCCTGCTCGAATATATTGATGGCTACTACAATATTGCCCGCCCCCATCAGGGGATTGGGCAGCGCTTTCCAATTCCCAATGAATCACTGGAAGCCACTGGTTCGATTCAGCGCAGAAAAATCCTGGGCGGAATCATCAATGACTACTATCGTGTTTCTGGCGACCTAGTTTTATCCAGCCAATAATTTCATCGGGGTTCTTAAACTTCTCTCTCTATTTAATTTCGTGCGACTTTTATGGTCGTAATGCTAAATCTTGACGTTTTAATTTGCTATTTCTTTTACTAACTCTAATCCTATTTTGTTCAAAACTCAACTGATTAACCTGATAACTGTCCGGATGGAGTTTTTAAACCAAACGGGGTTTACCGGCAGCACTTAGCAGGCAAAGGGCAGCCCGGGAGGCAAACTCAAGCGACCCAACCTCCACTTAAGGGGTGACAGATAAACTTTTCGACAGGCAGATCCCGCCCTGATCATTCTTGGAACAGGCTGTAATAGTGACCTGGACTTTATCACCGCTCGGATTGGGAAGCTGTCCGCTGTGGGTGTACACGGTGGCACCAAGGCCAGCCTGGGAAATATCCGATCCCGCCAGAGCGTCTTGGAAAAGGTTGGATTTGTAGGTTTTCTGGGCGCTGGTCACGGTATTTTTTGCATACGTTTTCACGGATTCCAGGATCACTCCACCTGTATTATTGATGCTGAACCATAACCAGCAGCTCCCGGCTCCGCAGTCGCTTCCCTCATAGGCCACAGAAAAGTCCACCGAAGGTGTTGGTGTCGGGGGAGGAGTGAAGACAGGCAGGGAGGCGGTATCCCCTACCGGAGTGGCATATTTTCCCCACAGCCAACAGGTCAGGTCTGTCTGGACAGGGTTCTGGATATACCAGAAATATTCTCCCGCGTCTTTGCCAAGCAGCAGCGCCTGATCTCCTGCCAGATAAGTATGGATTAAATCATATACATCACCAGGACCAAAACGGCAGTTGGTATTTCCCGATATTTCCACATAAGGTGTGGGCGTAAGAGTCATTGTGGGAGTTAAACTTGGGGTTAGGCTTGGTGTGAAAGATGGCACCTCCGCAGGTTCAGTTGTGGCTAACCCGTCGGATTCTCCGGAATTGTCCGCTGACTTATCACCACGAGCTTGTGCTGTTTGGGTCTGATTATTATTGGAATCCTGCTCTCCTCCCCATAATATTCCGATCGGTAGGTTGCAGGCCAGGCTGACAGTGATAATTAGTAATATGGACAGAAATATAATAGAGAAATTTTTACCCTGCTTATTACCCGATACCAATGGCCAATTCATTTTCCCTCCTTTGAAAATAGAAAATCATCCCCTAAAAACCGGTCCATCTGATTAATCAACATATTATGCTTCCTTTTTGATTTTAACATTAATTTTACCCGCAAACAATTCGCTTTCTGCCGACACCCCCTGTAATACCTGCAGCTCAGCAGGGGAGCTGAAATATCTACCTCAATGGCTTTGACCTACCGCGGTTGGTGTTCTGGTCTCGGCACCTCTAAATAATAAAAAAACAGTGAGGATAGACTTCTCAAGCAGATCGATCATCATTCCAGGATCAATCAAAAAAACCTGCTCAGATTTGAGCAGGTTTTTCTATCGAAGATAAATTGATCAGGGACACTATCCAGGTTCTTTTCCGGTGGGCGTAAACCCGAAATAAGACCGGCAGGTCATTGGCACGCTCAATGGAATGTGTCATTGGAGACCATCAAAAATCAAGGGCTAAACTGCAAGGGGGAGATTTTCTACCGTG
>CAZHHT010000043.1:0-22335 GCA_964532455.1 uncultured Anaerolineales bacterium
ATATTATCGCCAAGTAAGCCTAACTCGCTGGCTTGGTCAATGGCAATTTTCAGGCGTTCAATTGCCAGGGGGTATTCCGCCCGGCAGTAAATATAGCCTTCTGGGGCACCAATGGCGTACCCGGCAATAATCATGCCTTCTAGCACGGCATGCGGATCTCCTTCCAGAACAGAGCGGTCCATAAATGCACCGGGGTCGCCCTCATCGGCATTGCAAATCACATATTTGGGATATCCTTTAGCTTTCATACAGAATTCCCATTTTAAGCCAGTTAGGAATCCTGCTCCGCCCCTACCGCGCAGACCGGAGTCTTTGAGTTCCTCAATCACATCTTCCTGACTCATCTCAAAAAGCACCTTAGAAAGACCGCAATATCCGCCGGAAGACAGATACTCCTCTATACTCTCCGGGTCAATAATCCCGCAATTCCTCAGGGCAATACGGACTTGTTTGTTGTAAAAGGGTAGTTCGTCATAAGTGGGTAATCCTTCAATAGTTTTTCCGTTCCCGGTAGGGAGTTGACCGTAGATCCAGCGTTTATTGTATTCTCCCTGCACCAGGTGCTTTTCAATAATTTTCCCTACCATTTTTGGCTTTACTTTATTATAAGTAATCCGCGGGAGCCCGGGCTGCTGGATATCAATCAGCGGTTCGTTATGGCACATGCCGATACAGCCAACACTGATCACTTCTGCTTCAATCTTGTGTTTTTTCAGTTCCGAATGGACTTCAGCAGCAACTTCGTTCGCTCCTGCTGCTATCCCACACGTTCCCATGCCAAGGATAATTGTGGTTTTATTTTCTTCCCGGTCGGTCTTTTCTGCCCGGGCTTTTTCCCGTAATTTTTTTAATTCATCGATGCTCGTTAACACCGGCATAAAGATTCTCCTATTTTGACCTTCAATCCAATTCCATGATCTTTTCAACCAGGGTCTCCGGGGTTATATTTCCATATACCTGGCCATCTAACAGGGCGATTGGTGCCAGTCCACAGGATCCCAGGCAATAAACAATTTCCAGGGTATATTGATAATCCGGGTCACTTCCTCCAGCCACAAGATTAAGCTTCTCTTCCACTGCAGTGACCAATTTTGGCGCGCCGCGCACATGGCAGGCGGTACCATCACAAATAGTGATAATATGACGCCCGCGGGGTTCAAGGTTAAATTGAGCATAAAAAGTAGCGATACCATACAGTTGACTGATCGATATCCTGCTTTTTTTCGCAATTTCGATCATCGCTTCTTCTGGTAAATAACCATAAATATCCTGCGCGCCTTGCAAGATGGGTATCACTGCACCTTTTTGATCCCGGTATTCTAAGAGGATCGGGTCCAGTAATCCGACATCAATGCTTGCTTTTTCCATGAATGACTCCCTCTTAAAATGGTCCAGATACTCATTTGAAACTGTGGTATTCAGGAATAAGATATTCCTGCTTATCCCTAGTTTAATCAAATCTTATTATTCTGAATTTCCTTTAATGCCCAAACGTTCTGGATAACAGTATACTCTCAGTTTTCCATGACGGGCATATCCAACCAGGGTGATTTTCCAAGAGCAGGCCATATCAACCGCCAGTGAGGTAGGTGACGTACGGGAAGCTATCAGCGGGCAGCCCATAAGCGCCCCTTTCTTGAGCATTTCCGATGAAATTCTGCCCGTGGTGAGCAGTGCTCTCCCCCGGGTTGAAATTCCTTCTAGCAAACAGGCTCCCCGGAGTTTGTCTATTGAATTATGGCGACCGATATCCTCTGCCACCTTGATCAGCTGGTTCTCTTCCAGGTCCAGTAAACCAGCTGCATGAACACCTCTTGCTCTGGCATACAAACTATCTTTGGTCTGCAGCTTTTTAAACACCTGCAGGATGTTGTCCGGTGTTGTGCTGGATTCAATTTGAATTGGTTCAATGCTAATCTGGGAATCATCATAAGTAATACCACCTCCGCAGCCAGAGGTAATCATCTTTTTGGAGGGTAACTCAACAGTCCGGTTGAGCAATACATCAACACAGCAACCCTCTGGTGTAATCCGCAGGTCTTCTATTTCATCCACATCGTTGAGAATCCCCTCATTCTTTAAGAAACCAACCGCTAACCAGTCTTGGTTTAGCGGCGTCCCTATAATCGTTGCTAACTCAATACCATTAACATAAATTGTCAGGGGTGTTTCTTCAATAACTTCACCCACTTCTTCCTGCCAGTCACGATGAAAACTCCACCAGCGATTTTTCTCTGCTCCGCGATTTTTCATCGCATCCTCAAGGTTAAATCAAAACTAATAAATCAATAAAAATCCCTCAAACTCTGAGAATACCTGAACTAGGGGCAGTTCATGCCTCAGGCAGGGACTGCCCCCGATTTAATAATATTTATTGTGATTCAATCACCCAACGGATTGAATTATGATAAACCAAGTACATTACCCGTCTCGAGATCAATATCGATCTCGTAATAGGCAGGTCTAGTGGGTAAGCCAGGCATCGTACTCATATCTCCCAAGAGCGGATACAGGAACCCTGCCCCTACTGAGGCACGGATATCCCGGATTGGTACCGTGAATCCTATTGGTCGTCCCTTTATTGTCGGATCATGGCTCATGCTCAGATGCGTTTTAGCCATGCACATGGGGAGCTCGTCAAAGCCCAATTTGGTGTAGAGTTCAACTTTCTTTTCAGCAAGCGGCTCATAGGAAACGCCACCTGCGCCATAGATTTCTTTGCAAATGAGCTCAATTTTCTCTTTGATAGAAGTTCCCTTGAGGGGATAGAGGAACTTAAAATCGCTGGGCAGTTCACAGGCTTCCACAACGGCTTTGGCAAGTTCTATTGCCCCTTTACCTCCTTCCATCCAGTGGCGGGTGACCACAGCATTGGCGGCGCCAGCCTTCATGGCTGCTTTTCTAATCAATTCAACCTCAGCTTCTGTGTCATCTTTAAAGCTGTTGACTGCAACCACGATTGGAATACCAAATTTGAGTGCATTTTCAATATGCACTTCAAGGTTGGGAATTCCTTTTTCAAGCAATTCCAGGTTTTCAGTGGTATATGCCGCGTCCAGAGGAGTACCAGCGGTAACTTTTGGTCCACCGCCATGCATTTTCAAAGCTCTCACTGTAGCAACCAGGACCACTGCATCAGGGATTAATCCTGAGTACCGACATTTGATGTTTAAGAATTTTTCCATTCCCACATCGGCGCCAAAACCAGACTCAGTCAAAACGTAATCCGCTAATTTTAAAGCAATTTTATCGGCAATTATGGAACTATTGCCGTGAGCAATATTAGCAAAAGGACCGGCATGGACAAATACCGGTGTACCTTCCACAGTCTGCATCAGGGTTGGTTTGATAGCATCCTTCATTAACACGGTCACTGCACCGGCGACACCAAGATCATCCAGGGTGACGGTTTCTCCAGCTTTGTTGGTGGCAACAACCGCACGCCCGAATCGTTTCCGCATGTCAGCCAAGCTTGTGGTCAAAGCCAGGATGGCCATTAACTCGCTGGCTACGGAGATATCAAATCCGGTCCGGCGGGTGTGTCCACCCTCTTTCGGACCTAAGCCGATTTCAATCTCCCGAAGATGACGGTCATTGGTATCTACTATCCGGCGCCAGGTGATGGTCTCCGGATCCACATCCAGGCGGACAAACTTGCTGATTTCTTCTTCGGTCAAGTCGTCCGGATTGTCTTTTTCAATGCCCAGTTTTTTGAGCCGCCTGAACATGATGGGGGCGAACTCCCGTTTGCCATTATTACCGGGTGGGCAGAGCCGGCGAAAAAGCGCTTCATCCGTCTGCCTGCTCTCGTGGTACATCCGAGAATCCAGCGCTGCCGCAACCAGGTTATTAGCTGCTGTAATGGCATGAATATCACCTGTCAGGTGCAGGTTAAAATCCTCCATTGGAATAACCTGGCTGTATCCGCCACCTGCCGCGCCGCCTTTAATCCCGAAGGTTGGTCCCTGGCTAGGCTGACGGATGCAGGTAAATAAACTCTTTCCCAGATGAGCGCCCAAGGCCTGGCTCAAACCGATAGTGGTTGTGGTTTTCCCCTCACCAAGTGGTGTCGGAGTAATGGCGGTGACATCAATGTATTTTCCATCCGGAACATCTTTCAGACGTTCCAGGACATCCAGCTTGACCTTGGCTTTAAAATCACCGTGCAGCTCAAGCTCATTATCCAGCAGACCAATTTCATCGGCAAGTTGCTTGATAGGTTTCATAGTCGCGGCATGAGCGATATCAATATCCGAAGGAACGGGGTGTTTTAGTTCCAGCGGAGACGGGGCTACGGGTTTCTTCTCAAAAGTCATCAGTTCTCTCCTTTTTAAGGTTTTCAACAAGGTCAAAAACAGGTGAATTCCTAGTTTCCGTTAGCAAGTTTTGCGGCGCGGACAGTATTCCGCAGCAGCATGGCAATTGTCATCGGGCCAACGCCGCCGGGAACCGGAGTAAGGTATCCGGCAACTTCTAGAGCTTCCTTAAAGTTCACATCACCTACCAGGCGATATCCGCGTTCAGTGCTGTCATCTTCTACACGGTTGGTACCCACATCAATAACCGCGGAACCGGGTTTAATCCAATCGCCCTTTACCATTTCAGCCCGCCCAACAGCTGCTATTAGAATGTCCGCTTCAGCACATTTTTCTTTCAGGTTGCGGGTGCGGGAGTGACAGATGGTAACAGTAGCGTTTTCCTTTATAAGCAGCAAAGCGGCTGGCATGCCGACAATGAATGAACGTCCGAGAACTACGGCATTAGCGCCTTCCAGCACTACGCCGGCGTTCTTCAACAAATATAGAACACCATCCGGAGTTGCCGGCACAAACTTTGGCTCACGGCCTTTCTGTGCTAAACGACCAATATTAAGGGGGTGAAATCCATCTACATCTTTATCGATGCTGATTGTACGGAGAACACTTTCATCGTCAAGCCCATCTGGCAGCGGAAGCTGGACTAAAATCCCATGTACTTCGGGATCATCATTCAGTTCCTTTACCATCTTTTCCACTTCTTCCTGGGTGGCAGTTGCGGGAAGGATATGACCGATGGATCGAATACCGGCCTTTTCACAAGCTTTATGTTTCATCCGCACATAAACTTGAGAGGCAGGATTTTCTCCCACCAGAACTGTTGCTAATCCAGGAGGGTTTTTCCCTTCCGCCACCATGGCAGCAACATCAGCAGCCACCGCGTTCCGGACTTCCTGGGCGACAGCGCGGCCATCAATAATTTTTGCAGTCATAAACAACTTCCTTTGTTAATGAGAAATCAAACACGATAGATTGTGAAAATCAATGGAGATCTTCTACTAGCGCAATATAATATACTAAAAATATTATTACGAAAAAGGCAGAGCTTAGCAAGTTATTTTTATCACCATCTTCAGAACAATGATGTCTAAGGACAATTATCATCCAAATTTCAAATTTAGTCAGACAGCGTTGCTAGAGGGTTATAATTGACATAAAATAGAAATTGTTTCCTCACCATTTTGTTTAACCAGGATATCTCATGAATCTGGACCAAACAAGAAACCTTAATAGTATCTTTTCCTTCCGGAATAATATCTGGATTAAAGAACAAAGGTTACCTGGCTCAGGCTGGTACAAGTCCCCACGAAATCTACGCAGAAGATTATTATGTTTTTATAGCTGATCTTCTTAAATGAGGCTCAGAAACAAAACCTATGTCCTACTAAATTTACTGGAGGAATTCTCATGTCCGACCGAAAAAAAATTACCATCAGGACCCTGTTTGACAAAGCCGCGAAGGGGGAACCTATCTCTTGGTTGACCTGCTATGATTACCCAACCGCATATTTCCAGGAAGAGGCAGGGATGGATATGCTGCTGGTTGGCGACAGCCTGGGAATGACCATGCTTGGTTATGACGGAACCCTTCCTGTGACCATGGATGATATGATCCGCCATACCCAGGCAGTTCGGCGCGGCGCTCCAACAGCGTTTCTGGTTGGGGATATGCCGTATATGTCTTATCAGGCCAGCACTGAATCAGCAGTATTAAACGCAGGCCGTTTCATGGCGGAAGCCAGCTGTGACGCGATCAAGTTAGAAGGGGGACACGTAATGGCAGATCGCATGAGAGCAATCGTCGCTTCAGGGATACCGACGGTAGGACACCTGGGGTTAACTCCCCAAAGCGTAGCTGCCCTAGGAGGATTCCGGGTCCAGGGCCGAGGGGCAGGACAGGCGAAGGAAATCATCGACGATGCCAAAGCTCTTGAAGAAGCGGGCGCATTCTGCATCCTGTTGGAAATGGTTCCTGACCGGGTGACAAAGATTATCACTGAACGTGCTAAAAATTGCCTGATCATGAGCCTGGGATCCGGCCCGGATGCCCATGGACAGCTGCTGATTTTCCATGATATGTTTGGTCTCTATCCAAAGTTCACGCCCAAAATGGCCAAAGTGTACGGCAACGCCGGGGAAGTTCTCCAAAACGGCCTGATCCAATATAATAAGGAAGTCAAAGACAAAACATTCCCCAAGAAAGAGAATTGGTTCACGATTAGTGATGACGAGTTTGAGCAGCTGCAGGATCTATTATAAGTAGTTAGTAATCAGTCTTCAATGTTTTGGCGAAGAAAGGGGGTTAGCTGTAATAATGACGAGTAAGCTTCCTTATGTGGACAGCTACAAGGACTTGTTGATATACAATAAAGCACGGGATCTGTCCCGAGAAATTTACCGACTATCAAAAGATTTCCCGTCAGATGAGTCTTATTCGATGACGAGTCAGATAAGGAGATCGTCCCGCTCCATTGGAGCGCAAATCGCGGAGGCTTGGGCAAAGCGTTTTTACAAAAAACATTTCATCAGCAAATTAACCGATTCCGATGCTGAAGTGAATGAAACGGAACACTGTATAGATATCGCATATGATTGCGGCTATCTCTCCCAGGAAAATAAGCAACGATTGACTGAGGAATGCCGCGAAATCGGTCGCCTGATTGGCGGCATGATTTCCAAAGCCGATGCATTTTGTGGACAAAATGAACCTTCAACTTAATGAAGATGACTCTTCACTTACCTATCCCCAACATTAATAATGGGGTTTTAAGAAAACTGATTACTGTATACTGATAACTATATACTTGTTAATACTCACTACTTACTGAATACAGATCACACAAACCAAAAAGGGAGCAAACAATGACCGACATACAGAATAGATTAAAAATATTCCCTGATAAACTGGACGGAATTAACGAAATCTTGCTAAACCCGGAGATGGAAGTAATTAATGATTTCCTGGAGGTTGTGGCTAAATACGGCACCCCAGAGGAAATCAACGCCAAAGCCAACAAAGCCCGAAAACCGGAAAACCTGCTGGCCCTTGTTAAAAAAACCAACCCCAGCCACCTTGAAGATCTTGAATGGCTGCAGGAACAGCGCGACCAGGGTGCTTTTATCAGCATCAAGGACTATAGAAAAAAAATCCTTGGTGAGAAAGCAGACGGAATGGTTTTCGCTGACGATTTCGCAGTTACCTTAGAAATCAGCGCCTGCCAATATTTTCCCTATCTGCGGATGATTGCCGAATCCGCTATCGAAGGTCAAATGTTGATGCCGGGGCGATTTATCCGGGTCAGAAAAATGAAAGAACAAGAAGAGGATGGCGACCTGGCATCATTTGCGGCAGCGATGCAGATTATCGGCGCAAGTTATGTTGAAACCCTGGACACCAAAGGGACTGACGGCTCCAATATCCACCTTGGCGGTCCGGCGACCATCACGGGGTACTTCGGTGGAGTGGGGCAGCCCAATCAACATGCTTTAAAGTGGGTGGATGAATTCCTCTACTACTACACGACTTACGGGATCCGGCAAGTGTTGAACATCAATCCCGGCACGGTATTGCTGGGCTATATGCTTCACCGACTGGGAGTGGATAACGAGTTTAAGATCTCTGTATATATGGGCAATGACAATCCTTATGCAGCCCTCTGGACTTTGTTGGGCGCGAAACTGTTCACCCGGGATGACGGCTCCTCCCCATTGATTGGATTTAACTGGAGCAATTCTATAAACAACCAGAGTATGGAATTGACTGCCCAGTTCCGCAAGGAATTAGGTTTTGAAGATATTGTCCGTTTTGAGCACCACATCACAGAAACCTATAAAAGCATTGTTATCCAGCCATACAACCGCCGCGATGAATTGGTTGAAATTGCCGATCATGTAGCTAATATCTCCGCCAAACATGAGGGCGCGGACCCGGAAATTGACAAAACCAGAGATCACCCATCTGATATCCTGGACTACTTCCGCGATAAGGAAGAGATCATGGAAACTGGAGACTGGGATGCCCTGGCTGGAAATTTCCATGATAAACTCATTGCATTAAATAAAACAGCCCGGGTACTAACAGAGAATGGTTTATCCTTCCTGGCTGCACCAAATTTACACGGTTGAGCAGACTGACAATCCAAGAGAAGTAGTTACAAATTTTCTTCTCTAAAAAAACCTGCTATCAGAGTAAAACATTAACTTCAGGAGGATAAATATGAAAGTGATCACTTCTGGAAAGGGAAAGATGCTCCAACCCCCTGATCTCAACAGTTTCCGGGAACACAACAGAACAAAACCCCGCGGATTAATCGATAAACGTATGACGGAAGCGGAAGCCGTCGGGAAATATATCCATGATGGAGATTACATCGGCACCGAGCTTTACGGCACCGTGCGCTGCCCGCAATCCCTAGTCAACGAAATAGTCCGCCAGGGGAAAAAAGATCTCTACGTGGCTGGCCAGGGAGTTTACGAGCTGGATATCCTACTCGGCGCAGGTCTCGTTAAAGCCCTTGATCATACTTATATCGGAATGGAAGTGTACGGTATTTCCAATTGCCTTCGCCGTGAGGTAGAAAGCGGTCGGGTGGAACACTGCGTGGAATGGAGCAACGCGGCCATTGCCTGGCGGTTTAAGGCAGCGGCAATGGGGGTGCCGTTTCTGCCAACCCGGTCAATGCTGGGAACCGATACCCTGACTTACAGCGCGGCCAAAGTAGTTGAAGATCCTTTTTCCGGTGATCCCATAGCCCTCCTTCCTGCCTTAATCCTCGATGTGGGCTTGATCCATGTCCACCGGGCTGATCAATACGGCAACGCTCAGATCGACGGAATTAGTGGTTTTGCATTTGAACTTGCCCGGGCTTCCAAACGTCTCCTGATCAGCACAGAAGATATCATCTCCACTGATGAAATCCGGAAGCAGCCTGACAGGACAATAATTCCCTATTATCTTGTGGATGCGGTTATCCATGCCCCCTTTGGATCCCATCCCGGAGAAATGTGTTACCAGTATGAGCGGGATGAACCGCAAATAAAAGCCTGGGTGGAAGCCTCAAAAGATCCTGATACCACACAGGAATACCTCCAGAAATATATTTATGATTTAAAGGATCATCAAGCATACCTGGATCTCATCGGCAGAGAGCGATTGAACAAGCTGCAGGACATGGTGCCGGAGGTATAATCATGACAGAACTCAAATACAACCCCAACGAGTTAATGATTTGCACCGCCTCCCGGTTGATGGAGGACAATTCCACCGCATTTATCGGCACCGGGATTCCGATGCTGGCAGCGGCTTTGGCACAGAAAATGCACGCTCCTAACTTAGTGATTATCTTTGAGTTTGGCGGCACCGGCGCCATTCTGGAAGATCTTCCGTTGGCCGTGGGAGAAAGACGCACCTTCCACAAAGCGCTGGCGGCATCCGGTATTCTGGATATCGTGGAAACTGCCCAGCGCGGATTTGTGGATTACGGTTTTCTGGGCGGTGCCCAGATTGATCCTTACGGTAACCTCAATTCAACCGTGATCGGTGATCACGATCATCCTAAAGTCCGGCTGCCAGGCAGCGGGGGCGGCAATGATGTCGGATCTCACTGCTGGCGGACAATCGCGATTATGAAACATGATCAGATTAGATTCGTGGAAAAGGTTGATTTCATCACCACGCCTGGTTACCTGACCGGTCCAGGCGCACGGGAAGAAGCGGGCCTTCCACCCGGAACTGGTCCTTACCGGGTGGTCACAACCCTGGGTATCCTGGGGTATGACGAAAAAAACAAAAGAATGAAACTACTCTCCACCCAACCGGGCGTCACCGTCGAGCAGGTTGTGGAAAATACCGGATTTGACTTGCTGCTGGCCGCTGAAATCACGGTGAACGAGCCTCCCAGCACGGAAGAGCTTCTGATCTTGCGGGAGGAAGTGGATAAAAACACGTTATATATCTAAAAGTTGAGGATTGGATTTGATTTATTAAACGGGTGTATAATTTTCAGCAGTGCTCGTGAAGTGCAGCACAAGAACAGCTACGCCTGGGCAACTGAGAGAATAGATAATCCATGAAAGAAAAACATGCCGTTCAGGAAGCTTTCACCGAACTTTCGTCCCATTATGAAAAAACTGTGGATGGTGAATTAAACACTTTCTGGGGCTGGAGTTATCAAAATTTTGTAGATCAGCTGGTTGACAGAACAGAGATTCTAGAGAATCAAAAAATCCTGGATATCGCTACTGGCACATTGGTCATTCCCCGCAAAATCCTCAAGAAAAAAATACCGGGTATTCATATCACGGGTCTGGATTTCACTGAAACCATGCTCCGGCAGGGTAAAAAGATTATATCCGGCTCAGATTTCACCAGTTCAATCAGCCTGACTTGCGCTGATGCCATGGCAATACCTTTTACCGAGCAGACATTTGATGTTGTGGTAATGGGTTTAGCATCCCATCACATGAATATTCCATTGATGCTCTCAGAAATGAAGCGAGTCATCAAACCAGGCGGGGTGTTATCAATTATTGATGTGGCCATATCTCCAATCTGGGAACTTCCTATCGTTCGGGGAGCAGCCAGAATTGGGGCATTTTTATACTTCCTGTTTAAGGAAAACCTAACCAGAGCCCGGGCTGAATTTGATGCTCCCATAAATGTAAGAACACCAGAAGGTTGGCAGACGGAACTCGAAACAGCTGGATTCCAATCTATACAAATTACCAAACTTTCATCAAAATATCGGTGGATACCAGAACCATTAACGATTCAATCTATTGTCAAGGAGGTGTAATTATGCCATCAATTAGCACTCTACTTCAACAAGGCAGGAAGGAAGAAATTTGGATGAAATATCTGGGTTTTTTGGATTTGAGCATAGATGAATTCATGGAAATCCAGGAGCGCCTGCTCCTGGAACAAATTGATTTATTAGGAAAGTGTATGATGGGGCGAATGCTGATGGGTGACGTGATTCCCACCACCATCGAAGAATTTCGCGAAATTGTGCCTCTTACTACCTATAAGGATTATCAAGAGTACCTGGATCAAAAAAGAAACGATGTGCTTCCCCGCGAACCAGTTATATGGGCGCACACCTCAGGAAGAAGCGGAGAATTTAAATATAAATGGACTCCATACACAAAGAAAATGGTTGAGCGACTGGGGGAGACGACAGCCGGATCGATGATTATAGCATCCTGTACACAAAAAGGTGAAGTAAATATAGAACCATTTGATAGGGTCTTAGTAGGATCAGCGCCACCACCCTATGTCTCAGGTATTTTCAGTCAAGCCGTGGACGAACATATGGATCTTCGATTCCTCCCTCCCCTTCTTGAAGGAGAGCAGATGGGTTTTCGGGAGCGAATACAAGAAGGGTTCAAATTGGCAATGATAGAGGGGATGGATTTCTTCTACGGTCTTTCCAGTATTTTAGTCAGGGTTGGAGAGCAATTTGAACAAGGATCCAACTCAGTCAAATTCTCAGTCGAGATGCTTCGGCCAAACGTGCTCTGGAGATTGCTGAGAGGTTATCTCACCACAAAAATACAAAGGAGAAAACTGCTCCCAAGAGATGTCTGGAAATTGAAAGGCATTATGACGGGAGGTATAGACGCTTCAGTTTACAGAAAGCAAATTGAACATTATTGGGGTAAAACACCCCTTTCAGGATATGCTTGTACAGAAGGCGGTTCGGTATGTATGCAAGCATGGAATTACCAGGGTATGACTTTTTTCCCTGAAACCAACTTTTATGAATTCATACCTCATAAGGAACACAAGAAGAATAAAAAAGATCCTAATTATCATCCAAAAACAGTTCTTTATAATGAATTAGAACCAGGCATCTATGAGCTGGTATTTACAAATTTCCACGGTGGGATTTTCACCCGCTACCGGCCTGGTGATCTTTTTGAAGTCATTTCAACGAGAGACGATGAACTGGATATTGACCTACCTCAGGTAAACTTTTATTCCCGGGACAGCGATATTATTAATATTGCCGGGTTCGCTCTGATAACCGAAAGTGATATCTGGCATGCATTGGAAAAGACCGATATTGATTACCACGAATGGATTGCTCGCAAAGAGTTTAAAGATGGTAAACCGTACTTGCACATCTTTATAGAATTGAAAACCGTGACCCATGTGGATACAAACGAAATTATTTCCCAACTAAATGCAGCCTTGCGGGAAATAAATTCTGATTATATAAATTTGGAAGAGATGCTTGGATATATGGCGCTTAATATTACCCTGCTTAACCCAGGAGCTTTTGGTTTATATATGGATTACCAACAAAGCCGTGGCGCTGATCTGGCCCACACCAAACCTCCCCACATGAAACCTACAGCAGATCAATTGAAAAAATTATTAGGAGACAAAAAAATTAGGGGTTAGTATGAACCTTATACTTAATTCTTCTATTACGGGTCTGGCCTTTCTGCTATATAGTGGATTGTATGTCATCGTAACAATCTCAAAACCCCAAACTGCCTTACGCCGGGTATTTCGATGGTACTTGCTGATCATGAGTATATGGTCTCTGACTGCATTCTTAATATATGTGGATAAACCAAGAGCTGAATTTTGGTTTCGAATGATGGTCAGCAGTCAACCCGGCATGATGATTAGCATTTTTGCATTCGCGCGATCAAATATCAAAGTGAGAAATAGATGGGATACCGTGGTTCTAGTCTTTGGAATAATACTAGTTGGCTTCAGCTTAATTCCAAACCTACTTGTCTCAAATTTTCATCTGGAAAACGGGATTATTAGTTATGATTTAACACAATTTACATATATCCCTGCTATACCGGGATTTTCACTACTTGTATATAGTATTGCAACACTTATTCGCTCATATCGAAGATCAAATGATCCCATTCAGCGGAACCGCCTGATGTACTTAATACTGGGAATCTGGGTGATGTTTATTGGTTCTTCATTAAATTTCACACCCTTAGGAAAATACCCAGTAGATATCGCCGCCAATGGAATTACTGCCGTCTTAATTGCTTATGCAATCTTGCGGTACCAGCTGTTGGATATCCGGGTTGTTATCCGTCAGGGATTGGTTTATTCCATCCCAACCATAATCATCGGTACCACCTACTTTTTGATTATCTCTTTTGCATTAAACCTGTTTAATATCTACTCAGGGATAGAAATTTTCCTACTCTCCCTGGTTGTGGCAGTGGTTACTGCCCTGGTGGCTGAACCGCTCAGAGTAAAGGCACAACAAATTATTGACCGTTTGTTTTTCCGCGAGAAATATAATTCCCAGGTTATGCTTCAGACCTTAAGCGGCCGGGCTGCTTCTGTCCTTGATCTTTATCAAATCACCAACATGATTTTAACCGAAGTAACTTCTTCGCTGCATCTCCCCAGAGGTGCATTCTTCCTGCGTGATGAAGAAACCGGTGTATTCCAGTTGACAACTCAAATTGGGCTGGATGAAATAGGAAATCTGTCATTAAGAGGGGGCCACCCTGTAGTTCTGTGGTTCTCCACTCGCGACCTTCCTCTCGACAGGCAAGATATGGAAGTCCTCCCCCAATTTCAATCCCTGTGGAAAAGCGAAAGGCAGGACCTGGAAGAAATGGAAGCGGAATTGTTCATCCCTATTAAAACTCAATCCCAGTTGGTTGGAATTTTTGTCTGGGGATCCAAACGCTCGGAACAAGCATTCAGTGCTGAAGATAAATTAACCCTCTCCACCGTTGCTAATCAAACTGCCGTCGCAATTGAAAATGCCCGCTTATACACCGCAGAGCAAAACCGTCGGAAAGAAATCGATACCCTGTACAACCTGTCCCATCAGCTGGTTGCTACAGACAACCCGAAAACTGTATTAAAGGGTGTCGTTCAACATGTAGCGGAGAGTATCCAGGTAACCTACTCCAGAATCCTGATCCGAGAGGAAAACGGTGATTATTATTGTCGGGCAATTTATCCTGAACGTAACCTGGCTGGTCCGCTGCGCTTGGGTAAAATTGAGCCCATAGTTGCTGAACATTCTTACAACCAGATTCTGCGGCATGGGAAATGTGTGGTACTAGATATCAACGAACCAGATTGGCAGAAAGAGGAGAAACAAGCATTATTTATCAATCATGCCAGCACGCTTTGCCTTTGCCCTTTAAAAGGAGCGGATGATCAGATTGGTTTGCTAATCTTGGGAGAATTCCACAGCAACCAAGGAACACCTTACTCTTCCTCTGAATTACGTCTTATTAATGCAATAGCAGACTATGCCGCTAGCGCGATCCAGCGTGCTCTTTTCCACACGCAGCTGGAGCAAAACTTTTTACAGACTGTCGTTTCCCTGGCAAATGCTATAGATGCCAGAGACGCCTATACCGGAGATCACAGCCAAAGGATGGGGGATATGGCAACCCGAGTGAGCCAGGCGATGAAACTTTCACAAAAAGAGGGTGAGGCTGTATATTGGGCTGCGGTTTTGCATGATATTGGAAAAATTGGCGTGCCGGACGAAATCCTCAACAAACCAGGTCCACTCACAGAGAAGGAATGGGCCATCATGAAGGAACATACCTTGATCGGAGCTGAAATCGTTGCGCCGGTGAAATATCTCGCTCCCGTTGCTCCCATTATCCGGGCCCACCATGAGAAATATGACGGCAGCGGATATCCGTACGGGTTAAAAAGAAATGAAATCCCCCTCGGATCACGGATCGTATCAGTGGTTGATGCCTATGTTGCTATCCGGGATAAAAGAGTCTACAGCGAAAGTCATACTCACGATGAAGCTATCGAAGAGATCAAAAGGTGCAGCGGTACCCAGTTTGACCCTGAAGTAGTCGATGTTTTCTGCAGGACAATTTCCGGGCACAGGAATTCCAGACCCTGAAACCTCCCCTTACGCCTTTCCGAATCACCAAATCTCTCTGAAATTGAATACCCTTTAAGTTACAATCTGGGGTATGAAATATTCTTCCTCTTTAATTCCCTTTTTTAATCCCAACGGCGTGGCAGTTATCGGCGCGTCACAGGACCCAACCAAGTTAGGATATGGTCTCGCTAACAACTTGCACCGCAGCGGCTATAAAGGCGCAATTCATTTTGTTAATTTGAAAGGGGGTACGCTGCTGGGAATACCCATTTATAAAACGATTCTCGATGTGCCGGATCCGGTTGATTTGGCAGCTGTGTTGATCCCGGCCCAATTTGTAGCTCAGACCCTGCGGGAATGTGGAAAACGGGGAATCCTGGCTGCGATCATCGGTTCCGGTGGTTTTAGGGAAATTGGACCCGAAGGGTTAGCCCTGGAGCAGGAAATGATCCAGGTTGCCGAAGAGGAAGGGATCCGCCTAATTGGACCCAACTGCATCGGCCTGCTGGATACCCACCTGCCGATAGATACAACCTTCCTGCCTCCGCCTGGGCCGACACCGGGGGATGTTGCTTTTCTGTCCCATTCCGGTGCTATCTGCGCCGCAGCAATTGACTGGGCCCGGGGTCAGGGATACGGAATCTCAAAATTAATCAGTTTAGGCAACCAGGCGGATGTCTGCGAAACAGATCTATTGGCTCCCACAGCTGCGGACGGGCATACCCATGTTATTGCCCTTTACCTGGAAGGGATCAAATCCGGCCGTCGTTTCATCGAAGAAGCCCGTGCGGTTGTACCCTCGAAACCCATAATCGCCCTTAAAGTTGGAAGATATGAATCCGGTCGGAAAGCTGCTGCATCTCATACTGGCGCGCTGGCCGGAGAGGAAAGTGCATACAATGCCGCCTTCCGTCGGGCAGGTGTCCTGCGGGCTGAGACCAGTGAGGAGTTGTTTGATCAGGCCCGGGCATTGGCCTGGTGTCCTTTGCCTGATGGTAACAGGGTGGCTGTTCTAACTAATGCCGGCGGACCCGGGGTTACTGCTGCAGATGCCCTGGAATCCAGAGGCTTAAAAATGGCCGAATTCAGTTCGGCCACGTTGGATTCGCTGGGAAAAATTCTCCCGGCGGCCGCGAGTTTACAAAACCCGGTAGATATGCTGGCTACCTCTACTCCTGATCAATTTGCAGAATGCTTACAGGTTCTTCTGGAAGATCCTGGTACAGACAGCGTTATGGTGATATTTCCTACACCGCCCATGCATACTGCGGGATCCGTAGCCAAGGCATTAATTCCAGTCATCCACCAGGCGGAAAAACCGGTGGTGATTTCAGTGATGGGAGAACGCCTGATTCAGGAAGCTGTTGAACATCTTCGAGCTGCAAGAATTCCAGAGTACCGCTTCCCCGAACGCGCCGCAGCCGTCCTTTCTGCGCTGGTAAAACGGGTGGAATTGTTAAAACACGCCGTAGCGGCTCCTGTTCTCAAACAGGATGTCCAGAAGGATACGGTTCGTCAAATCCTGGAGGATCAAGGTCCCGGCAGTCATCTGACTACCGCCATCACCCAGCGTATCCTGGATGCCTACGGCATCCCCTCCGCAAAAATGACCCTGGCGAAAGATGAAAATGAAGCGGCGGCTCAAGCTGCAGAAATGGGGTTGCCGGTTGTTCTGAAAGTTGCTTCCCCGGATATCAGCCATAAAACAGATGTCGGTGGAGTGCTCTTGAATCTGGCAGATGAAAAATCCGTCCGGGGAGGATTCCGCGCCATTCTGGGCCAGGCTAAAGGCGCTCAGCCGAATGCGGATATCCAGGGGGTATATGTCCAGGAAATGGTTCCCTTAGGTCAGGAAGTGATCCTGGGCGCAGTTCAAGATCCCCAATTCGGAGCAGTGATGATGTTCGGCTCCGGTGGAACCGAAGTGGAAGGATTAAAGGATCTGGCATTTGGTTTGGCTCCTCTGACAGAACTTGAAATAGATACAATGCTTAACAAGACCTGGGCGGGGCGGAAGCTGGATGGGTTCAGGAACCTGCTGCCGGCAGATATCACAGCAGTTCGGGATGTCCTGGTACGATTAGCCCAACTGGCAAGCGATTTTCCTCAACTTGACGAGATCGAGATTAACCCCTTGCGTGTATTTCCGGAAGGAAAAGGCACCGCAGTTGTGGATGTTCGTATCCGGGTTGATTCAACGGGTAACTAAATCAGGAATATATTTTCCATTTCCGGGGGGCAAGTATGAAACCTTTTTTCCGGCTTTTACTTTTAACCCTTTTTCTGCTGACTCTCAGCTCATGTTCAGACTCTTTGCTGCCCCCATCCACCCCCACACTTGTTCCCTCCCGTTACAGCAGGATTGGCGACAGCGCGGAAAAAATGGAACCCGCCAGCGACCGCCTGCCTCCAGTGCTGCACAGCCCGGACTGGGAAGAACCAATCCCTATGCCTGGTCCAATAAATACCGCCGGCGGAGAGGATTCGCCTTTTATCACTCCCGATGGGAAAACTTTTTATTTTTTCTTCACCCCGGACGTCTTGATCCCAGCCGAAAAACAGCTGACCGATAGCGTGACAGGCATCTACCAATCCAACCTGATTAATGAGTCCTGGAGCGAACCGGAGCGAGTTATCTTAAATGATGACTTAGCCCTGGATGGATGTCCCATGGTGCTCGGAAATCAACTCTGGTTCTGCTCAGCCCGGGCAGGTTATTCCGGGATTCAATGGTTAAAAGCAATTAACGAAAATGGAAACTGGGGATCGTGGGAAATCGTTGAATATAACTCTGCCTATCAAGTTGGCGAACTGCACATCACCGCTGATGGGAAGGAACTCTATTTTGGTTCCACTCGTCCGGGTTCACTGGGAGCAAACGATATCTGGGTTAGCAGAATGGAGGAAGGCACCTGGGGAGAACCGGAAAACCTCACCCTGGTAAATAGCGAGGAGGACGACAGCCGTCCATTTGTATCTGAGGATGGGCAGCAGCTCTGGATTACACGTACCTACCTGGGAAGCCCCGCAGTGTTTGTATCCTATAAGGAAAACGGCGTCTGGCAGGAACCGGAATTGATCGTATCCCAATTTGCGGGGGAACCCACCCTGGATAACGAAGGAAACCTATACTTTGTACATCACTTCTTCCGGGATGGCGTAATGCTGGACGCGGATATCTATTTGGCGAAAAAGAAGTAGAGAAAAAACCAAGGGACTGGACCCCTCATAGGGATCTGGTCCCTTATCACGCTATTTTTTCTTGTGATTTTTTTGGATATACGATTTTAAATATTTTCCTGTATAGGACTCTGGTTTGCTACAAATCTCTTGGGGAAGACCAGCGACAATAACCTCCCCTCCGGTATCTCCACCCTCTGGTCCAAGATCAATAATATAATCAGCAACTTTAATGATATCCATATTGTGCTCAATAATTAATACTGTGTTGCCCTCATCAACCAACCGCTGCAGCACCTCAATCAGCTTATGCACATCTGCTGCGTGCAGACCAACCGACGGTTCATCCAAGACATAAAGGGTTGATCCTGTTGACCGTTTGGAGAGTTCCCGGGAGAGCTTTATCCGCTGCGCTTCTCCTCCAGACAATGTGGGAGATGCCTGTCCGATCCGGATATACCCTAAACCCACATCCTGTAAGGTCTTTAATCGGCTCATCATGAGAGGAAAAGCTTCAAATACTTCACTGGCTGTATCAATGGTCATATCCAGCACATCTGCGATATTGTACTCCCCTTTATAACGAACCTGGAGGGTTTCCCGATTATACCGGGCACCGTGGCAAACATCACAAGGCACGTAAATATCTGGGAGAAACTGCATTTTAATTTCCAGCTGTCCATGACCGCGGCAAGCTTCACAGCGTCCCCCTTTAACGTTAAATGAAAATCTACCTTTGTCATATCCACGGATTTTACTTTCCGGCAGATCTGCAAACAGATCCCGGATATGATCAAAAAGTTTTGTGTAGGTACCCGGGTTTGACCGCGGCGAGCGGCCGATGGGGGATTGATCTATATTGATAATTTTATCGATATTTTCTACGCCCTTAATCGCGTCATAATCACCGGGTTTAGTTTTCGCCCGGTTCAGCTCCCGCGCCAGGGCTTTATAGAGGATTTCTATCATCAAGGTGGATTTACCTGAACCAGAAACCCCAGTGATGCAGACCAGTCTTCCTAAAGGTATAGAAACATCAATATTTTTCAGGTTATGTTCTCTGGCTCCCAGAATTTGAAGGAATTTTCCATTTCCTTTCCGCCGGTTTTCCGGCACCGGCACCTGGAGACGCCCAGACAGATAAGCACCGGTTAATGAGTCGGGGTGTTTAAGTATTTCATCGATCGTTCCGGCCACTACAACCTCTCCCCCATGTTCTCCGGCTCCCGGGCCTAAATCCAGGATCCAATCTGCGGTTTCGATGGTCTCAGCATCATGCTCAACAACCATCACCGTGTTTCCCAGATCACGCAATCCTTCCAGGGTACGCAGCAGCCTGCCGTTATCACGCGGATGCAAGCCAATGGAAGGTTCATCCAGTACGTACAGCACTCCCATCAAGTGCGATCCAATCTGGGTAGCCAGCCGGATGCGCTGGGCTTCCCCACCAGAGAGTGTGCCTGCTGAACGGCTCAGGGTAAGATAATCCAGACCAACATCTACCAGGAATCCAAGTCGTTCAGTTAACTCGCGCAACACCCGATCAGCAATGAGTTGCTGACGGTCGTTTAATGGAGATTCGGCTCCTTGGAGACGGTTTACCCAATCAAGCGCTCTCTGTATCGGCCAGTTGGAGATGTCCACAATATTAAATTCATCAATGGTAACTGCCAGCGCTTCAGGGCGAAGACGGGCGCCAAGACAGGATGGGCAGGGATGATCGTTCATATAACCCATGATGCGAGTGCGCATATATTCGGATTGAGTTTCCCTAAACCGCCTCTCTAGATTGTTGATCACCCCTTCAAAAGCACGGTAAAATTCATATTCCCTGCCGTCTTTATTTACATAGGTGAGTTTAACTTCCTCTTCACCCGTCCCATAAAGAAGGAGTGACTGATCATCATCCGATAACTTATGGTAAGGTTTTTCCAGATCCACATTATAAGCATCGGCAGCCCCCACCAGGGATCTCCAATAATATCCACCTTGCGCTCGCGGACCACCCCATTCTGTGGCATCAATTGCGCCGTCAATTACAGATAGGGTCTTATCCGGAATTAATAAGTTGATGTCCACCTCAAGCTTAGTACCTATCCCTTCGCAAGTCGGGCAGGCGCCATGCGGTGTATTAAAGGAAAATGTACGGGGTTCAATTTCCGGAAAACTGAGATCACAAACCGGGCATGCCAGATGTTCAGAATAATTTGTGACTACTGGTTTTTTTGGATCTGAAATATCATAGATGGCCAGGTAGCCGTCGCCGTATTTTAATGCTGTCTCAACGGAATCTGTTAATCGGGAGCGGAAGTTGTTTTGTTCCTCATCCGTCTCAAACTTCTTAATCACCAGTCGGTCTACAACAGCCTCGATAGTATGCTGTTGATAACGTTCCAGCTGGATATCCTCTTCCAGGCGCCTGATTTCACCGTCAATTCTTGCCCTCACAAAACCGGATTTCTGGATCTCCTCGAGGATTCCCTGATGTTCTCCTTTTCTGCCTTTAATCACCGGAGCAAGTATATTAAAACGAGTCCCTTCCGGGAAGCTCTCAATGTGCTCTACAATTTCCTGGGCTGACTGGGTAGTTACTTCCCTGCCGCATTCAGGACAGTGAGGAATACCCGCTCTGGCATACAGCAAACGGAGGTAATCATAAATTTCTGTTACGGTGCCCACGGTGGAGCGGGGGTTTTGGGATGTTCCCCGTTGATCTATTGATACCGCAGGAGATAACCCTTCAATATACTCCACATCGGGTTTGTCCATTTGCCCCAGGAACTGGCGCGCATAGGACGATAAAGATTCAACATAGCGGCGCTGACCTTCTGCAAATATGGTGTCAAATGCAAGAGAGGACTTCCCGGATCCAGAAAGCCCGGTAATAACCACAAATTTATCCCGGGGTATCTCAACCGTAATATTTTTCAGGTTATGTACTTTGGCGCCAACAACTTTGATCTTGTTTTCCATAATTTATTCAAACCATATCCAATATTAAGTGCGATCCGGGGATTCCCCAACCGTGGCAATATCCACATCAAGCCCAGAGATTATACCAATTCAATGTTTCATCTGGGTTGAGATGGGCATAAATTTACGAAGTTCCAATAAATCTACACCAATGGGGGATGTCCTCAGAAGTCCATAATCAGAGGGTTCTTTCGAATGAGCACCAATCGAAATCCAGGCAGGGCCGCGAAACGGGAACTATGATTATTCAAAAGATTGAAGTATAATCACTTTCTGCAAGAAAACCCGAAAATGAAACAAAAACAAAGGGTCGGCAGGAGGCTTGATGAATATCACATGGCACGGGCATTCGTGTTTTCGTTTGACCGAAAGAGGTATGGCTACAGTAGTTACCGATCCCTATAACTATAAAAAAGTCGGTTATAACGAATTAAATCTGTCTGCCGACATCGTTACTGTCAGCCACGACGCGCCTGGACATAACTATACAAAAATCATCCGCAAACGGAAGTCACAACTGCATATCATTACCGGTCCCGGTGAATACGAAATTGGAGAGGTGTTCATCACCGGAATCCGAACCAATCATCAGGGAAAAGAAGGCACACTGCGGAACGTGATGTATATCTTTGACTATAACGGAGTTCTGGTTGCTCACCTGGGAAATCTGAGCAGGGTGCCGAGTCAATCAGATGTTAAATCGATCGCTGGAGATATCCACGTTGCCCTGGTTCCGGTCGGAGGAGGCAGCAGTTTAACAGCATCCAAAGCAGTGGAAGCGATCCGTGTCTTGGAACCCAGCTATGCCATCCCAATGCATTACCATACCGAGGAAAGTAAAGTAAAACTTGACCCTCTGGAAAAATTTATTAAAGAGATGGGGTTGGAAAAAGTAGAACCCCGTCCCAATCTGAGCATCACCAGCACCCGCTCCAGCAATGAAACCAACGTGATCGTTCTGGACTATGCCCAAGAATCCGAATAGAGGGTACCTGCATGATTGTAAA
>CAZHHT010000044.1:0-22316 GCA_964532455.1 uncultured Anaerolineales bacterium
TAGATCTATTATCCGGAAGTACTAAATTATCGACCTTTTTTCAGTGGACTCATATCTGTTATGCTATTATCAAAATATATATTTAAAATAATCCTTGATTGTTATGTATTCTCAACATTGCCGAATTACAAGGAACAATGCCCTTACTAACGCTGGGATTGTTTTTTTGAAACCAATCAATTAGCCATCAATATTTCTCAAAGTATCTGCTTATGATAAATAACATGGCTATTATTAACGAGAAAACAGCTTTCGATCGGCAGGCTTTTTTTACTTCCCTTTTATTTTCACCAAAGTGATGAAAAAGTTCTCCTGCGTAATCGAGTTTAACTATTTTACCAATCATAGAATAGGAGTTGATCCATGAAGCGAATAAATGGTGTTGTTTCTGTAATTATTTTTCTATCGTTGATCTTAAGCGCATGTTCAACTAATTCATTGCCAGCAGAGGAAGCTGATAATGCGAGTATTGAAGAAACAGTGCAAGCAAAGCTTGCCGAAGCTATAGCAGAAACGGCTGTTTTCGAAACTATAGTCGCTAAGCAGTTAACCGAGCAAGCTCCTCCTCCCACAGCAACCTTCACCTTCACCCCGGAATTCACAGAGACACCCCTTCCCACTGATACTCCATCAATCACAGATACACCGACTCTCGAACCTACATCTGATAATCCATGGATGATGCAAACCTGGTGTGAAACACATTCCGGGTGTGTAAAAGTTCAAGTAGTAAATAAGACAGATTATTGGGCTCAAATAACCCTAACATATAATGAAACAGGACAAGTCAAATTCTTTACTGGACCTCCTAATCAAAATTCATGGATTACTCTTCGCCCAGGAAGTTATCGGTATGTATTTAGCTTTTGTGATGGCAAACAGCAATCTTCAGGATATCACAACTTAAATGCTACTTGGTACATTTTAGCTAAATGTAAATATTAACCTAGATAGTAATCATAATATTTCCCCAAAAAACAACAGGGTTAACAGCTTTTCAGGTTAAAATTCTCAGTGTTATCTCGGTCTATTCTTCTTTTTTCACCTTCTTTAGAGGTAAAAAAAGAAGAATAGCGGAATGTGTCAATGGTTTTGGACAACTGATTTCATAATTTACAGTGTAATTCTATTTCTTCCAACTCTGAAAGTTCGAAGAAACCCTGCCGAACCTCCAATTTACTTGAAAGCGAATTCGTTTCTATAGTCATTTTCTCATTGCCGCCAATAATTCGGTCTGGAGGAGGATTAATCCAAACAGCTTCAGGTAGCGAAGGATGTTCAGGAGGTCCCTTAACAAAACGTTCTGGATATTTTTTATATGCCTTTTGCAGAACCTGCTGGCGCTGCTGAATGATCTCGTAAGCTCGTCCATAATGCACATCAGCGGGCGTCAACAGCCCTAAAGAACTGTGATAGTGTTCATAATCATACCAGTTGAAAAAAGATCTTGCCCACTCTAGAGCATTGGCTTTGTTTTCAAATCTCTCTGGAAAATCGGGTCGATATTTCATCGTTTTGAATTGCGCTTCCGAGTAAGGGTTGTCGTCGGAATTATACGGCCGTGAGTGGCTTTTGCTCACACCCAATTCTGCCAGTAACAAGGCCATCGATTTAGCGATCATAGGACCACCACGGTCGGCATGAAGGGTAAGTTGTTCTCCTGCTTGATCCCCTGTTTTTCGCACGTCTCTCCAATCAACACCCTGGCAAGTGAAGCAGTCTGTCGTTCTGCGATCATCCACCCGGGCACGTAGCGGCTGTAAATATCCAAAATCACATAGAGATAATAGTACGTCCATTTCTTGGGTCCCAGCAGCTTGGTAATGTCCCATGACCACACCTGATTGGGCCTGGCAGCCAATAATTCCGGCTTTTTGTAGCTTGGATGCCTCAAATGGTCCCTTCTTTCCCGTACTTCATCATGTTTTTTCAAGACTCGATACATTGTTCGCCAGCTGCAGAGATAGGTTCCTTCATCCAATAAACTGGCATAAACTTCCCGGGGTGTTTTATCCTGGAAACGCTCACTGTTGAGCTCTTTCCTGATTTCTGCTTCTTCTTCGTCAGATAACTTTCTCGGATGATCTTTCCGCAGAGAAGGTTTCCTGGGCTTCTGGGCACAATAGAATGTGCTTCTGGGAATGCCCATTGTTTTACAGGCCTTAGATACACCCACTTCTTCCGCTAAACCCTTCGCTTCCCGGATCATATTTTCTCGTCGTTCTCGTCCGCCTCTAGTCCAAGTATCTGTGAGATTTTTTTTTGGGCCTCAATAATCAACTCAGATTGACGCAGGCGTTCCCGAAGTCGCTCATTTTCTTTTTCTAACTTCTCCATCTCCTCTCTTTGTGGATCTTCTTTAGGACCTCGCTTTGCGGAGGTTGATCCAACCAGATTGTCGCGGCGTTCTAACTGCCGCTTCCACGTCGGAATGTACGAAGAGTAAATCCCCTCCTTCCTCAAGAGGGCTCCTTTTTCTCCAGGTTCTGTACAGGCATCATATTCCCCAAAATGCGCTTTTTGAATGCTGCTGAGAATCGCCTTCTCTTGGCTCTTGGTAATACTTCCGGGTTTGGATCTTGGTATCTTGATATCTCTTTTGATCCCTGTAACATTGATCTTCTCCTTTGTCCTGCTCACTAAATTATACATAGGAGTTGTCCAATGATTATAGACACAGAGGGTAGGAACTTGAAAGATTAATCCAAAACCTACAAACATGGATAGATGGGAATAAAAATATCCTATCAAGCTGTACACCCTCGTGTCTAAATTTACAGAGCGAATAACTCATAATCAGCAGGTTGACTGCCCCCTCCCTCCTTGCTATAATCTCCACGCTTGGAATAAGCTTCAGCTTGTAGTTCATTAGCCAAGGCTGAAAATAATAATAAATAGATATTTTCTTCTTTCCAGGCGCACATTTTCAAATTTTCTTACTTCACTGTAAGAAAAACGCAACATCAAGCGGGTGTGGCCACGCGGTAGTCTTCGCGGGAAGGCATCAGCTTCTCGAATTTAGCTTTCGGAGAAAGAGCCTTCCATTAAACCTATATCATAATCTGTTCTCCATTGACCCCACCAGAATTCTAAATAATAGTTTAATCACCATTAGTTAATGCCACTCGATTTGAAAACCGCACAAATAAACTGCATTGAATACTGAGTGTATTGTAATTAATTTTTTAGTATGCTATTATCAAAAACACAGGAACTTATAAAAACCATTCTATAACTAATATCCAAAATCTACATTAAACAATGTCGCTCTTCAAGAAACAATGCCAAGAAAATCCGGGCATTGTTTTTTTATCCATCATCAATTTACCTTGGAGGTATTCCATGGCTTGGAAATGGTAGGAAATCACATCCTATAAAGCCTCAATAGGAGGTTCTAGTTACTGTGGAGGTGTGCAGCTCTTCGGAGATGGCTTTTACGCATTGTTGAAGTTCCACAAAGAAGGTCCTCTGGACAATGCGTCAGCTCCTACAACTTATGGACAACGCTTCTATAGCCACATGGATTATCAGCAAATGAGTGCTATCGTAGATCTTTTACGCAATGAGAAACCGATCCGCTTCGGCTGGTATGATCAAAATCCCAATCGCTATCACTTGATGACGGGAGAAGAGCCTATCGGCGAAGGTGACGGAATCCTCGCCGAAGATACGGTTTAAAAAGCGTGATATATAGTTAATCGCATTATCAAAAGAAAGCTGACATTGGTTACTGTATGTAAAGAAAAGAGGCAAACTGAACATTGACATCTATAGCGATTTCATGAACTTCGAAAACTTTGCTCAAATTGATGGGGCTTTCATAGGCAAGGTGAACATTTCGGTGATGGATGGATTGGGGAATGATCAGGAAACAGTGATGCTGGAGGGCAATATCGATTCATTTGCCATCGGTGGGCAGGAGTTATTCATTGATGATATTTGCCTTGAAGAGTAGAAACCGTCTAAACAATCATAAAAGGAGATGTGATAATGATGTCCACTCGTAATCCTAATAAAGAGGACGAAACCAAACTCGATATCGGTATGCTTAGTCTTACAGATCTTAGTGTGATTCCAGAAAAAGCTGTCATTGAGAAGAAGCCAACCAGTGGTTATAAACATTGTTATACCACTGGACCTTTTCTATTACCGCAGAATTCCGGCTCCCTGGACTGGACAATTCTCAATAACGACACTTCTGAGCAAAAGGTATGCGTAACTGTATTCAAATGCCCTGTTGGAACGGTTAAGACTCCGGTAGCGCCGGGTGCTCTCGTGGTAACCATTGATCCAGGAGAAAGCACTCACAATGCCAATGAATACACGGAAGGTTTTGCCTACGAGGTTCAGGTCGAATGTAACAGCAAATTAATTTTCCCATACGTTTCTGTATGGCCGGCAAATTTTGGTGTAGTTATCCCGGGAACAGGAATCAATTCAGAATCGTTCATAAAAAAAATGGCATGAGAGTAATATCACTATTGATGAATTGAACAATATAAAGTGAACCGCAAAACCGGCACCCATCACTCCAGCCCTGCAGGCATCAGCCAGACAGCTTAGTTGAATGATGGATTCATTGAACGCCTTCAGCACTCCAATTATAGCCAGCCCTCGTGTCCTATCTGCGCTGAGAGCTAAACCCCGCCGGGGTTTAACCTGCCCCTTAGATTTCCCTGCTGTCATCTGCTGTACTTTTCTCTGTTATTTCTGTACTCCTCCTGGTTGCCGTAATCGCTGAAATTTTCATAACGGGAGTGGGGATCCTTTACTTCTGAGGCATGTTTAACAGGGCACCAGTATTCTTCCGTGCGAGCGATGACCTCTTTGGTATAGGCCGCCAGTCCATTAGCATAGCCGCAGTAAACACAATTAATTTTTTGCATACTGTTTAGATAGGATAGATGATAGCGGTCAATGATGAAATAATATTCACGCTTGACAATCGGAATGCCGTAAACTCTGAAACAGCTGTGCTGATAAAGAAAAACCGCCAGATCAAGAATCGTCAGGGGAACAATCATGGAGTAAATAATCGGAGCAACGATTACGGTCTCCAAACGAGAATTAACAACGCGGTTTTTGAGTATTTCTCCCTGAGTTTTGATCCTTCCTTCAAGCTGGATTTTCTGTTCTTTATACTGTTGAATAAATTGAAGATTCATTTTTCTTATTTTCCCTCCCTGTACAATACCTGATGGACTATTGGAACGTGATAGCGGAAGATTTATAAAAAACAATCCCCAGCGTTCCAGGGCCCGCATGGGTGCCAATCACAGGACCGGCATCCATCACATGCAGTTCGGCGCAGTTAAAATGTGCTGAGATCTGTTCAGCAAACTCTTTGGCTTCAGCAGGGATATCACAGTGAAGCACAGCGGCGTGGATTTCTTCGGAGCCTGCATATTCTTCCACCAATTCATAGAGGCGGTTGACAGCTTTTTTGCGGGTGCGCTGGCGTTCCAGGGGCTCGATGCGCCCATCTTTGACATACAGGATGGGTTTAAGATCCAAGGCAGAACCAAGCAGCGCAGTTGCCCCGCCAATACGTCCGCCTTTATGCAAGTACTCCAGTGTTTCCACGGTGAAGATCACATTCATGCCCTGCTTGATATTCTCCGCCAATTGAATGACTTGCCCCGCGTCCTTGCCGTCTGCCGCGGCACGAGCGGCGGCGATGGCTGTCAAACCCAATCCGAGTGAGACAGATTCGGAGTTGACCAGGTGAACTGGAAGGGTGTTATACTGCTCCATTGCCATTTCTACCGATTTAATCGTAGCGCTCATTTGATCTGAGACAACAATAGTGACAATCTCATCTGCTTCTTTCTCCAGACGGGTGTACAGATTAATAAAGTCCTGAGCTGTAGGCTGCGATGTTGTAGGCAGGCTCTTATTGGCGCGCAGCAGGCGGTAAAACTCGTCTGCATCCAGGTTCACTCCGGCCAGGTAAGACTGCTCTCCAAACATAACATAAACCGGTACTACCTGAAGCCCAAACCCCTCACCCTGTTCTGGAGTTATGGAACAGGTACCATCGGTGACTACTGCAACTTTAGGTTTTGCTGACATGGCTGCCTCCTTTTGAAAAAAACGAAATAATTGCCAAAAAAAATAACTGCAATATCTAAGCAGGTAGAGACTTGTCGTCTTTAGCTCTGCTGCGGACGATACGGGAAATCTGCCGTGTGAACTCACCAAGCAGGAGTAACTTCTCCTCGCTCAGCTGGGCTAATACAGCCTGGTAGCGCCCTGCCTGGGCAGATATCCGGGAGGAAATCTTCTGGTTTATCTGCTCAACCAGTGAAAGAGATAACCCAATCCCGGGCAGTGAACTCAAATCAATTTCTCCTGGCAACCCTATTCGATTCAGTTTTTTAAGGGGATCGAGGTTTTCAGCCCGCTCCTGGAGCGAGTGCAAAGCCAGGATAATGGCAGTGTTCATTTCAGTCAGAAACACCAGCGGAGAAGGTTGGTCTGGCAAGCGCGACAAAAGATCATCTAAAAAAGTTTCATAACCGGTAGCCTGGTGTTCCTCAAGCTGGGATACAATCTGTTTTTTAACAACATCCCAATCCTTATCTGAGATTGAACCACCAGTAAGAATTTGCAGGGCTCGTTCTGCCTTAATGGTTGGGCGGAAAAGCACACTGGACCGCCCGGGACCGCGATCTCCCTCCGGGAGATGATACTCGGCCTCCACTAAACCCCGCTCTTCCAGCAAACGAAGCATCTCGTAGGCAGTGACATTCCCCACCCCCAGGCACTTTGCCAGAGCGGCATAATGGATGGGTCCATCCATTTCCTGATACAAATCAAGGATTTTCCTCAAGAATTCTAGCTGGCGTCGGGTGAGTTTTTTTGCCATATATCTTTTTCCGAAAATTACGAAAATATTATACCATTTTTCCCAACCGGAGGCAATCATTTTCTGGAAAAACAGCTCATGAAATACGGATTTGGCAGCCTCTGTCCACCAGAGATCCCGAGGATCAGATTCACCCAGACAGATAAGTTGGTATTCGTTACTCCACAAAAAGAATGCGGTGGTGGCCACGCGGTAGTCTTCGCGGTAAGGTATCAGCTTCCCAAGCTGACATCCACGGGTTCTTTTGAGCCTTCGAATGTCAGCTTATCTTTTGGAGCTAGGCTGATATCCGGGTGCATACAAAAACCGTGCACTCTGGAGTGTCAGCCTCGGGAGGCTACAAAATATTGCTTTCACAAGCCTTGCAGGGGTTCCGCATTGACCGTTTAGCAAATAGATATTCTCCCTAAAAAACACAAATTAAATATGAGGAAAATGCATCAAATAAAGTTAGTGAACAATTAGCGACAATGCATCGAAGACCTATTTCACGACACAGTGGCTGCGGCTGTAGTATCACAATTCCGATGCCCTAAGAATGCCCAAAATCTGGGATGCACAACCGCAGTCATACTAATGACTTCTAAAAAGAAATAGTATCAAGTAATGAAAGTGAACTTGGATCAACATGACGGATTTCTTTTCCAAGATTCTCCCTAATCAGCATCACTTTTCAATAATCTATCCAAATATAAAATTCAAGAGTATACTTTAATGATCGATAAAGAAAAAAAGTTCATCACCTCTTCACTCTGCTCTTACCGGGTTGTAAGGTATTTCTATAAACTCTAGGCTATGATAATGAATGAATATCGCGGAGATAGAAGTGACTGCTTAGAATACCAGGAAAACAAAAGAAAGGAGTAGTCTTGAGAATTGGAATAATCATTGGAAGAATTGGGGATGTGGATGGCGTTTCCCTGGAAACAGAAAAGTGGATAAAAGTATTGCATGAATTAGGGCACGAAATTTATTTGCTCTCAGGAAGATTTAGAAGATCCATACTGGGAGAAGAATTTGAAACTTTAATCCCTGGCTTATCCTTTTTCTCACCAGAATGTGAATGGGAACAAGAGAGGGCATTTTTCCTTCCACCCGATGATCCAGAAGAACTTTTAGATCATTTACATCGAGTATCGGATAGCTGGGCAATAAGGATGTTCAAATGGGTAATGCAAAACAATATTGAGATAATCCTATCAGAAAATGCGTCAACGCTTCCGGCTCATTTAAGTATGGGAATGGCCATAAAGAAGTTGGTGGAGCATACCGGAATAAAAATTGTCTGCCACGATCATGATTTTTATTGGGAAAGGGATAGTAGATATTTCACTCCATTTCCCGAAGTAGAAGAGATCATTAAAGAGACATTCCCCCTACAAATTCCACATGCCAAACATGCGGTTATCAACACACCCAGTAAAAAAGCCCTAAAAGAAAAATTTAGTATGAACGGTGTTATTGTTGTACCCAATGTAATGGATTTCGATCAACCATATGGAGAAATAGATGAATATAACCAGGACTTATTAAATTCTATAGGCATTGGAAAGAATGATAAACCCTTATTTCAAATCACAAGGATCGTGAAAAGAAAAGGTATCGAAACGGCATTGGAGCTTATAGAAAGATTAGATAATAAAAATATTAAATTGGTAATCACTGGTACCGCAAAAGATGATGTACGCAAGGGTTATTATAAAAAACTTATCAGTATCATCAAGAGAAAAAAAATAGACGAAAGGGTAATTTTCGCCAACCGCAGGATTCTCAATATGAGACGTGAAACCCCAGATGGCGAAAAAATATATTCCCTCTCTGATGCTTATGCCCATGCTGCTGCCTGTACCTATTTTAGTGAATACGAAGGTTTTGGTAATGCATTTCTTGAAGCAGTTATATCAAAAACCCCAATATTTGTGAATAATTACAAACCTGTTTACTGGCCAGACATTGGCAGTAAGGGCTTTAAGACAGTGATGATTGAGGACAACAAACTAACTGACGAGGCTATTGCTGAGATAGAAAAGATTATATTTGACAAGAAGCTGCAAAAAGAGATTGTAGAGCACAACTACAACTTAGGCAAGCTGCTATTTTCATTTGACACATTACGAGAAAAATTAGAAATTTTGTTTGAAACAACTTAATTTCATCCCGCCGCAAGGCAATCACATTAGAACCGAAGCAGCGGTTCAAACCCGTTAGGAGATTATCGAAAATGAATACTGAAGAGATGATGTCCATTCTTAGGAATGAGACTATTCAAACCTGGTTTGACCTGGGTTTATCCATCGACAGATTTAAAGAAAATAAAGGGGAAATTGCATCCAGTTTTTCTGGGTCGTATGATGATTTTATGAAATCGTTATCGGATGGAGGCATTGCTTTCATTACTTTCAATTATTCTATTGACGGTGCTTCAATTGAGATTGAAAAATATGCCAAAGTTTTCCGATCAATTATCGAAGACGTACCACTGCATTATATCGGAGGTAAATTCGACGAAAAGAGCGAATTACTCATTCCTGCTGGGGTCAAACGTTTTCAACTTGATGAATTGGCCAGTTTTGATGATTGGAATTTATATGAATGTTTCTTTTTCCAAAAATTAGAGCGAGGCAATAGAATCTATAATGATCTCATTTTAAAGCTTTGGTCAGAAGTTCTCATTGTTACCGAAAAACTCGGTCATTACTTCGAGGATAACAATATTAAGTTATTGTATCTGGTCAACACAAATTCAAATCCAGGGAATATATCACTTGCATTGGCTCTTGTTTTTATCTCGGAATTTCTGGGCATTCCGGTGATCAACAATAATCATGATTTTTACTGGGAAGGTGGACATAGCGAAATAGATATTCAAAAAAAAGGAGTAAAACCCGGGCCGCGAGATCATTTCTTCAAAAATTATCATTTAGGTGAAGTGTTTTCGATAATTGAAATGATTTATCCATGGGAGTCACGCTCCTGGCTATCTGTTAATATTAACCATATTCAATGTAGAGAATTAATCAATGAGCATGGACTTAATCCGGCTAATATTGCCCAGATTGGCACCGAAATTGAAATTGAAAAATTTAATAAAGTAAATAATGATGAAGGGAATAAAGAAGTTCTTCGTCAGCTTGCAGCCATATTTGGAAATTACGGGAAACTTATACCCGTTAATTCAATATCTAAGCTTCTTAAAAGAAAAATGAAATCTTTTGTTGATTTATCACCGATGTTAATTGGAGCAGAGGAAAAAAAGGATTTCAATTTTGAGAGCGATAACATTATTTTGCTTCAACCGACCAGAGTCATTTCTCGTAAAAGGATTAAAGTGAATTTCAACCTGGTCAACAAACTATTTGGGGATGAGGAGTTTTTTGCTTTCTTTGAGAAGAATAAAGACCTAAAAATAACCCTATTGTTATCTGGCCCAATTGCAACCGGGCATTTCAATTATTTTATGCAACTCCTGGAACATTTTAATTCACTAGTATCAAATTTAAATCCAGATATTAGAAATAGGTTTCTACTTGGTTTTTTGTTCAGCGAATTTGACAAACCATCATATAAAGAAAGATTTATTAATCCGATAGGAATTGGAGAGTTATACAGTATCGCTTCTTTGGTGGTACTTCCCAGTGAGACTGAGGGCCGGGGGCTTCCCATATTAGAAGCTGCTGCTGCTGGTGTACCCATATTTTGTAGAAGATTTGCTCCAGAGGAAGTTTATGCTAGAGTCATCGGCGAACACTTGCCAAGGGAATACCGCATAAAAACTATGGATTTTATAGATCCCCAATTAAACCCTGAATTAATTGAGAGTGTGAAATATTCAATTTTTTCACCCAAAGGTTATGAAAGAGATGTTACTCACAATAAAGAGGCCATCGAAAACAGATATAGTACCTCTGCATTGAAAAAAGAATTTAAAAGGATATTATTTCGTTTATTCCTGCAAATCACATCAGGAACAGAATCCTATCAACTTGCTAAAGATGCCCTGAAAGAATACAAAAAACACATAACAGAGAATAAAGGATTTGCACAAAATATATTATCCACTAAAAATCGACAATATCTCCCAGGTTATGGCCAAATGGCCTATATGCTTCTTTTGAAATCACTGATTGATCCGAGTTATTTCAGAGTGGAGGAAAAACGATTACGGGGAATGGCCATGCAATTTGCCAAGGAACTTGTCGATAGAAATCCTGATCCGGCACCTTTATCCCTGAAAGAAATTCATCAATTTTTTAACAGCGTTGACTCCGTTTTTAGTTATAGAGAAGGAGAAATCCCAATTCGGATGGACCATTCTTTTGCTTACAGGCATAGAAATAAGCACTATTATTCGTACAGAGATTTAACTCCTCAAGAGTTAACTGGTGTAATTAATTTACTCTTTAATAAAATCGCTTCCCCTCCACCATCAATAAAAGTCAAAAAAACAGAAGAAATTAGTGATGTATGGAATAAGAATCTTTCTTTGCTTTATGAAAACTCGGAGTTGGTTATTGATCACATTGATGATTTAGAAAGAAAATTATTTTCAAATATTCCTATCGCATTCTTTCCGGGGAATCAAATTGAGCTAGAACTTGAATTGTTTGTTCTCCAACCTGTCAGGGAACGGTTAGGGCTAAAAGGGGATGACAAAATTAGGTCTCGCGATTTAAATCATGGGAATTTAGCCCCAATCTTTATTATTCTACCTAATAAAACCCTCGGCGAAACTATGACGGCGGATGTTTTGAAATCTTATGTGTATTACGATACAAGTTCAGAACTTAAACTGCTATTTGAGCATAAGATTTGCAAGATTGTGGGTAGTGAACAACATTCAGTAGGCATCCATTTTTATGAAGCCGGTCAGAAAGTTATCAATGTTTTGCAACAAGTAAAAAATGAAAATGGGATCATTGTGGCTATCGGTGATAACGCGGCCATGATGACAGATATTGTTGATTTGGATCGATTCCACATAGGGAAAGTATCCCATCCACTAGCTTCCAAAATGATGGGTATCCCATATGGTAGTGGTTATGTTCAATGGGTGCCTGCTGGAATGCGTTTCACCCTATCCTATCCTGTCCCAATCCAAACTGGAAAAGATTTCAGTAATGCGTTGAAAAGTTTCCGATATAAAAAATTATGTGATTCTCTTGGCGAAGATAAAGTACTACAATTATTAAAAAGGGACGCGGAGGATAAAGGAACACCGATAAAAACCGTGTTAAGAAATTTAGATCAGCCGACTCACCAGAAATCAGAAGTAAGCTATTCTTACATTAATGGGCTTTATTCCGATGGTTTACCCTGGGCGGGAGTTTTTGCAAAAATCAACCTGCGCCATTCAAATATAAAATGGCGGTTTTCAGTAATGTCTACAGCAGATAGGCCAAAAACTGTTTTAAATTTCACGGAAGAATTTAATAAAACTACTGGTAAAAATGCAAAAGTTGCCTGGAATGGTGGTTACATCTTAAATCCTGAGCTTGTTGGGAAATTAGGTCTTCCAGAGAAGTTTATCGGTTCACCCTTAGGGCTGATAATTTCAAACAAAAAGGTTCTTTCACCACCTTTATTTAACAAACCTGCTTTTATTGTTTTACCAGACGGCACAGTAAAAATAAAAAGAGTGAATTCATCAAATGGGTTCTCGATTTCGGATTCCTCGAACAGAATCGTATTTCCTCCTGATACTTATAATCAAAAGCATCCATTGAATACCCCCTGTTTTTACGATCTCCTATTTCCTGATGATCAGCTGGAAGGAAATGGCAGAATTCTTGTCAGGCTTACCGGCCATACCATCATAGACATAATTCACACAATAGAAAACGAAATGGTTCCTGTACTGCCTGTTGGACTTACCCTTTCCTTCCCCAAAGACCAATTCCCGAAAACTTGGGAAATGGGTAAGGAATTGAAAATAAAAATGAATAGTTGGGAGAAAATCGACTCAGCTATCGAAGCTGGGCCCCAATTATTAAAAGAGGGAGAGGTTTGCATTGACATGGACCTTGAGGGATGGAAAACTCAAAATTCAATTAATACGCAGGCTGCCAGATTGGATTATCTTGATAGCCGGGGACCCAAAATCGCAGTCGGTATTGATAAATCCGGCGATCTTACTGTTTTGACAATCAATGGAAGAATTAGAGAATCGGTGGGCGCGACCCATGGGGAGATGGCGGATATATTAAAAACGCAAGGAATGGAATATGCCATGGGCTTCGACCCGGGTGGAAGCAGTACTCTTGTTGTGGATAATAAAGTTTTAAATATCTCACCCTATAACTCTGAATACGAAAAAGACGTTTATTCACTTCCACCTGAACCACGGGCGATTGCAAACGCTTTAATAGTCAGTGAATCTTAAATAGCCATATATTTTCAAGGGTTGGATTCGGTATTCGGGCTAGGGCATAGTGTATCAATTTGGTGGTATTGTATTTATCAAACTGTGCAATCGCACAAGTCACAGGGACTCCTGTTGGAATTTTGCTCTATACACTAGACATCGATTTTTCTGTGGTGGAAGGGGTCCGTTGACTGGTAATATCCCGGGAGTTATAATTCTTGTAGATTATACAGGCATCAGCTTAATCAATTTTATCAATGCACAGTTTCAGATAACTCTATCAAAAATAGAAGGAGAAAACCAAAAAATGCGGGTGTGGCCAAGTGGTAAGGCATCAGCTTCCCAAGCTGACATCCACGGGTTCGAATCCCGTCACCCGCTCTCTAAAATCAAAAGACCTTCCCCGAACCAAATTCGAGGAAGGTCTTTCTGTTTAGTTAAGACCTCGGAGGTCTGATTCACTCCGGGTCAAACAGGTAGCCGGTGCCGCGTACATTACTGACCCACTCCTCCACCCCCGCAAAGAGAGCCAATTTCTTGCGCAGACGGCTGATCATCGGTCTTAATACTTCCGGCGCTTCCCATTCAGGGATCTCAAACCCCTGCACCAGGAATACGATTTCCTGATGGGTCATCACCCGTCCCCTGTTTTCCAGGAAAATGCTCAGCAATTTACTTTCTGTGGGCGTCAGCTGAGTGCGTTCGCTTCCGCGCCACATTTCCCGCCGCTCCAGGTCCACCGTGATCCCCCGGGGCAGGTTCACCACCCTCCTTGCCGGCAGCTGCTCGGTGCGGATGCCTTCTACATCCTTAAGCTGATCCAGCGAAGACTCCAGCTGCTCAATCAGGATTTCTTTCCTGGTCCGGGATTCTTTTTCAGATAAAGCCTTGCTGATGCTGAGCAGGATATCGTCTGCAGTATAGGGTTTCAGCATATAATCTTGCGCGCCGCTGCGGATAGCTTCAATGGCGGATTCCAGCGATCCGTACCCGGTGATAATAATAATTCGGGTGTCAGGATGATATTTCCTGATCTCATGCATCACTTCCACTCCATCTATGCCGGGCATCCTGATATCCAGCAGCACCAGATCATATTTCTCTCCAGCTAGGGCTTCCAGGGCGACCTCACCAGAGCCAGCTGAGTCCGCCTGGTATTCCTCCATCCGCAGCAGTTCTTCCAGGGATTCGCAAACCCCTTTATCGTCATCAACTATCAGAATTTTCGCAGTCATAATTTTCCTCCCTTAGAAAAGCCGCCCAATCGATTTGGCTGATTTCCTCTGGTTTCTTTTCAACGCTTCTCTTCATTATTCATTTGTATCATATCATATCTGGTTCAGACCTCTGAGGTCTCCGAAGATCTAGCCTGCCAAACCCCTTTCATCAAGATCTCGGAGGTCTGTTTATCCCTGGACAGTCAGCGATTAAAATCGCACCTTAGGGCTGACGCAGAACGTCAACCTGCGTCGACGCTTAAGTTTTAGCTAAACCCAAAACGAAGAAGAATCCTTTAGCGTCCCTGAAGAGAGAGTTTACCCTGGACCCTTCGATTTCGCTCCGCTACCCTCAGGACAGGCCTCCTACGACTTTTGCGAAACATCCTGAAAGGACAGGCGGAACTTAGAGGAGGTAACCTCCTTATTATCGAGACCTCCGATAGCTCTATATCTATCATACAAAACTTTCGTCTTTTTTGCAATTTAGCGGTTCTTTTTATCCCTTTTAACCCACTGGAAAAATCACACTCATGTTATACTTCAATTCATGCGGACAACAATTAACAGGAGTGAATTATGAAAGATTATTTAGCGGTAGCGGATTTCTCAGCGGAGGAACTGCAGTCCATCCTCGATACCGCAATCGAGTTAAAAACTGAATGGAAAAAGAACGGAAATCCACCCATCTTAAAGAACAAAGTCCTGGCAATGATTTTCCAAAAACCCAGTTTACGAACCCGGGTTTCCTTTGACATGGCAATGCGCCACCTGGGCGGAGATGCTTTGTATCTCTCCCCGGCGGAAATCGGTCTCGGCAAGCGGGAGTCTATCGCGGATATTGCCCGGGTGATCTCCGGATATGTAGATATCCTTATGGCACGAGTATTTGATCACCAACACATCCTGGAATTGAGCAAATGGGCGGAGATCCCGGTCATCAATGGATTAAGCGACTACAACCATCCCTGCCAGGCAGCCGCCGACGCCCTCACAATCCAGGAGAATTTTGGATCCCTGAAAGGCATTAAAGTTGCCTATATCGGGGACGGCAATAACGTGGCTGTCTCGCTGATGCATTTCTGCGCCAAACTCGGCGCTGATTTTACTATCGGACATCCGGAAGGCTATGGAATCGATCCGGAAGCAGTCACCCTGGGCGAGAAATTCGCGGCAGAAAGCGGAAGCTCAATCAGGCAGCTGAACGATCCGCAGGCAGCAGTCTCTGGTTCCCAGGTCATTTATACTGACACCTGGGTCAGCATGGGGCAGGATGAAGAGGCAGCCAGGCGAAAAGAAATCTTCCCCCCCTTCCAGGTGAATCAATCCCTCCTGGAGCAAGCGAATAAAGACGCTATTGTGATGCATTGTCTGCCGGCTCACCGGGGAGAGGAAATCACCGACGAAGTTGCGGATGGACCCAATTCCCGTCTTTTCCCCCAGGCACACAACCGGCTCCATGCTCAGAAGGCAATTCTGGTCAAACTATTAACCTGACTTATCAAGCGGCGAGGTGCAACTGATGAATATATGTATTCCAAAAGAACGGCGCGATTCTGAATACCGGGTCGGACTAACACCGGCAGGAATTCAACTCTTAACCCAGCAGGGACATACTTGTTTTATAGAAAAGGAAGCCGGCGTAGGAAGCGGTTTTTCTGACCATGCTTACCAGGAAGCCGGCGCTACCATTGTTTACAGCGGGGAAGAAATCTACGGTCGGGCTGACCTGATTCTTAAGGTCTCTCCCCCCATAAAGGAAGAGTACAACTGGATGCAGGAAGGATTAACCCTGCTCGGATTCCTGCATCTCTCAGCCGGGGGTTCCGCGAAAGTGGATACCCTGCTGAGTAAAAAAATCACCGCCATCGGCTATGAAATTATCCAGGAAGAGGACGGTTCCCTGCCGGTATTAAAACCGCTCAGCCAACTGGCCGGAAGAATGATCCCCCAGGTAGCAGCCACCCTGGCTCAAAACAATTATGGGGGCAAAGGATTTTATATTGGCGGTGTGCCAGGAATCCCAAAGTCTAACGTGGTGATCCTTGGTGCCGGGACAGTCGGCCGCAATGCTGCCCGCTCGTTCCTGGGATTGGGAGCTAATGTATACATGCTGGACTGCTCCCTGGAAGTTCTTCAGCAAATTGATCGCGAATTTTCCGGCAGGGTAAACACCCTGGTTTCCTATCCCTTTAACATCCAAAAAATCTGCTCTATTGCTAATATATTTGTAGGTGCGATTCTGGTGCCGGGGGCTCCTTCCCCAGTGGTTGTTACCCGGGAAATGGTCCAGCAGCTTCATTCCCGGTCGATCATTATTGACAGTTCTATTGACCAGGGCGGCTGCATTGAAACCAGCCGGCCCACTACCCACAGCAATCCTACCTACCTTGAAGAAGATGTCATCCATTACTGCGTGCCAAATATGACCGGTGTGCTGGGACGAACCGCAACCCATGCCTTGAGCAACGCAATCTGGCCGTTTATTGACCAGATTGCCAAGATTGGAATTAAAGAATCTCTGGAAAAGAACCCGGCGTTAAACAATGGTGTTTATCTGCATCAGGGTAAAATCGTTAAACCAGTACTGATCAATGCCCTGGAGGGCAGGAAAAGCGTATGAGCTGGACTGACCAATACAAACAAAAAGTTGTAACTCCCGCGGAAGCAGTAAAAGCAGTTAAATCCGGTGACCGAGTCTTCCTCACAGGCAACTGTTCAGTACCAAAAGAAATCTTGTCTGCTCTTGTAGATCGGGCTCCAGAGCTTCAGGATGTGGAAATATGCCAGGCTTTATCAATTGGATCTGCAGACTACGTCAAACCGGAAATGGAAGGACACCTGCGGGTGAATACCATGTTCGTCAGCCATAATATCCGCGAAGCTGTCCAGAACGGGCGGGCTGATTTTACTCCAGTACTGCTGTCAGAATTTCCCCTCTTGTTTAAAAACAAATTCCTCCCGTTAAATGTGGCTTTTGTGCACCTCTCTCCCCCCGATCCGCACGGCTACTGCAGCTTCGGATTAGAGGTTGGATTAAGTAAAAGCCCTGCCGAATCGGCGGAGATTATCATCGCAGAGGTGAATGAACAGATGCCCCGCACCCTGGGGGATTCCTTCATCCACGTCAGCGCTCTCGACTATATCGTACCGGTTGACTACCCACTGCCCGAGCTGCCAATGGGGGATGGAAACCCATCAGAAACAATTAAGAAAATTGCCGGTTATATCGCCGGGTTGATTCCAGACGAAGCGACCATGCAAATGGGCATCGGAGCCATTCCGGATGCGGTTCTAAAGTATCTTTTTGATAAAAAGGACCTGGGCATACATACCGAACTGTTTTCAGATGGTGTGATCGACCTAGTTGAAGCGGGCGTTTTAACTAATTCCAAAAAGACTTTACATCCCGGAAAAATCGTCGTTGGATTTATTCTGGGCACAAAACGCCTTTATGACTGGGTTCACAACAACCCGCTGATCGAGTTTCTCCGCACAGAATACATCAATGATCCTTTTATTATCTCCCAGAACCGCCGCATGGTAGCTGTCAACTCAGCAATTGAAATAGACCTCACCGGGCAGATCTGCTCAGACAGTATCGGGACCAAGCTGTACAGCGGTGTTGGAGGACAGCTTGATTTCATTTACGGCGCGTCCCGGTCTGAAGGCGGTGTTCCAATTATTGCTTTGCCGAGTACTGCGAAAGACTTCAGTCGGATTGTCACCACCTTAAAACAAGGCGCAGGGGTAGTCACGACCAGGAATCACATCCATTATGTAGTTACAGAGTACGGCATCGCGGATCTGTACGGCAAAACCATCCGCGAACGGGCGCAATCATTGATCAATATTGCTCATCCCCAATTTAGAGAAGAGTTAACCAAAGATGCTAAAGACCTGCATTATATTTAGATATTGATCAAATTTGATCAATCAGTGGGATATAGATATTTTATAAAGAGAACAGACTATGAACCGCCGGGCAAAAATCATCGCCACGCTGGGACCTGCCAGCGACGATAAAAAAACAATCAAAAACCTGCTCACAGCTGGCATGGATGTGGCGCGGATCAACTTTTCCCACGGTGACCTGGAAAGCCATGCCCGGGTAATCCAAACCCTGCGAGAAACAGCCCGGGAGCTTAACCGTCCGATCACTATCCTCCAGGATCTCTCCGGTCCAAAAATCCGGACCGGTGAAATAAAGTCCGGGGAGATTAATCTGGTTCAAGGAAAACAGCTCATTCTCACTACGGATGATATCCAGGGAACGGACAAATTTGTCCCAGTAAATTATTCAGATCTGCCTCAAAGCGCAAAAGTTGGGGGCCGGATTTTGCTGGATGATGGGAAGCTTGAATTGAAAGTTAAAAAGATCAAGGGAAATCAGGTCATAACCGAAGTCATCCAGGGGGGATTGCTGAAACCCCACAAAGGCGTCAATCTTCCGGGTGCCAATTTAACTATCCGGACTTTGACAGATAAAGACCTAGTTGATTTAAAATTTGGATTAGCTCATGATATTGATGCGCTGGCACTGTCTTATGTGCGGAGCGCGGAGGATATCGAACGTCTCCGTCAAGAGATAACGAAAATCAACCCGGATCAATCAGGAATTCCAATCATTGCCAAACTGGAACACCCTGACGCAATTGAAAACCTGCACGAAATCATCCATGCGGCAGATGGCGTGATGGTGGCCCGGGGTGATCTGGGAATCGAAATGCCGCCGGAATCTATCCCGATTATCCAGAAGCAGATCGTTTCCATGGCGAACAAACATCTCAGTTTTGTGATTATCGCCACCCAAATGCTTGATTCTATGATGAGCAATCCCCGCCCTACTCGGGCAGAAGCCTCCGATGTTGCCAATGCTGTACTGGATGGAAGTGACGCGGTGATGCTCTCCGGTGAGACTGCCATAGGGAAATTCCCCGTAAAAACCGTCCAGATGATGGCCTCAATTATCAAGCAAAGTGAAGATCATATCGATGAATGGGGACATTCTTATTTCGACCCGACAGAAGATGCCATTCATGATAATGCAGTTGCCATTACCAGGGCAGCAAGGGAACTGGCCCACGATCGATCTGTTGCGGCCATTGCTGTTTTTACTAAGAGCGGCAGGACAGCAAGATTGATGTCCAAAGCCCGACCGTGTGTTCCTATCATGGCTTTTACCCCTGTAGAGAAGACCTACCGATATCTTTCGATGTTGTGGGGGACAACCCCCTACCTCACCCTTCAGGCAGCTACAATTGAGGAGATGATCGATCACGTTGATACAGCAGTCATTGAAGGAACGCCGGTAGAACCGGGTCAGGAAATTGTTTTAATTGCAGGGTTCCCTATTGATAAAATGGTTCCCCCCAACCTGGCGCTCCTGCATACCGTAAAATCAAGATAAAGTTTCACCACAGCGTAATGATCCAATTTATTAGTTACAGCTTTTCCCTCTGCGGTTAGAGGGATCTATTCACCACCCTCGGGGGCAGCAAATGAAAAATCAGCCTTTTATCCGTGGTGAACCAAATTCTAAATCAATTCCTTTGGAGGAATTCCTGCCTGCCTATAGATCAGGTGTGGTCAGTTCCTGGTTAAACCATTTACCCTCCCGACCGGATTTGGTGATCTCCCCTTTTAGCGATTCTCCACTTGAGGTTCTTGAAGCCGCAGCAGCGGGTTACCGGGTTGTGATCCCAATCCATAACCCGATTACCAGATTCCTGTTAAATCGTCTTGCCCAGCCGATCTCAAAAGAGGAACTAAATACTGCCTTGGTCCAGCTTTCTTCCAGTTATAAGGGAAAAGAGCGGCTGAAACCCTTTATTTTATCCCTATACGAAACAGAATGCCCCCACTGTGGGAGCCTGACCTCCGCCAGATCATTTACCTGGTCCAAATCAAGGGGAGAACCTGTCCGGAAAACCTGCCTTTGTTCCCACTGCGGTGAACAATCGGAAACTCCTGTCTCCCAGGAGGATCTCCAAAAAGCTCTGGCGTACCAGAAGAACAGCCCTTCCCATGCCCGGGCTCTCACCCGGGTGGCCCCTCCCGATGATCCGGTACGTTTCCAGGCAGAAGGTGCGCTCAGGACTTATCCGCACCGGACGGTACATGCCTTATTTACCATCCTTAATAAATTTACTGGGTTTGACCTTTCTCCAGCAGAGAGTACAAATCTGGAAATGCTCTTACTGCATGCGTTTTACCGCTGCAGCAGTTTAAGTTCATCCTCGATTTCGGAACGGGAATCCGCCACATCCGCAGATGATGATACCTATAGAGAAGAAAATGTCTGGTTTGCTCTGGAAGAAGCCCTCGAAATCTGGGCGAATGGTCAAGTTTCTGTTCCGATTGTTACCTGGCCAAACCTGCCGCCAGGTCCTGGAGGAATATCGATTTATCCAGGCCGGGTAAGAGATTTCATTCCGCAAATTAAAGACTTGGATTTTGGTGCTGCCCTGATGGTATTTCCAAAACCAAATCTATCTTTTTGGTCCCTCAGTGCTCTTTGGACTGGCTGGTTGTGGGGGCAGGACGCAGCTGCGCCGCTGAGAAACATTCTCAGCCTGCAGAATCTCAATTGGGTCTGGCTCGCTCGTGTGATTAAAAGCACATTATCTGAACTAGAAAAAATCCTTCCTCCAGGGGTCCCATGTTTTGGGCTGCTTCCCAACCTCGAAACAGAATATTTAATCTCTGTAGGAACGGCTGCCTGCGCAACAGGATTAACTCTCACGGATATCGCCGGGGACCCTGATCTACCGCAAGGTCAAATCATCTGTACAACCGGGGAACAATTAGCAGCGAACCCAACCGTAAAAACAATGAAGGAAATCATCCGTTCTGCTGGATTCGAGTTCCTGAAGTCGGCAGGAGAACCGAAACACACTTTATCTCTTTACAGCGCCGTGTTGGCATCAATCGTCTCGGAACAGGTCCTGCTGCAATCAGAGGAAGAAAATCTGACCGATGTTTATCTTCAGCTGGTTAAGAATTTTGAAGAATCCATTGCGTACCGACAGGGTTTTTTATATTTTTCCGAATCCGAAACCTGGTGGCATCAAGAACTGAGCCCCTCGCCTCATCCTCACTCGGACCGAGTAGAACAGGCGCTTGTCAATCTCCTGACAAAAAGCAGCTCTCCCCTGCTAGAAATTGATGTCTATACCCATCTTTATGAAAAATTCCCGGGCTTAGATACTCCTCAACAAGGATTGATCGATGTTTGTTTAAAATCGTATGCAGAAAAATCCGGCGGTACTCAATCCGGATGGGTGTTAAGATCAAGCGATCAACCTTCAAACCGCAGGAAAGATTTAAAGGAAATTAAAGATACTCTTTCCCTGTTGGGCAATCAATTGGGATTTGAAATTAAAAAGGCGGCGCCAATAGGAAATATTCTTTGCTTGGTCTGGCAAAATAATGGCGAGCCCAGCTATACATTTTATATCTCTGCGTCCGGGATCTTAAACAAAATTATTGTAGGATCCGATTCTACCGTGGTGAACCCTTGGATTGTCCTACCCGGCAGCAGAGCAAAATTAATCCATTATAAGATGGGGAACAATAATCCCTTGGCAGATACAATTCATAATTCCTGGGGGTTGGTCAAATACCGCCATATCCGCCGCATAGCAGATGAAGGAGGATTGACAAAGGAAAATCTCCAAGAACGTTTAGCTCTGGATCCTTTTACTTCTGACGCGCCGCAGCTTCCCCTCATTTAATGAATTATCCCTCGGATTGAGAGTGTTATTATTGGTTTAATGTTTAAGGTTTAGGGTTTAAAGTAAAAACATTCCAACTATTGGCTCCGCTGAAAAAACCTATCTGAGCGAGATGGTGGCAGGTTGAAGCCGAA
>CAZHHT010000045.1:0-10818 GCA_964532455.1 uncultured Anaerolineales bacterium
TATGGAAATAAATGAGTATTATCATCCGGAAAGCTTTCGGGAAGGACAAACTTACTTTATTCGCGATGAGAATAATTCAACCGATAGAAAATATAAAAAGGTTGAATTTCTGGATTATCGACCTCATTAGGGAGAACTGCTAATAAAAGAAAATGGGGTAACAAAGGTTATTCACCGCAGGCTGCTGTATTCTTGGAGCAATGGAAGTTGTTAGTGGTTATCGAGAGCGAAGTTGAAGAGTTTAAATTCGGATTAATAGGACTCGAGCACATCACCAGAGACCTTATCCGGTTGGGAAGTGACTGCATAGGCAGTATGTTGGGAATAAAACCAGGTTTGGAAATTGTCCAGGGTAGTGATGTCTGATTGTGTTTTCTGCAGTTTTTCCAGACTAATTTTTTCGCGAGAGATTCGTGTTTTTAGGGCTTCCGGGGATAAACCTTTATTGGGCATACTTTCGAAGAAGAGCCGGAAAGCCGATGAAAGGGGTGTTAATCCATATATCCATTCAAACGTAGCTCGAGTTCGTGACAGATGGAAATCTGACGTTATCACCAGTATGTGCTGCATATTCGCAGGCTCTGCAAACAGCAGGCGGGAAAAGTAAGCGTTTCCGATGGTATCGTAGGAGCTGATTTCTGTTAATAACTGGGCAGGATCCACACCCTGTTGGATCAGGTACTCTGCAGCCGTGCGGGATTCAAAAATTGGGAATCCATTTGCATTTATTGGGGGTGGTTTATGAACAGTACCACCAGATAAACATACTATCCACCGGGTATGGGATTTTAGAACCTGTGCCCGCTCTAGCCGAGACAATGTCCAGGGTGGAAGCGAGCCATTAACCAACAAACCGCCGCCGGGAATGAAGATGCAATCATATTGTGCCATAGACATTTTTTACCATCAAAAGGATTTCCCATCCAGCTAAATGTCTGGATGGGAAACCTTGATTACCGTTTAGTCTGCTTCTAAATGATGCTGATCACTAAGGGTATATCTTGGAAACTAGCAAACATGTTAAGGCGTTTAGCAGGTTTTGCTGGAATCGTTCCCTAAGCATGAGGTGGCGCTGCAGTCAATCCTGTTAGTGCACCAACTAGGGAGGGATAAACTCTATATTTGGAATTTTCCATACTTCATGAGAATTTTTCCGTCTACTTCTATTGTGCAATCTGTGGGTACAACATCAACATGAACCTCAGAGGCCCATTTGGCGCCGGTCAAATGCCCTAGAGGATTACCAAAAGCAACGTGGATGCCAGGGATTTTTTCGTCCTGGAGCAGGTTGCCGCTTAATTCGGTGACCGAAGTATTGGTACCGATCGCGAATTCACCTACCCGGCGGCCGTTTTCCGCTGAATTAAGGTAATCCCAAATCTCAAGGGCAATTTCGGTATTTTCGCAGGAGACCTTTTCTACCAGGCTGTCCTGAATCTCAAAAGTTACTGGCGAATCCAGCAGGCCATATTTGGGTGAAAAATAATCTCCCAGAACATCTGCGACCAGTATACCGTTTAAATCGTCAGGACAAGTGAAAACTTCCCCCTCTGGCAGGTTACCCCAATCACCAGCCTGATGATACAGCCCATGACAAGGGACCCATCTGTAGTCAGGGTTAAAATGAGCGGTAATGTCAGAACCCTTTGCGGAAGTCACGTGGATAGTTTGGGCATCTTTAACTAAACCTGTAACCTTATATGTTAATTTGTTTATCTGGACATAATCTGCAGTCATACCTTCCCTGATAAGGCGGGGGGTGATGCTAACCATGTGGCCGTGGCGGGGAGCAGGAAGCCCGCTATCAGCAAATGCGTGCCTTAATTTAAGGCTCATTTCCATGCGCATTTTTACTTCTCCCTCTTTACTGCTTGCTGCGAAAAAGGTCACTGTCGGTTTGAAGTTGACCATATCCTGGATGAGAGGATCCGGGGCAGAAGTTGATTGGCGTTCGCCGTAGTGCTCTAATTTAACAAGTTTGGTCTGGGCTCCAGCTTTAGTCGATTCCCGGGAAAGGGCTTCTCCAATTTCTATTGTTTCCTGATCGGTGATTATGAAAACACGATCATATTCTTTGATGTTCATGCAAACCTGGACTGCGTTATTAATCCCCAGATCAAATTTAGTGTCGGTCATGCTGGTCTCCTTGTGAATGTTTCGTTTTTTGTATTTGTTAAACATTAAATCTGAAAAAAATTACATCCCCATCAAATACTGTATAGTCCTTGCCTTCAATCTGCAGTTTACCGGCATCTTTTGCGGCGGAAGTACTGCCATATTCAGCAAACACGGAGAATGGAATAACTTCTGCCTTGATAAATCCTTTCTGGAAATCAGTGTGAATTTGACCGGCAGCTTCTGGAGCTTTAGCGCCGTTTTGGACAGTCCAGGATCGGACTTCCTGCTCATTATAGGTGAAGAAACTGATTAAATTTAAGGTTCGATATCCGGTTTGGATAACCTGTTCCAAGCCACTAACCTGAATGCCTGACAAGGTCATATAATCTGATTTTTCATCATCTTCCAGCAGATTGAGTTCAGACTCAATCAGGGCGCTGATCTGAACCACTTCCGCACCCTCTTTTTGCGCGATTTCGTTAATTTCCTCTAAGGCGGGGTGCTTAGAGGACAGATTCTCTTCTGCGATGTTGGCAGCGTAGATTACTGGTTTTGCTGATAAAAAGTTCAGTTCCTGATTAAGTTGAATAAAAACAGGAAGATTCCGTTCATTAAAAATTGACAATGGCTCTCCAGATTGTAAGTGCGCAAGAACCAATTCTGCCATGTTTAGATAGGAAGTAAGATTTTTATCTCCTTTGACCTGGCGAGACAGCTTTTCAATCTTTTTAGTAATTTGCTCCAAATCTGCAAGAATCAGTTCAACCTGAACTATCTCAATATCCTCCCTGGGGTCGGGATGTTCGCTGATATGAACAACATTGGGATCTTCGAAACAGCGGACAACATGCAGCAGGGCGTCAGTATTGCGGATTGTTCCCAGGAATTGGTTTCCAAGGCCTTCGCCCTGGCTGGCGCCTTTTACAAGACCGGCTATATCCAGAAATTCAATGGTTGTTTTTATTGCTTTTTTTACCCCAACCATTTCAGCTAGTTTATCCAGGCGATGATCTGGTACAGGGACAATGGCTTGGTTGGGCTCAATAGTGCAAAATGGGTAGTTGGCAACTTCGGCATTTTGAGCCTGTGTCAGTACATTAAAGAGAGTGCTTTTACCGACATTGGGTAAACCAATAATGCCAATTTGGAGCGGCATACTATCCTCCCGGGCAGTTTTTTTATTCCTAATTCAATAATACCAGATGCTATTTCGAGCGACTCAGTTAATTGTTATCTATGGTAAGATGGAGAAATTCCCTGGTGGAATTAAAAGGGGAAAGACAGCGTATCTTTATTAAAGGGATACCTGTTATAGTAGACAGGAAAGATATTATCATTTATTTTATTAACGGAGGAGAATAATTAATGACCATCGCTATTATTTCTGACACTGATTCCAGTTTGCCCAATAGCAGTTTGGAAGAATTCGGAATTCGCCAGGCATCAATAACGATCCATTTTGGCGAGGAGATTCTGAAAGCCAACTTGGATATAACTGATGAGCAGCTTATCGAGCGCGTAAACCGGGAAGGGAAATTACCCACAACTGCTGCACCATCTCCAGGAGATTTTGTAGAAATCTATCAGGAAGCTTTTGATGGAGGAGCAGATGAAATCATCTGCCTTACTGTCAGTGGAGGGGTAAGTGCTACCTATCAAGCGGCGCTAGCGGCAAAAGAACTGCATCCTGGAAAAGAAATCACTGTCTTTGATACTAAAAGCATCAGCATGGGACAGGGATTTATGGTTCTCAAAGCAGCAGAAATGGCCCGGAACGGAAAAAACAAGGAGGAGATTATAACCGCGGTAGAAGATGTTCGGGATAGAACTCATCTATTTGCTTCCTTGGAAACACTGAAATTTATGGCAATGGGCGGCAGGGTAGGAAATCTAACGGCAGAGATGGCCAATGTATTAAATATTAAACCTATCCTGACTATCAAAGACGGGAAACTGGATTTACTGGAAAAAGTCAGGACCAGAAAAAAAGCCTGGAGCAGATTGCTTGAGTTAACGGCAGATGGATTGGGAGATGATGAAATAGAAAATATCTTTATCTTGCAGGTGGCAGCCAAGCAAGAAGCAATAGAGTTTGAAAAATTGCTCCGTGAAACAATTCACTGTCCGGAAGTTATCCATTTTTCGGAGTTAACTCCAGGACTTTCAGTTCATACCGGAGCGGGTTTGGTCGGGGTTGCATTCACCACAAAAGAATAAAAACTTCAGAATTCCACTACTTTAAGGTGAGAGAGTAGAACAGCCGATCAATATTTCAGATTGTTGTAAATGCTATATGTATTTGTGTATTTGATAACCTTTTTTATTTTCCAACATTGACTGATGCTGATAAAACCTGGAATAGGCAACAACTCAGGATAGAACAATTGCTGGAGAAGAATATTATTAAGGATGAGGTAGGGATGAAATTAATCTTGATAAAACCCATTTATTCTTATGCGGAGATCCCAAGATGGTTGATAATGTCTTAGAGCGGCTGATTCAGAAGGGATATACAAAACATACCTGGAGAGAATCTGGAGCGCTGCCCATTGAAGAATTCTGGTCGTGATTAACTGTTACTAAGATTAATTAACCTGAAGCCTGCTTTTTCTAGCTTCAGGTTTTTTGTGAATTTTACTAATTATTAAGGGATAGGGAATGGTAAAATACGCGCTGAAACCTGTTGATGACAATTCTTAGATAATGGTTTTTGAGTTATGAAAGAAAACGACATATTAATGACAATCTGGTATAAAATCAAGGATATTTACAATATTTTCAGGGCATCAGTAAAAAGCTTTCAGCAGGAAGGGGGAGCTAGAGGGGCAGCTGGAATGGCGTATTACACTTTGTTTTCTTTATTCCCCCTTTTGATTGTTATGGTCACGATAGGATCTTATTTTATTGATGACAGTCAGACCAGCACCCGGGTTGCTCAGTTGGTGATCAGCGTTATCCCCGTAGGACAGGATCTGGTGGAAAGGAATATTGAACGCATTCTTGTCTTGAGGAATTCCATTGGAATCATAGGGTTAATTGGTTTGTTATGGTCCGGATCCAATGCATTTTCTATGATGGTACATAATATCACCAGCGCCTGGCCGGTAGATGAAAGGCGGACATTTTTTCAAAAGCGATTGTTTGGCCTGGCAATGGTCATCATCATGATCCTGGGACTATTTGTGTTAACTCTATCATCGACTATCTTAAATGTTCTCGTAAAGTACGAGAAAGCAGTACCGGGTTTAGAATTGTTGTTTACTAACCAACTAGGGGGAATTATGCCAAAAGTGTTCTATTGGGTATTGCCATTCCTGTTTTTTTATAGTCTTTACCGGATTATCCCGATGGGCAGGGTACCCATTAAAGCCGCTGGATTCAGTGCTCTGGTTATCACAGGGATCTGGCGTATGGCATCATATGCTTTCCAGTGGTACCTGGGGAGCGGATTTGCCCGCTATGAAGTCATCTTTGGGTCTTTAAGCGCAATAGCGATTTTATTGCTATGGATATATATCAGCAGTTTAATCCTGTTCTTCGGTGCTCATCTTTGTGCAGCCAGCGCCGGTAAAATATCAATTATTTCCAACCAGAAGTAAACTTTTCCACCACTAAAAAAATAATATAAACTCATAAAAAAAGCTTTTTGAACCCGGAATTTTTTTCCAGTATTTAGTGGGTTGTTATTCTGAATAAGACCAATCCAGGAACACGCTTAAGATGGCCAGATTTTTTTCAAAATCCGAGTCCTTGTGATTGGTGAGTTCAATGTCGACGGCCGGAATTCCCTGATCGGAAGCCCAATCGACAAATTGACCAGTATAAATACAGCCAGTATCAATTGGTGGATAAGGATAATCTATGACTGCTGCCAGTGATTCGGCTAAGGAAAGTGACCCTGTATCTGGAGGTTGACCACCAGGAAAAATACCCAGTGCGGCGCTGTGATAGCTGATTAATGCCTGTATATCATGTGCTTGAATAAATGCCATCAGAGCCCGGGTTTCGGGTTCAGAGGCGGCGGCTTTGCCTCCGGTAATGGGAATATAATCCCAGCACCCATTCCGCGGCCATTCCGCCTGCCAATTAGAAGGAAAATTCCGATTGATATCCACGTTGTTTTCATTGGCTCTTCCTCCAAAACTTTTTGATCGGGCGAGACCGTCCGGATTAAGAGCGCGCAGAATATACAGGGTTTGATCTGGCGGAATAACATCCGGATAATTTTTTAGATAATCAATAAGTTCATCTGCAAGCTCGATAGTATTCCATTCGTAACCGCCATGGATGCCGGCGACGATCATCTTTTCCACGGGTCCAATTCCGAATTGGTAGACTTCTAAAGGGCGCCCAGCCACGCTGCTGCCAATTACCTGTAGTTGTTGTATTTCAGGCGTTGAACTGGGAGGGATAATGGTGGGAGTCGGAGGAAGAGGAGTAATAGTTAGCGGCAAGGGTGATACCGTGGTAGAAAGCCCGGGAGTTATTGAAGGTGTATTTGACGGCGTTAGTAAAATTACTCTTGACAGCAAACCATTTTTATCAAGAGTGATAATGACAAACCATCCAGCTGCTATTATTACTATGATCCAGAGCAATAATACTATTATGGGAAGAACTTTGCGTGTAGACATAACCTTTTAGTTTGCGGAATCTCAAAACGAGAGAATTATTCGCGGTTTGGATTATTTAATACTGTGACAGAATCAACTAGCAAAGTATTGCAGCCGGTGTCGATCCAGGTACCTATAAAAGTTTCATCCATCTCATAGGATTTAATGGTATATATTTCCCGCCCCGTGATGTTAACAGTATCCCAGTCATCGATTGTGAGCAGCAGTTGATAAATGGCCTTATTGGCTGGAATTGCATGGATTAAATTAATTGAACCGTTCAGCGGCTCTGTGTCGATAGATTTACAGGTGAACTTGTGATTAACTACCCTGGTTTCTACAAGATCTGGATTGGAGTAGTCTGCAGTAGTGACTAGGATGTCGTGAGTTAGAATTTTAAATTCTTTGATACGAATAGGCGAGACATGACGCACTGTTCCGATATATTTGGACTTACCCTGACCTTCGAATTGGACTTCCCAATATAAATCATTGGATTCAATCTTTTCGTATGAATTACTGATAATTATATTATCAAAATCAGCCCCAGCTAATCCGAAAAAACTGGTATTTACTTGGAAATAATAATATCCTCCTACAGCCAAAATCGCGACAAGAAATATAAATCCACAGGAAAGGGGAAGAGAAGCTAACAATCGAAATGGCAGGAGAAGCAAAGCACCAAGGCGGGAAGGGGTCTTGGCAGGTTTTTCGGAAGGGATAGCTTCATCCTTGAGGGATGCAGAGGATGAAGCTTCTGCAGGTTTCTGGATTTGGTCCAATTTTCTGAGATAAACTTGCGCGCCCTTATGATTTGGATCCAGGGATAAAATCCTCTTTAAAATTGTGCGCTTTTCTTTTTCATTAGCAGCTACTTCAAGGGACCAGGTCCAGGCTGTCAAATTGGAAGGATTTTCCTTCACTTCAGCCAGGATTAATTTTCGGGCCTGGGAAGGTTTGCCAGCCTTGAGCGCTTTGATAGCAGATTGCAGCCGTTGATTAGTTATATCTGTCATTTGAGGAAAAAGGATGTAAATACTGTTTGTTAGTAGAACAGGACAGCTGTCCAGAACTATTGAATAATATCACGAATTGGAGGGGAGAAAATCAAAGTATTGATTGAACAAGAAATATAATTATCCGGGTATTGCTCTGTTTGAGATGGAAATTTCTAAAGACACTAATTTGAGCTGCCTGCAGTGCAGCCATTGGTGAATCTGATAGATAGGTTATAACCCGAATTTAAGGATTGAGCTAAGAAAGTAAATTTTATTGGTTTGATTACAACATTTCCAATATCTCTGGAGCTGCTGGTCCAGCCAGAGGTGATGGCCACTGATGGTGGCGTTGCTGTTTGGTCCCAAATTTTCCCTGTTCCTAAAAAGATCTTATCTAGGGAGTCATTTCCTGAGGGCCAACTCAGGTTGATCTGCGATATGGTTATTGTGGAAGCAGAGTTATTATTAATGTTCCAGATCGCTCTTTTTGCAGCAAATGTAAAGTTACTGACCGAGATTGAGCTACATGGGGAAACAGTGTTTGTAGGCGGCGGTTGTGTGGAAGTATGAGTTGGCGGCGGCGGTTTAGTGGCAGTATAAGTTGGCGGAGGTTGGGTGACAGTGCTTGGCATTGGAGAACTGGCAATTGTTGGGACGCCTGGGATGCTGGTGTCTGTAGGTACCGGGTTGGTCGCCGAAGGAGAAACCTCAATGGGCGGCGTGATTGTCTGGGTCAAAATTTCAGGCAAAGGCGTACCGGTGATTAGGGAGGGGGTAAGGGTTGCCAGTTGGGGAGTTATCGAGGCGACTTTAGAGAAATAAATCTGCTCCACCTGCGTTAATCGCAGTGATAAATTTTGAGTGTCTGGATTTTGATCCCAAATTGCATCGATTACCAGCTGAAGCTGCATGGGAGGTATTTGCATATATGCGGGATCTTGGGAATAATTCGCTTGTTTAGCCGAATGCAGATTAATAGGAAATGGAGTGCTTTTTGCCAGTAAAGATACAAAATTCCCGTAGATTGCGCCTGCATATATCAGAGCTATCAGACAAAGGCTGGCGGTAATAACGACTTTCCTGGCAGCTGAATTTATTTTGAAGAAAAGAACAATTTTCTTAATCATAGATTGACAAATTTACGGATTCTTTAAAAATCAATCATCAAAGAAATTAATTATGTGTAGGCGTTATTATTTTTTTCTAATCTATTAAGTGTTTAAAGAATAAGTCAATTACCTGCGGATCAAAATGTTTTCCGCGATTTTCAGAAAGATAATGCAGCACCTCTTCTTTGGTCCAGGCATCGCGATAAGGACGTTTTGAAAGCAGGGCGTCATAAACATCTGCGACTGCAAAAATCCTGGCAGATAAAGGAATGGCATCTCTTTTCAGACCGTGAGGATACCCTGTTCCATCCCATTTTTCATGATGGTAGAGAGGAATTTCGAGAGATTCCTGCATAAAATTGATGGGTTCAAGCAATTCAGCCGCATAGAGAGGGTGCTTCTTCATGATTATCCATTCTTCATCTGATAAGGGGCCAGTTTTATTGAGGATTTCATCAGGAATGCCAACCTTGCCAATGTCATGAAGTAATGCACCTCTGCGTATTGATTCCAGATCTGTTTCGCCCAGGCCGTATATTTTTGCTAATTTAAGCGTCAATTCAACTACTCGCCTGCTGTGTTCATCTGTGTCATGGTCACGGAGAGATAAGGCGCGCGACCAACCCTCCAGGTTGCTATCGTATGCTTCCATAAGCTCAGACTGTGATACCTTGAGGCTTTTTAGCATATGGTTAAATGAGGCGGTTAACACGGCAACTTCATTGGTTCCCGGTGATTCAAGGGCAACCGTGTAGTTGCCCGCAGCTACTTCTTCTGAGGCTTTGGCCAGGCTTTCGAGGGGTTTTGAAATCCGGTTTGCCAAACGGAAGCCTATCGCCAGGATCAAAGCAATGAATGCACCAGGGCAGCGAAGATTTGAGTGCGTGTGACCCAGCTGGTGTGAACAAGATAATTTTGAGGCAAAGCAGCGCCAAGAATACCAATATCCAAGTCATTTCTAACTTCCCATGGACCCAGTAATTCCGTGTAATTTATATCCGCGACCGTCTTATTATTAAGGAGGCTCAAATCATCCTGGCCGGGGATGATTTGAGCGAACAGGGCTGGATCGAGTTCCTGACTTGCTATGAAGGTGGTTGCCAATACCTGTCCCTCAAAATCATATAACGTGGTTTGAGCTAAAGTGGTCTCGCGTATTTCTTGGACAAGAGTGGGAAGCGTTATACCAATCAGAGCCGCGCCAACAACTCTGTCCTGGTTAACAATAGGTCCGGCAACATAAAAAACTTGACCCCAGGGAGGGTTTTCGACAGCAGCATATTTGTCTCCAAAACTATCCAAATGTTCTTTAAGGATAGTTTGAATGAATTCAGCATTAGAAAAATCCTCACCACCAGTGGAATTTTGATAATCTTCGATTGATCCCCCCGTTCTATGCCGTAAAGAATAAATGGTGGATCTTCCAGAATTAATTATTTCGATGTCTTCAACCTGGGAATTGACTGCTAACGGATAAATAAGTCGGTGTATGGAGTCAATTTTCTCGCTCGAAACTGCCTCTGGCAGACCTGTAGTATTGACTACCAGGCGCAGCGATTCCAGGAGTCGGTCTTCCTCTAAGACTATCCATTCAGATGACAATTTACCAGATTCAATGAGCTGATTGGCAAAACGTTCTTCTGCAGAATCGAACACAATCCTGGTTGTTATGTAAGTTACCGAGAGAGTGAAAAACAGGGAAAGAATGAGATAGGGTAAGCTGATTTGGAACCGGATTGGATAAGTCAGCCGACTTTTCTTTTGCAGAGGTTCGAGGATATCAATATCAGTGAGATTTCCATCCACAGCCAGGGAGACCCTTTCTGGAGTGATTGGATTGGTGAGTACCTTCCATTTCACAAGTTCCGAATAGTAGGATTTTGGCAGGCCCTCATTCGACGAATAGGTAAAGAGCAGCTCTGTTTTCTGGAATCTTTTCAATAAAACAGGGATAGTTTTTGGCCATTTTGAACCGAGTAA
>CAZHHT010000045.1:10828-22267 GCA_964532455.1 uncultured Anaerolineales bacterium
GTTGTGTCAATAAGGATCAGGTCAGGGAGGGCTAATTTCAATTGAGTGCTGGCGTCTTTTAATAAGGGAGCCGTGTGAACTTCATATCCCCACTGCTTAAAAATGCGGGATAATTCAATTGACGCATGTTTATTAGGTTGAATGATCAAGATTGATCGATTCATCAATGCCCCGTCAGTGTGCGTCGTTTTGTTACGAGTGGCGTTCTTTAAACAGCTTAAATCATTACATATCGTTTCAAACTAGCAATGATACTTTTATTATATAAGGAAAACTGCAATTATTAACTTTACAATAAGCTTTCAGCTGGGACAATTTATTAACGAATAAATTGCTCAATCAGTCATCATTGGGAGAGTAGAGAGATGACAGATTGCCTATTGGTAAGATTAATTTAGGTACAATTAGATTTTGAATGAAGATGGAATAATAGCTATAGTGGGTGTTTAAAGAACCGATATGATAAGAATTACAGATTTGTTCCTTCCGTTTGATCATGATGAAAATGATTTACAGTGGGCAGTACTTAAAACTCTGGACATTGAAGCGGGTCAATTAAATTCGATAGCGATCAGTAGAAGCAGTCTGGATACCAGGAAAAAACACGCCATTAGGCGAGTCTATACACTGCATATAGAAATAGACGATGAAGAAAAGATATTGGAGAAACACGTAAAAAACCGGAAGATTTCCCGAGCACCAGAAACCAAATACACTAGTCCAATTCTGATCAGAAAAATTAAACGTGAGCGGCCTTTGGTAATTGGCTCAGGACCAGCGGGATTATTTGCGGGGCTGATCCTGGCAGAAGCTGGATACCCTCCTCTTTTGATAGACAGGGGAAAACCGGTAGAAGAAAGAACCCGGGATACCAATAAATTCTGGAAAAATCGTGAATTGGATAGCGAGTCGAATGTCCAGTTTGGAGAAGGAGGTGCTGGTACATTCTCGGATGGCAAGCTGCAAACCCGGGTGAAGGATAAGTTAAACAGGGATAAAAAAGTTCTCCAGGAACTGGTACTGGTAGGCGCGCCAGAAGAGATACTTTTTAAAAATAAGCCCCACCTTGGAACAGCAAAATTGACTAAGATAGTCAAAAATATTCGCAAGAGAATTATTGAGCTGGGAGACAAATATCAATTTCAAAGCCGGATGGATGATTTGATCCTGGAGAAAAAACAAATAAAGGGGGTAAGGCTGCAGAGTGGAGAGGAAATCCGCAGCGAGCAAGTTCTCCTGGCGATTGGACACAGCGCTAGAGACACATTCAAAATGTTATCCAATCGAGGTGTGCAGCTCGAGGCTAAACCTTTTTCTATTGGTTTCCGGATAGAACATCCTCAGACAGTAATAGATCGAAATCAATATGGACAACAAGCCGGCCATCCTTTGTTGGGGGCTGCTGACTATCAGCTGGTTCATCACAGCTCCTTTGGCAGAACAGTATACAGCTTCTGCATGTGTCCAGGCGGAGTAGTGATAGCAGCGTCATCCGAGCAGGGAACTGTAGTAACTAACGGCATGAGCAAATATGCCAGGAATGAAAGGAACGCGAACAGCGCAATTGTCGCTGAAGTTGTACCAGCCGATTTTATGGATATACCTTTAGGTGGAATTGAATTCCAACGGTACTGGGAAGAAAAAGCCTTCTTTCAGGGCGGAGGAAATTTTAATGCTCCCTGCCAGTTAGTAGGAGACTTTCTACGCGGCAAGCGATCATCAGCGCTGGGTTCTGTACAACCATCTTACCTTCCAGGAATAAAGATGACGGATTTGCGGGAATCACTGCCGGTTTTCGTGATATCTGCAATCCAGGAAGCTCTGCCGGAGTTTGAAAAAAGAATCAGAGGTTTTACCCAGCCAGATGCCGTGTTGACCGGTATTGAGACCCGGACATCCTCACCGGTCCGGATAGTGAGAGGAAAAGATTATCAAAGCATTTCTATCCAGGGTTTATATCCTGCCGGAGAAGGATCTGGATACGCTGGAGGAATCATATCATCGGCCATGGACGGCATAAAAGCTGCGGAAGCAATCATAAAACAGCTCAATGGGGAAGAGTAACCAGGCTGGATTTGCTTTTAATCCATGATTGAGGGAATGCGAGGATTTTAATGATGTACATTGATGGAAATTATTTTAAGGATGAATTCGGACGCAATTTAACCTTGCGCGGCGTAAACCTAGGGGGAAGTACCAAAGTGCCATTTTCACCAAACGGGGCAACTTATCTCAAGGAAGGATATTTTGATTACCGGAACGTATCTTTCATAGGACGCCCATTTCCCATCCAGGAAGCGGATGAGCATTTTACTCGTTTGAAAGCCTGGGGATTAACCTTTATCCGTTTTTTGGTCACCTGGGAAGCGATTGAGCATACTGGCCCGGGATTGTATGACCATGGATACCTGGAGTATGTCCAGGCCGTGGTTGAAAAAGCTGCTGAATATGGAATTCAGATTTTTATTGATCCTCATCAGGATGTTTGGAGCCGTTTTTCTGGTGGAGACGGTGCCCCGGGATGGACATTTGAATTTGTGGGAATGAATATTAAAAATTTCCAGGTTACTGGAGCTGCCTTTACTCACCAGATGTGTGGGGATCCGCTGCCGAAAATGATCTGGTCTACAAATGCTACCAAGTTAGCCGCGGCAACCATGTTCACTCTCTTTTTCGGAGGCAGGGATTTTGCGCCGCAGACAATCATCGATGGTGAATATGCCCAGGAATTCCTGCAGCGGCACTACATAAACGCGCTAAAAGAAATTGCGTCGTATCTTAAAGACCTGCCAAATGTCGTCGGGTTTGATACCATGAATGAACCTGTGGAAGGATATATTGGTATCGAGGATCTCAATCATCGTTATACCACTGTTGAAAAGGGGTTTGTTCCGACACCATTCCAGTCCATGCAGCTGAGTTACGGAATTCCTCTCGAATTGGAAATTTGGGAGAGGGGAATATGGGGCCCGAGGGTCGTTGGGAAACAGGTCCTTAATCCAGATGGAAAAAGTATCTGGTTGAAGGGATTTGATCCCATCTGGCAGGCAAACGGGCTTTGGGAGATAGCTGCATCAGGGGTGCCGAAATTAAAGCGCCCTGATTATTTTTCACGTTTAAATGGACACGAGGTGAACTTCAACCGAGATTATTATATTCCTTTTAATAATCGGTTTGCGAATGCAGTCCGGGAAGTTCAGCCATCCTATATGATTTTTATTGAGAAGGGATTTCGTTCAGGAGGCCCGGTATGGGGCGCAGATGATGCAGATAACATCGTATACGCACCGCATTGGTATGACCCGGTGGTGCTGGTTATGAAATCATTCAATAGATGGATCAACTTTGATAGGGGGAAAAATACACTGCTGTTTGGCCCACGACGGATCACTAATTCCTTTGCCAGACAGCTGGCAAGACCAAAAGAACACGCTTTGACCCAGATGGGGAATGTGCCTACATTGATCGGTGAAGTTGGGATTGCCTATGATCTGGATAATAAAAATGCCTACCAAACCGGTGATTTCAATGCTCAGATAAATGCTTTCGACCGCACACTCCGGGCGCTGGAGGAAAATCTGCATCATTATACACTTTGGAACTATACTGCGGATAACAACAATGCCCGAGGAGATATGTGGAATGATGAAGACTTGTCAATCTTCAGCCGGGATCAAAGGGATAATCCAGATAGTATCCACTCTGGGGGACGAGCATTGGAGGCAGTGGTGCGGCCATATCCGTTAGCAACAGCCGGAGAACCGCTAAAAATCAGATTTGATATAAAGAAGAATGAATTTGAATTTAGATTCCGCCACGATCCGGTCGTGAAAGAACCTACAGAGGTTTTTGTACCGCTGTATCAATATCCAAACGGCTGCCTTGTGGAAGTATCAGATGGGGAGTATGAACTAAATCTGGATGAGCAGCGTCTGATCTACCGACACAATGTGGAGATTAGGGATCACACAATAAGGTTAAAACCTGTTATATCACCCGAATTAGGGAAACAGGGATAAATAAAAAAAATACTCCACATCAAAAAGTGGAGTATAAAATTTAGGTTTTAAGAAAAGTACCCCCACTGTGACTCGAACACAGGTCTTCGCCTCCGGAGGGCGACACTCTATCCACTGAGCTATGGGGGCTCGAGAGAAATTCTACCAGAACTACTATTAAGGGACAACCCTGCTAAAGTAAGGAATAGGGTGTTTCCCGGTAATAAGCGGAGTTATCGACCAGGGTCTGGATATAATTAACTTGATCTTCTCCAAATCTCTTCTCAAGTTCTGATAGGGGAATTTGGTTTTCCAATCCCCAGAGAATTAAATCAGCTTCCTTGAAAGAACCCAAAAGTTCACCCTTGTCGTCCAGTCCTGGCAGGACATCAGGGTCAGCTTTTTTGTGGATGATTTCTTCCGGCAATCCCAGGTGTTCTGCCAACGGAATTAGTTGACTGCGGTAGAGGTGGAGCAGGGGCATCAGGTCTGCGCAGTGATCGCAGCCCCATTGGGTAAACGTGCCGGTCATCCACTCGGTTTTATTAGCGGCGCCGATCACCAATCCCCGGGTGCGTTCAGCTTCTTTATAGAGGATCATAGACCGTATCCGATGTTTGGCGGAGATGTAGGCATTTGCCCGCGCTACCCAGGGTCCGCCGGTAGATGCCAATCGTGCGGACAGGAACTCGCCATCGCTTCTTGATAAGAATTGTTTCTTTCCATAGCCAACTGCCAGGGCTTTGAGTTTCTGCCCGGGAAAATAACTTAGCGGCAATAAACGATAAACCCGGAGAGCCCTAAGAGCGGAAGTTATTTTTATGATTTTGAGTTCCGCATCCAGCTGTTCAGCAAGCAGGATTGCATGGCGACGGTGAACAGGTTTGCTGTCCCTTTCCGGCAGGTAATAGAGATTAACTTGATTTTTTCCAAGACTATGAATTGCCAGAGATGACATTAGCGAGGAATCCAGTCCACCGCTTAAACCAACGACGGCAACTTTTCGGTTAAGTTTAGTGAAACGATCATGAATAAATGATCCAATATCATCGATTGTTTGTTGGGGATCTATTTTAAGGGCGGATTGGGTCCAGTCCATGATCTTTCCTTGTTGCGTATAGTTATTCAGGGTTTTTTTCAGAGCTCTCAATAAACAGTTTAAGTTCCGTTCGCAGACGTTGGATTTCAAGAACCGTTCCCAATTCATCACCGTGTTTGATAAGCTGACGTTTTTTGTGCATCAGTTCACCACAGGCCTGGTAAAAGCTGCGGATTTCCCGATAATTACCTTGAAATCTAGCCTTGAGAAAAGTTAAGCTTTGCTTCCAGGTAGAACAGGCTGTTTGATAATGATCCGTTGAGAGAAGTTCTTGTTTATGCTCAACGGCTAAATATTCTTTCATCCAGCGCTGTTCCCGTTTTATTAATAATAGGATCAGGATTAGTAGTCCAATATAACCGCTCCAGTCCCAGATAGTGGTAAGTATAATCCCGGAGCTGCTGTTAAAAAGATTGGCAAATAAGTTGTGGAGGAGATGGAATGAAACGGCTGTGGACCAACCAATCAAGGGGGCAATCCATTTCCAGATCGTTTGGGTTGATCTGCGGGCTAAGGCAAATCCCAACCCTATGAATGCTGTATAAAAAGGATGCTGCCAGCCCACTAGAAAAACCCGGATCAGGATTAAATCGAGGGTGCCTTCCCATCCGCTTTCCAGAAAACCAAGTTGATGGATATACCAGATATTCTCTGTCGCTGCAAAACCAAGAGCCGTGATGCCTCCATAAATAACGCCATCGAGGAGTGAATCGAATTCTGAACGGAAGACCAGATAGACTATAAAAACAGCAGCTCCTTTGAGAGTTTCTTCGACTGCTGGAGCTATCAGCGTGGACAATGTAAGCTGGGTGGCAAAATCAGATTGAGTGAGCAAATAGAGCCCCATGCTGGATAAGGTGTTAATTACATAGGCTGCACCTGCAGCGACTACCGCGCCCCAGGCAAAAACACCAATCAGCAGCTGCAAGGGTTCCTTTTCGTAACGATCCAATATGTACAGGAACCAGGCAAAAATAAGCATGGGGATGATGCCGGCTAGAATTGAAACCAGAAGCCCTATCAGATTACCTTCCATCTGTGTCCATGATTATTTCTGTCCGGCAAATCTTAGTACCTATTATTGGCAGTTCAAGGGAAGCCAGGATTTCATCCGGGCGACCGGTAGCACCGGGAAGGGCTGCCAGGGTCATCTGGAGTTTAGTTGGGGATGATTTGTCACTTTCAAGTTTTTGTATTAGGGGGCGGAGATCATAGGTCTTTCCCTTTCGATCTCTGATAATGCTAGCTGAATTGATCAAACCTTCAATTTTCTCTGCTATACCAGGATATTTTGCATCCAGTATGATTGAATACGATGCAGCGGTAACGAGAGAAGGAAGTTTGGGCCCGAAGATATCTTCAATTTCATTTATTTTCTGAATCAGCAAACCTGGTGGGAGGGATTCTTCCAGGACAGGAGTTAATTCTGGGGGAGAAATTACTTCTGACAACCAGAAATCGCCAATCTCTCCGGTACTTGTAAAACCTAAAGGCAGAGGTGCCGCCATATTCAATACAGGACGAGGTGAAAAACCCTCACTATAAGCGAGGGGTAATCCAGCTCGGCGGAAAGTTCTTTCCCAGGTGAGTATCAAATCCAGGTGACCTGTAAAACGCATCTGTTCTGTTTTGGAAAAATAAATTCTATAGCGTTGTTTTTTCATCTGATAGTACGGTTATTGTCAAGTTACCGGTGAGATTTCAGCGAGTCACTTCCGGACAAAGCCAGAGAGGTCCGGGATTTTGACGACGAAGGTCATTATAGGTTGGAAGGATACCGCAGGCATAACAACCTCCCCGACAATCAGGGCGGGTTTTTTCTTCCTTGCTCCATTCGTAATCCTGGAGCAATATTGATTTTTTTACTCCGGAATGGATATGATCCCAGGGAAATGTTTCGTCGATTCCCCGCTCTCTTGTAGAGTAAAAATCAGGATCAATGCCTACCTGGGAAAAAGCATCCTGCCAGCGCTGAAAATTGAAGTGTTCATTCCAGGCATCAAATTTTGCGCCCATTTTCCAGGACCGATAGATCACAGCAGACATCCGTCGATCCCCCCGGGACAACCAGGCTTCAAATTGAGTTTCCTCCGGATCGTTCCAGTTTAATTTGAGACCTCTCCCGCGAATCTCCTTTTGCAATAAATCAAGTTTTTTCTTAATCTCCTGTTGGGAAGCAGTCCCAACCCATTGAAAGGGTGTATGCGGTTTGGGAACAAAGGTGCCTAGGCTGATATGGACTTGGGCTCGATTTCCGAGGATTTTTTTCCCTTCTGCCAACACCTTATGGGAAAGATCAGCGATCGCCTGAACATCTTCAACTGTTTCTGAGGGATGCCCGATCATGAAGTAGAGCTTAATGGTGTGCCACCCCCGCTGATATATTTCATGGGCTGTATCCAGAAGCTGCTGATCGGAAATTGGTTTGTTAATTATTTTTCGGAGACGTTCAGAAGCAGCCTCCGGGGCGAGGGTAAATCCGCTGCGGCGTTTGCCCGCAAGAGAGTCCATAAGGTTAGCAGACACCGATTCTATCCGCAGGGATGGCAGAGAAATAGAAATATTCTGGCCTAAAAACTTGGCGTTGATGGATTGAATCAATTTGACTATTCCTGTATAGTCAGAAGAAGATAATGATAATAGACCAATTTCTGAGTATCCGGTATTGGGGATCAGAGCCTCCATGGCCTGGAGGATATCTTCGGGGGAGCGTTCCCGGACAGGACGAGTTACGATTCCAGCGTGGCAGAACCGGCAGCCCCGGGTACACCCTCGCATAATTTCCAGCGGAGCACGATTGTGTACAGTGTTGATATAAGGAACTATCAGATTCGTGGGAGGAGGCGGCAATGTGCCAACTATTCGTTTTTTTATCGTATCTGGAGCTTTTTGATTGAGTTTTTCAAGGTGAGAAAAGGTTCCGTCTGCCTGGTAGTGAGGCTGATAGAAAGACGGGATATAAACCCCGTCAACTTGGGAAATATTTTCCAGCATTTGTTGCCTAGAACGGCCTTGATCTTGGCTGGATTGATAAACATCAAGAATCTCGATGATTACTTCTTCACCCTCGCCAATTACAAATGCATCAATAAATGGCGAAACTGGCTCTGGATTAAAAACGGCATGACCGCCGGCTATCACTAACGGGTGATCATTTGTCCGGTCAGCTGAATAAAGCGGCAATCCGGCAAGGTCAAGGGAATTTAGCAGGTTGGTATACAAGCTTTCGTAAGGCAGAGATACAGCCAGAATATCAAAGGAGGACAAAGGTCGTTTTGTTTCCAGTGAGTATAAAGGTAGACCTTCTTCGCGCATGGCAGCTTCCATGTCTGTCCAGGGTAAAAAGGCTCGCTCCGCAGAATATTTCGGATGCTGATTAATCACATTGTAAAGGATCATCAGGCCCAGATTGGACATACCCAGGTCGTAGATGTCAGGGAATAACAATGCAACATGAACATCTACCGATTCCCAGATTTTGATAATCTGGTTAAATTCGCCCCCGGTATACCTGCCGGGTACCTGGACTGTTGGAAGTATTTTTTCTAATGTTGAGAGGAATTGAGTATTTGTCATATGCGGATAAAATGATTTTAAACTTATGTTGGGCGATTATACCAAAACTCATATTTAAAAAGAAAGTTCCAGGGGCTTTCCCTGGAACTTGATAGCGCATGTAAATGTTAATTATTCCAGGATCCAGGGATCAAGAGCGCGATCCCAATCCAGGAGCTCCTGATCTGTAAACCAGAGAGAAACTTCCTTTTCACCGTTTTCGGGTGTATCTGAGGCATGAGTGAGGTTGCGTCCAATCTCAAGGCCAAAATCATGCCGGATAGAACCCGGGGCAGCTTCAGTTGGTTTGGTTGCGCCCATAGTCTGCCGGACTGCAGCCACAGCGTTTGGTCCATCCCAGGCCATCGCCATCACAGGAGCGGATGTGATGTAATCAAGCAGAGTATCATAAAAAGGTTTCTCTTTATGAATGCTGTAATGTTCCTCAGCAAGTTCGCGGCTGACTTGAATGAATTTCCCCGCGATTAATCGAAGTCCGCGATTTTCAAGGCGCTTAATAACTTCACCAATAAGTCCCCGTTGTACAGCATCCGGTTTAACTAAAACCAATGTTTTTTCCACAAGGATCCTCCGTAGTATTACTTGCAATTCACTTTCGGGATAAGTATACATGTTTCCAGTAAATTAGGGAATAGGTAGATTTGTTGTAGGCAACATTTTGGCCAGGTTTAGAGCTTTTTTTCAATTAATACAAAAAGGGACTGCTCAGCTGAACAGTCCCTTGATGAAACTGAATTCGCAAACAATTAAAGAAGCAATTCCTCCGCTTTGGAATAAGCATCGAGCGCTTCGTCGAGTTTATCCACCCGCATGTAAGCATCTCCCAGGGTTTTCATCAGAGGTACATCCAGAGGGTGATCAAAAGAGGCTTGAATCAAATCATTGATTACATCAGAAATCGATTTTTTCTTGATAATCAAGTATTCGTAGTGCTCCAGCGCTTCATCGATTTTAGAGTCAGAAAGCAGGCTGCGGGCTCTGATAAGCCGCTTTTCCGGCTCTTCTTCTACAACAGGGGCGGTTTTCTCTACAGGTTTGGGTTTTTCTTTTACTTCCCGAATGATGACTTCTGGTTTAAGAATTTCAATCGTTTGTTTATCTTTGATATCAGGAACGTTTAACAAATCTTCCAGGGTTTTATAAGGGCCGTGTTTTTCGCGGTAGGTTACGATACCTTTGGCGACTTGAAAACTTATCCCAAGTATGGATTCAAGCTGCGAAATCGCGGCCTTATTGAGGTCAATAGGTTCTCCTGAAGACTTGGCAGGTTCCCCTGTGGCAGAAACCCAGGTGTAATCGTCTTGCTCTGATGTCGCTCCTGGTGCGGTGGTTGCTGGCGCCGGCGGTTCTGGTTCAGATTTCGATTCCTCTTCAGGTTCTTCCCCTTCTGAATAACCTGCCAGCCATTCAGGTATCTCAACTTCCTTATCAACATTGCCTGCCAGTTCGTCTGTATAAAAATCTCCTTCAAGCGGAGAAGTGGACTTCATCCAGGGAGGTGTTTCTCCACCCTGTTCATCCATTTCTTGGGCTTCTTCGGTTTGTGCCCAATCAGGAATATCCTCGTCAGTGCTAGTTTTTAGTTTTTCATCAATTTCCAGGTCAGCAAGCCAACCTTCATTGGAATCCTTGAAATCCTTGGATTGATCTTCAATGGGTTCTTTTGCTTGTTCAGCGACTTCTTTTTCTAGATCAGCCAGCCAACCAGACTCATCCGGTACATCACGAGGAGGCTTGGGTATTGCAGATTCTTCCCGTTCTCCGGACAATTTTTCCAACCAGAGCATGGCAGTAGTTTGAGGATCTTCTTCATTCTTGAGATCTTCCATCCATCCTGGAACAGTATCCCCAGGATTTAGCTCATCAGTATAACGTTTTATTTCAGCTTTTAAGTTCGCTTTGTCTCCCTGCTCTACGAATTGCTTCAGCCACAAGATTGCTGTTTCCTGGGGATCTTCTTCTTTTTTAAGGTTTTCCAACCATTGGGGTACTTCAGTTTCAGTACCCTCTTCCTCTGAATCTTTTAGCCGATCAAGTATACCTCCTGAAACACTGACCCCCTCATATTCTTTAATGGGCTTTATTTGCTCTTTTTCTTCTGGTACATCTACTTTGATGGCGGGTGTCTCAGGTTCTGCAGGTGATAGGTCATCAATCATGTCTAGTTTAGCTAACCAATCTGCATTTTCATCTTGTTCTTCTTCTGTTCGCTCAAGAAAGTCCTTTTCTTCTTCCGTAAGAGGATGATCAGATAGGCGGATTGCGCTTTGAAGAGAAGGAACTTCATCCTGTCCATCTGTTTCCAGTTCAGCCAACCAATCTGGTATACCTTCTGTTTGGCTCTCATCTTCAGGTAGTGTTTCAGTTATTTCTTGCTCAATGGATGGTATTTTATCAACAATGTCACCAGTAAGAGATTTCCGGATATCTTCATCCGTTAGTAAGGTTTCGTCAACTTCTTCTAAAGCTTCCAACCATTGGAGGACATCACTATCCTCTTCAGCGGTGCTGCTCTCGGTGGTTTCTGCGATTGGCTTTTCATCAATTTGATCCAGCCAGGATACCGAATTTTCAAATTCGCTTTCAGCAGTAATATCCTCAGCTGAAGTGACTGGTTCCTGTTCGCTTTCAGCAACAATATCCTCAGCTGATGATAACAGTTCCTTTTCGCTTTTAACTTTAAATTCCTCAATTGAAGCTTCTGGTTCTATTTCGCTCTCTATAATAAATTCCTCAATTGAAGCTTCTGGTTCCTGTTCACTTTCA
>CAZHHT010000046.1:0-22080 GCA_964532455.1 uncultured Anaerolineales bacterium
GTCCGCAGGAATAAATAGTGGTCAGACAGACCCGGTATTTCGGAAGCCGGACCCTCTTCAAAATCCGATGCACCTCGTCCACGCTGAGTACCACAGGCAGCGTTGTTTCCTGCGGAAACCGGATCAGTTCCAGGGAAGGCCATTCTTTACGCAATGTTTTCAAGTAAAAGAACCTGATGCCATATAAAGCCACCCGGCAGGTGCTTCGGGAAGCTCCTCTCTCGTTCTTCAGGTAGAGAAAATATTCGCGCAGTTCATCCTCTGAGATCCTGTCCGGCGGTTTATTGCAATACACTGACAGCTGACGGACAGAGCGCAGATAGGCCTCCTGCGTCTTCTCTGCATAGCCGTGCAGCTGCAGATCCTCAATCATTCGTTCTCTTAAAGCAGTCATGGCTTTACCTCCTATTAGATAGTGATTTGTCTAATAGGAAATATAGCCTCAGTATTCAATTAATGGATGAGACAGGGAATGAAACTTCGCCCGTTTTCCCCCTGCGCGAAGCGCTTAGTTCAACTGCTATTATCTCGCCATATGATGTAACCCTGAATAACATGAAATCGCCTGATCGGAAATTATGGGCAAAGAATGTGTTTGAAATATTGAAAGACTTATTAAGCCCAGGCGATGAAATCGTCTTCTTAGCGGGAACGAAATACAGAGAAAATCTAATTACTCCGCTGGAAAAGATTGGTGTCCAGGTGTCTATCCCAATGAAAGGATTGCGTATTGGGGAGCAGATGAGTTGGTTAAACAAAAAAATCAAACAATAATAAACCTATGAATTACACAAAACGATTGCAAGATATAAAGAAGTTTTATTTCCTTCTTGACCAGCTTGACGATATAGTCGGAGGAATCCGAACACTTCAGGAATCTCATGGAATAATGGACTGGCCGGATCGAGGAGTCTATTTTTTCTTTGAACACGGCGAGGCGCGGTCAGATTCGGGTGATGGAAAGAGAGTGGTGCGAGTGGGTACACATGCATTAAAATCTGGAAGCTCGACCACAATATGGACTCGACTACGCCAGCATCGAGGAACGCTGGGTGGCTCTCAACCTGGTGGAGGTAACCATCGGGGATCCATATTTAGACATCATGTCGGGACAGCAATAATTAAGCGAGATGATGTACCTGACAACATCGCTGGACAATGGGAAGTTGGGAACAATGCCCCAAGATCAATAAGGGAAGCTGAATACCCCCTAGAAAAAGCAGTTAGCAAACATATCGGTAAAATGCCTTTCTTATGGTTAGAGATAAATGACTCATCCGGACCAGACAGCATGAGGGGATACATAGAGAGGAATTCTATTGGACTTCTAAGTAACACATCAAATGATAAACCAGTTGATCCAGCAAGTATCAATTGGTTAGGACTATACGCGAAATCTGAAGATATAAAAACGTCCGGTTTATGGAATGTAAATCATATCAATGATAATTATGAAAGAAACTTTCTGGATACCTTAGAGAATTTAATTCTTTCAAAGTTACTCAAGGCATAATTAGCCTTCTACTAATAAGCCCTTCACTCAACTCACAATATCACAATTGAAGCATTCCTATGATATATCGACGACTTGGCCGGCCACGGGAGGTTGGAGGACATCCGGGAGTTCAATGGGTTCTTTGGATTCCTGCCCCACCTCCACAAGATCGTCATCGTTGGCAACCATGATTTGTGCTTCGAAGAAAAAAGAAAGGCTTGTGAGGAAATCCTGACTAACTGTATTGAATTACAAGACCAAAAAGTGACCATAGAAGGTATAAGATTTTATGAAAGCACATGGCAGCCTTGGATAGCAGTCTCAAACTGTACACTAATTCGTGAACGAATATGAATAAAGAACACGTAGGTAGCAATTTCGACGACTTCCTGGCCGAATATGGGATATTATCAAAATCAGAAAAGACTGCAATAAAACGAGTTATTGTTTATTTAGTGGTCCGATTAATGAGAGAACCAGGAAAAACGCCGCAGAATCAATCTTGATATTAATATCACCTCCTGAATATTACAAATTTATCGAATGTATGTTCTCTTGACCAAACCAATTAGACAATGTTGTTAATGCATGTTCTGAAAGCTTTTGTGTAAATAATAGTGCTAGACGCACTTGAGGTCTTGAGCAGGTTACGTAAAATAAATTCCTATTTCTTTCGTAAAATCCTATTCTATTTTCTGGAATTGTTGCTTCTTGAGCCAACTCAAGAAAATTGTCCCAATTATAATGATTCCAGCCTCTACCGAAAACAACTAATACATTTTCGAACTCCGCCCCTTTTACACCATGCTTTGTCGAGAAAGGCGTATGTTGATTCAGATATTTAGTCAGGGCTACAATTTCTTGATAAGAAACATCCTTTAATTTCGTGATCTGCCCTAACGTTAATGATTCTTCCACTTCCTTTTGAGTTGCTTGTTCTAATCGCTTCTCAATGTTATATAAAGCATCTGGAATTTTCGGCCTGCTTTCAGTTATTAGAAATTCAATCATTTCTCCAATCGTTCCCCCTTCACGAATTTCAAATAGGTTTTTCATATGGCTTACCCATTCAAGCTTATCCTTTGCTGTGTTTATTGTTACTGACTGATTTCCAAGCACTGAAAACATTTCACCAAATTTGTTTTGCTGGAAAGCTACGCACATTGGCTCCAGAGTGTCAACCAGAAATGAAATATATTTATCTTCCTTTTTAATAAAAGCTTCATTGTATTGGAAAGAATTGGCGATCCCGTTATAGTTCTGTTCCACGGACAATAAATTGTGGGTAAGCATTAGAATTTTTGTTTTTTCGGGAGAAAAATCCCAGCCTTCGTCTTTAAGGAGTTGACAAACTAATTCAAGATGATTATGAGCAACTTCTGCTGGCAAATCTCCATTCCAATGACTTCCTGTGCGGCGCGATCCTGCCCAACTATTAGTATGATAAACTCCGATAAAACCTGTGGAATCAGGGTCCTGCACCTCCTGGGGTAGATCTGGTCTCATTTTATTCAGAATATTAACAATGGTGTTAACTGAACGGAAATTTGCTTCCTTTCCAAGATAGGCTAGATTTTCATGTTCTATGAACCCACATCCATCCCCATAAATTTTTTGCCAACTATCTCCGAAAAAACCAATTAACGGGCCAAAGTTTTCGTTAATAAAATGTTTGACGAGACTTTCGGCAAAACCTTTATTTGTATCTTGGTATTCGTCAATAAAAAGGATGGGAAAGCGAGAAGAAAAGATGTCTCGAAATTTCCCCTCCTCCATTAGTAGTATAGTCAAGGCTAAGACATCATTATGGCTTATTGATATAAACGATTCTTCGGGATTTGCTTTCCGGCGCCCAAGTTGATACGCTATTCGCCACTGCCCTAACCCGCCAACTTCTTCCAATTTCTCAGGCCATCCATCTAGCTCTATAATTCTTTGTCTCAGATATGGCTGGAAGTTCTTAATTAACGACCAACAAAACGCATGAATTGTTGATGATAGTACAGCCGGATGCCTATCTATGCGTGATGCAATCTCATCAGTAGCTACGTTTGTATAGGATATACATGCAACTCGTTGATTCTTCCTAAGTAAATCAACTCCTCGCTCATCAATAACAAATCTTAGTGCTTCAACTAGAGAGTATGTTTTTCCAGCTCCCGCGCCAGCCTCGAGACTAAAATTTTTTCCCTCACGGATGCATTCAAAGACCTGTTCAAGAGCTCTTTGAGCTGCCTCTTCTGCCGGATTTGCCTGAAGTCGATCAATTGTCATCGCTTCAATCCTTCCGTTCAACTACATGATCGACTTCTGTATCTTTCGGATAATCAACTAACCACCTTAATCCTTGATCTATGTAACGAGGGACAATCCAATCAGTCTTTTGGATTGCGTACATAAGGGCGAAATTTGTTTTTTCGATATTCCTAGTAGCTTCCCAAACTTTAATTTCTCGTGTTTCTGCTTTGTCTCCTATGACTTCATCAAAGAGGACTGGATTAGCCAGCATAAAAGCAGCTTCAAAACTTCGACCACAAGCATCTCCATCTGAATGTGGGACTTGGTATGCTATCCGTTGGTTTTCTTTTATTTTTTCTGCTTCCTCTTTACCAAGCAATTCATCTTTGGTCGGATCATTTCCCCCTTCTTCAGTAAACCAATAATTAATACAGCCATTGCTAGTATGAGTACCTTCAGAAACTTTGCATTTTTTCCTATTGTTTGCTGAGTCAATTGTATCTAAATCTGTAATTATTAAAGTTCTCAACCTCAAGAAATCAAGAAGGTTAAAAAAAAATATGAGCATAAGCCCCCCCAATTTCAATAACACTCAGATATTTACTTGAAAGTTTTCCTCCCTCAGGTAATTCTTCATCAATTTTCTCAATTATTTTAGGCAACAGTAGTCTTTCTGTTGAGCCTTCTATTAATACAGCAACGTCAGCAAAAAGTAAATCACACTTCGTAAGTGTCATATATTTATGCAAGAAAACCCTATTCTCGTCAGATTCCGCGCTTAGGCCTGTTTGAAGGTCATTAATTCTTGTTGTGCAAATATTAGGGAATTTTTCACAAGGCTGTGCAAGAAAATAGCGCATCGAATCGAAGGATGCTTCATTTGCAATATGAGAGGAATGAGTAGTAACGATAAATTGGACAGGCCAAGGATTTCCATCATTATATTCTTCTGCAAAAAAAGTGGCGATTTCAGATAACTTTCGGATAAACACGCTTTGCATCTGGGGATGCAAATGAGCCTCGGGCTCTTCAATAAAAACCAACTGGACATTTGAACTTGGCTGATTTGTTGTGTACGCTCTGAAAAATTCGAATAGCTTCAAGAGGATAAAAATCAAATTCCTCGGCCCCAGACCATTATATGATTCTGGTAAATTTACACCATGAAGCCCACTATATCCCATTCTAGTATGGTTAGTGAGAAGTTGCTCTACTCGTAACTCAGTTTCTGTACGAAGATCAGGGTCTGCTAACCCAGGGTATCCAAACATAGCAAGCGTTGGAAACAATAGGCTCAATTTTTCATTAAAATCATTATCAATTCTATTCTGGATATCGCCTACAGCATCCTGTAATTGTTCAACTATCTCTTTGTCATCTGGATGTGCAGTTTCAGAAGTTGCCGAAGAAAAAAGATTTTCAAGAATTTTGCCTAGTATTGCTTTCTCCGAACGGCTAGTGTCGTCAAGCGCTCGTTGGGCATTGATGAAACCACATTGCAGTATAGATCGTGCAATAGACCACTCAATAGAATTATGATTGGTTGGGTCATTGGGATCTTCTGCCTCCACCTTAATTTTATAAAGTTTTGGAACCCGTTCCTTCATTTCTTTGAAAAAGGCTATTTGATCATCTCCTAGATCATCAAATAGAGCTTGGATTGTTCCTTCTTCCAGGGAAAAGTTTATCTTGATAATTGCTGTTGTACATTCAGGATCAAGATTAATTATGAAACTGCTTAAAGGGCCATAATCGATACTCTCTCCATATTCTATTGTTAGCTGCACAAGTATGCATGGCAAGGCAGCTCGAATCTCATCCTCTTCTGCGCCATTTCTCAAGAGTTTATATGCGTTCCAAAATTCATCATGCACATTTAAGGAAAAGTCTTCTAACTTGAATTGCGGGACTTCTCTTTCCATAAGTCGCCTAAATATCTCCGTTAGTGAGGTTTTTCCGCTATTGTTACGACCAACAATCACAGTGGTTTTTTCCGCAAGGAGCAACTCGACATCTTGAAGTAGGCGAAAGTTTTTTATGACTACTTTATTTATATACACAATCTATGTCCTCCCATTTGGAGAATTACATATATATTATTGACTGTCTATTCTCCAATCGTCATTCCGCTTTGGATTCAATAACCTCAATTCCATCAGGTAACTCTGGCAATTGTTCAATCCAGTGTCTGTGGTCTTTCAGCGGCCCGTGAACTAAAATGGCATCTTCATTCGATTGGTTAATAACAAGTATGTAATGATCTTTATTATATGGAAATCCTTTTGCTTTATCTTTCTCATCATATCGAAAGACATCTATGCCGCCCACTACATCATCGTAAGTAATACTGTTTAGCTGGACAATTCTTGGGTCTATGAAAGTGCCGCTTGCCAGGACAAGTTCTGTTATGTCCTCAGGAATCCCTTGCATCCATTTTGGTAGGCCCTCGCCAGAAAGCACAACAGGTATCCATTGACGATCAGCTACCCGAGTAAACTCCTTCTTTACCATAGTTTTTACTCTAAATGCCATCACTTTTCCCTTTACTACCTCTCATATCCTCATATCATCTAAAAATTCTGATGCAGGATTAACGCCAGTAACGAGCAAGTGGTCCCGGGCTCGGGTACAGGCGACATACAATAAGTGTCGTTCCGTTACATATACTTCCCCTAACTCCACTTCATCTGCAACTGTCTCTATACGTGTTTGCGATGGGATGACTTCATCATCACAGGCCATCACAATCACAGCGCGGAACTCCAGCCCTTTGGCAAGATGCATTGTTCCTATCGAAATTTGACTATTGATGATCTCCAATTCTTCATCAAGAAAATTAATGGTAAGCCCTGAATTTTCTAAAGCGGATTGTGCTCTTGGGAACTCTATCTCAGAACGGACAAAAACCCCAATTTCATCAGGAACTAACCCTTCATTTACCCTTTCCGAGATCCAATACCTGACATTCTCGCATTCCTCCTCCTGGGTATCGAATGTTCGAATGATTGGGTTAGGACCATTGAATACTGAGACTGTACCTCCACGTACCTCGGTTACGCCATCCACATCACTTATCTCGGGTCCCAATAGAAGGTCAGCTTGCATGCGTATCTGGTGGGATGTACGGTAATTTGTGCGCAGAGTCTTAGACCGGCCTCGAATATCAACCCCAAGTTTTAGCCAAGAAAATGGTTGTTGAAAAATCCTCTGACCAAGATCACCAGCGAAGAAGAGTCCTTGTGGATTATTTCCAGCCACGGATGCCAGGAATCGAAGCTGGTAAACAGTTAGATCTTGGGATTCATCTACGATAATGAAATCATACGGTGTTTTTCCGCTAGTGGAATAATGGTTAGTGAGTTTATTGAAAATATCGGAATAGGTGACCAGCTTCTTGTTTTCTAAATTGATCTGTACCTGAGAGTAGATCTCCCATAATACTTCACGCCTATTCTCAGATAAGCGGGTTTTACGTCCTAATCGAAATACATCACGATAGTCTTCCCAAGACTTAAGCTGCCAGGCATCTACTACTTGATGCCATTCTGTTAATAGAAATCGTTGATTGAATCCATGATTTTTTACCTTGCTGGATGCTTTGGAAAGTATGTTATCTAAATCGTGCTTATTGATAATACTTGGTTTTCCAAAGTTAGACTCGTAAAGCCGATGTCCTACTGTGTTCAAGGCTTGAACTTCTATACGCTCGCCTAATCGGGGAGTGCTATTGATCAGACACCTAAACTTTGTTCTCAGGGAGTTAGCTAAAGCTTCTGAGAAAGTTGTCATTAAAACCCTAGCTTCAGGATTTTCCCTGGCGAGATGAACAGCGCGATGAAGGGCGACAACTGTCTTTCCTGTTCCTGCTGAGCCAGAGACCCTGGAAGGTCCATTGAAATCATATTCAACAATCTTTTGCTGGTCTGGATGTAAGAACACCATCCATTTTTCCCAGGGATATTCCAGGGCGATTTGAAGAGCTTCCTGGTTCTCCATAACTCGAAATCGCCGTTTTGCATCAGGATGATCAAATGGATCAGTTTTAGTTGCCATGGGTTCAGGTATGCTTGGAGTACCGCCAGTAGCCAGTTCCAACAAAGCTTCAGCTGCTTCAGCGGGTAGATGTTCAGTAAGTGGATACAAAGTCACTGAGTCAGCAGCGCGCACGTCATCTAGCCACTCCTCTGGCACACCATAGCGAAGGAGTTCATCTTCCGTCATTTGCCCAAAGATGGGGGGGAGTTTTGGTTCAGGTTGTTCTTCATATATATACGACGGGATGAAGCGCTCCTCCACGCGTTCACGAATTTCAACTAGCTGTGCTGCTCCTGTTTTTGGATTTCTCTCTATTTTTCGCCGCGCAGCCCACCGGTAGGCAGCATCGTGGTGATCTGTATAACATAACATCAGGCTTGAATCAGTTTTGTGAACGATAATCCGTAGATCCCTGCTAACTCGAATGGACCAAAAATTCTTGTCTTTGGCTCGATCCAGACGATGGAATTTCAAGCCAGGGTTGGTAGGGTTTAGTTGTAAGTCAAATGCTGTAGTCTTAACAGTCTTCTTTTCTTCATTATTTAGTTTTTCAAGGCTATCAGAGAAGGTATCGGCTATTCGGAATTCCATTAATCCACCTTAAATACCTTCATGACTTCATCGCCCAGGTGATTGATAACCTTTACAGCAATGCGGCCCGATTCAGGTTTGTCAAATGCTCTGGATGTGTCGCTGTGTAGAGTCTCCCAAGCTTCCCGGTTGATCTCTGCTTTGAGAGTAGTCTTCAGTGATTTATATGGATCAGTGGCTCCAAGGAAATAGGCCTGGCGAACGAAAAAACTTTCCTCATTGTAATCTGTATCGATAAACCAGCAGGCGATGCCCTCCGCGCCATCACTTCGTACTTCCCCAGTATTGGGATGAAAAACATCTACGCCATTGATCTTTACTCGAATCTGATCATCCTCGGTATCCATGATATCAATGTCAGGTTCTCCAAAGATCACAAACAGATTGCCCTTTCCAGTATTTTTGAGGTCATCAGCCATGTGTAGATCAGCATTCATACGTGCTTTCAGGACGGGAATGCTTCCGAGTTTATCAAATTCAGTGGAATGGGCATCATAGTTAAATGCACAGGTGATCAGGACGTCAAAACCTCCATCACCCGCTTCCCGGGCAGCAGCCACAAGGTCAGGCCGGCTGACTGTACCAAACTCTGGACCGATAAAGATCGCAGCCCGTTTCTCAGTCCCTATATCTTTACTTCCTTCGAAATAACGTCCTTCAGAGCATATATAATTTCCTGGCCATGGAGTCAGTGCAGTAAAATCAATTTTGTCCTCTTTGTGAGCTTGCTGTACCCCGGCGGTTTTAAGATTATCCATGATCATACTCACAAAATCCTCCGGATCGCCTTCTGCACTCTCTGGGGTTTTCAGTGGATCGATCAACTCATCGTTTTCATCTACTCCTAGAATGCGATGTGGTGAAAGACTCTCCACGGTGAATGGTCCCGCAACCCGTACAGTTTTATTATCCTGATATGGTTTGTCAAAGAGATATTCATAATCGGATTTTGTTGCTATTGAGACGTCAATTTCTTTCTGCCTAGAAATCCGAGCTTTCAACCACTGTGAGTGCAGATCTTTTATTTCTTCTGTCCAGTCATCTTGAGACTCAATAGGAATTTCCCATTCTTCCCAGTTTTCAGATAAAGCTTCGTTGAGTTCTAAACGGAGTTGTTCAAGTGTTTCTTGAAATTCTTCCCAGATTACATCAATTTCTGAGTTATTAGCTATATCTTTAAGCATAATATGGGGTACTCTCTCATATACAAAACCCTGGCGAATATCTCCAGCTGTTGGCATTTCAGATGGAATTGTAGATGATACACTTGCACGCTTCTGTTGTCCTTGAAGGCTGTCTGAAAGGAGATAATATGGATAACGAGCACCCATAATTCGTGTTCTAGCTAATGCTAATGCAACTCGAGATGTATCAATTGTGATCCAACGTCTACCCCATTGCTCAGAAATAAATGCTGTTGTTCCTGATCCACAAGTTGGATCTAAAATTAAATCTCCTGGATCTGAGGTCATTAAGATACATCTTTGAATTACTTTTTTTGATGTTTGGACAACATAAACCATGTCAGTTGCACCATGAGTATCATCCCATAGATTGTGAATTGGCTGAACAGGAAAATCAGAGTGAAAGGTCTTATAGGTAGGTAATTTTCCGGGTGCTATCAATCTGAAAGATTTGATTAATCTCTCCATTCCCTCTTTGTGAGTTCTCCAACTTTTTTTTCCACATTGATAATTCTCACCATTCAGTTCAAAATCATACATGCAAGTTGGTGTATAACCTGATGATGAAAGAGAAGCTGTAAAAAACGGTTGTGACAATGAAGGGATTGAATTTGGATTATGACGCTCCCCTCTTGTCATTTTTTGTTCAACCAAATTCTCATTTCTCAGCCAAGTATAGCCAGTCCCCTCTCCTATGGGTTTATCAAGAAATAGCGTTCGGAATTTCATTGATGATATATCTTTCGCGTACCAGAGGATGTAATCACTAATGCTTGCTAATCCAGATGATCCGAGAGGTAGTGTTTTCTTGAAGGTGATTAGAGCATGAAAATTCTCAGTCCCAAATATTTCGTCAAGCAAGGTTCTTACTATATGGATATTTTCATCACCTATTTGAAGAAATATTGATCCCGAATCTGACAATAAATCATGGCAAACCAAGATTCTATCTCTCAAGAAAGTCAAATAGGAATGAATACCATCTCGCCAGGTATCCCTAAAGGCTTTTACTTGTTCAGGTTCTCTTGTGATGTGATCATATTTACCATCTTTTACATCACGACTGGTAGTTGACCATTGAAAATTGGAGTTAAACTTAATCCCATACGGAGGGTCAATATATATACACTGCACCTTACCATTTAGCCCTTCTCGTTCTGCTAAAGAAGCCATTACCTGCAGACTATCCCCCAAAATCATGCGATTGGTCCAGTTGGCTTCATGCTGATAAAAATCCGTTTGTGAAGCTTCTTTAGGGATGCCATAAAAGTCGGCAAACAAATCCAGCTGTTGTGGTGCACCATCTTCTTCTTTCTCTAAAGTCTGCTGCATCAGATCATCAATCAACACTTTGGGATGCACTTTTTCTTGGATATAGAGGGGTGGAGCCGGCACCACCAGATCTGACCAGTTCAACAGATCTTTACCTCGCCAGACAAGCTGAGGATCCAAATCGCGATTTCTTCTTTCATAAGCTACTTGGATGGGATTTCTATCTTTTTCATCCAACACAGATTCAAATTCTGCCGTGGGAATATACTTTCGTGAGGCTTCATCGTGTAGGAAAGATTCGACCTTCTTAGTGGATTTCTTTTTTGCCATTGATTACTCAACCCTTGCTGCCTGGGTGGCTGCTGTTTCAATTATCATATTTAACTCAGTTTCAAGTAATGCTTCAAAATCGGCTTCCATTAAGTAGACATCAGTAAATTCAGCAAAAGCCCAACGTCCGTATGTTCTGAGATTGTTGACTCCTGGAATCCAGCGGGTTTCCATTGTGGCTCTCTTATCCTTGGCGTTTTCACCGCGATAGCCTTTGATTTCAACAACCAGATTTAGTGGATCCTCCTTTCCATCATCTATCAGGAGAATAAAGTCGGGGATGTAGCTCCGTTTGGTTGAGCCGTATTGATAAGGCACGTCCAGTCCGAGGCCTTGGTTCTTCACATAAGCTTTAACCTTCGAATGAGACTCAGCAACTCGACAGAACTCCGCTTCCCAATCACCATCACAAACTACCCAGTTGATGTGGCATTTACGGGGATCAGTTTTCCAGCGGGTTTGTTTGGAGGTCGTGAAATTGACGTACATTGTTGAGCCTGTTGAGTTATAGGGATCCAATACTGCTTTGATGGGCATTTCACCCACAAGAGCACGGGTGATGCCAGCTGTGATGCGTTCACAGGCCATATCAGCCAGTTCCTGGTACATTAACTGAGAAGGATATGTACCTCCTTTGCATACCAGGCAGGTATCCAACCATTGTCTTGTTATCCGTTTCAACTGACCGAATAGATGCAGCTTTGGTTCATCTCCGGGATCTCGCCACTTGGTATAAATCAACCGTGTAGTTAGTTTGTATAATAAAGTTGAAAGACGTGTGTCCTCCAAATATTCAAGATCAAGGTCTACACCTTCACCAATAATACCGGCATTTCTAGTAACTGTAGGTCCAACCAAATCGGGGGTCAATTCCAAGATTGAATCGTTATTAAATTTTGCTGATAATCGTTCCTGAGGAAGTTCAACACGATATCCTTCCACACGTGGAAATTGTATTTCCAGGGCATCTCGCGCAGGGCGAACCGCGCGCACCTGGACCACTTCTCTGGGTTTTTGTGGCGGAGCAATCACAGGTTTTGCTGTAAAATCAAAGGGGATACCCAGAACATCAGCATATTCAACAGGGAATAAACCTTCTTCGTTCAGATCATAGGATTGTCGTCGCAGGGCTCGACCCACTACCTGCTCACATAACAGTTGGGTGCCGAAAGCGCGCACACCCAGAACATGCGTAACAGTGTTGGCATCCCAACCTTCAGTGAGCATAGAAACGGATACAACACAACGGATCGTTTCACCGAGTTGGCCTTCTTTGCCTACCGTATTCATCACCTCGCGAAGCAATTCCTGATCAGAGAACTTCTCAGCCTTCATTCGGTCACCGGTGCGTTGAATTTGGTCTCGGCGATAGCGTTCAATGGCATCGGCTGCCATCTTTCGGAAATTAGGATCCAACGCTTCGCCTGATTCAAGTTGCTGGCTGTCAATCAGTAGCGTGCGCGGCACGGGGTAAGGGTTTCCATACTCGTCAAAATTCCGGAAAAGTTTTAGACGACCATTTTCAAGAGTTGTAGAGCCATCCTCATTCTCTCGATGAAATCCCGAGATATAATCATAAACCAATTTGGAAATTGAAGTATTCTGGCAAACTATGATAAAACAGGGAGGTACGCGAATCCCTGCCTCTTCCCATAACTCATATGTTTCTTGGTAGTGCCCGTATAATGCCTCCATGGCAGTTTGTAATTCAACTGGCAAACTAAGAGGATCATACCCCTTTGACTTTCCACGTCCTTTCTTCGGCATCTTCGTACGGATATTTTCCCAAAGCTTTCGGTATTTGGGCATATCGTCACCGGGGATATTATCTGCCACAGGTACTCGTGGTAATTTTACAATCCCGCATTCGATGGCATCCATCAATGAAAAATCACTCATGGTCCAGGGAAAGAGTGTACCTTCCGCGTATCCCGAACCACTAATAAAAAAAGGTGTTGCTGATAGGTCTAGCACACGACTGATGCCCAACGTGCGATTGACCATTTCCAAGCCATTGATCCATAATCTGGCAGCCTCTTTATTTTTCTGTGCTTCTTTTCGATCATCTCCCTTTAGATCATCCTCTTCACTCTCGCCGATTTTTTCTCTATAACAATGATGTCCTTCATCATTGATTGCAAGGATGTTCTTCATTCCCATTAAACCCGGCATCACACGTTGAAGCATCTGTCCTTCAGTTTCGAGCGTGTTCAACTCTTCCCCCCGTCCTCGGAGGAGCGAACGTCCACCTTTTGAAAGAGGGAGACGGTCCCGTAAATTTAAGGCATGGTAATTGGTGATCACAATCTCAGCTCGATTCAGATCCGGCAGCATATCTTTGGGTACTAATTCTCGACTGGCATAGTAACTATCTGGGTCGTTGGGATGCAGCACACGCAAGCGGTCCTTAATTGTTAAACCTGGTGTTACTACTAGAAAACCGCGAGTGAAATTTTTACTGGTTGGATGTCTAACAGCGTTGATTGTCTGCCAGGCTATGATCATCGCCATGACAGTTGTTTTTCCCGCACCTGTTGCCATTTTTAGTGCTAACCGAGATAGTTCAGGATTGGATGCCTGGTTGGTATCCTCCAAACGATCTAGGATAGCTTTTTCCTTAACGCCCATTTTGGGTGCCACCTCGGTAAGCCAGATCATAGTCTCTACCGCTTCAATCTGACAGAAAAAAGGCCGCAAGTTCGTGAAACTGTGATGCCGCCAGTGCTGGAGCAGGCGTGCCGTCTCAGGCATGACCTTCCAGTTATTTGGATCAGGGATGCTCCGCCAATTATCTACATAACCCCTGATAGTGTTGATGGTGGAAGTAGGGTCATATTGCTGTTCTTGAGTAGAGAGCCCTTTTCCTTCGTCCATGACCAGAGCGATTTGTTCCTCAGGAACACCTTTTTTGGTCTTTTTCTTTCTCTTCTTGGGTTTGGGTATGGGTGTTACAAATTCGGCCCCGCGGCGGTGTTCGATAATCTTAAGGGTAGGTTGTCCGTCATCATCCAGTTCCCAGTACCGGGCAGGAATTTCATAGGGAGAATTGAGAATCGGTTGATCGAAAAATTGATTTTCCATTGAATCTTCTTTTTGTTACTGGGAATTAGCTAATATTATAAGTTTGGTCTTTTTCATTTTCGTTCATTTATTAGTATATGACTATTCTAATAAATCAACAATGAAACACTATTTGCATTTTAGATATTTAGTATAGTTTCAGTAAGCTCGAATGTATGTCTGATTAATAATCTTTACATTAAATATTCATAGCTCATTGAATATCTACTCGCCTAGTTATTTTGCATAATATTGCCTATGCGCAACACAATAAGAACCGATCAGTTCCCTCCCCAATCACGTTTCCATACAAATCTTATAGACAACTTCACCAGGTTTCCCAGGCCGGGTGAAGTTGCGAGGTGTTAGGTCTGATTCTTTACCAAACCGGCCAGATCTTAAAGCTGGCCATCAATAACAGATACAGGATAACGAGTATTACCAGAAAGTCGATTTTCACCTCCCTGACGATCAAAGGCAATATATATTTATACAAAACAAGAAACACGACGAAGTCAATCAAAGCACGTACTATTTGCGCCCTCAAATAGATCAACATCTGCAACAGGTCCATATCAACTCCTTATTGTGAATTGGCTTGATATCCATGTCGGCCGGCGCATTTCTGCCCCGGCCCGGGGATACACCGCATGGGTCTTCCGCCAATACAAGTACAGGAGCTTATAGATTCACAAGAGATCTAGAAATATTACAAGGAAGACAAATACTAAGGCACTGTCGAAAAAAAGCTCTCCTGCCCTCTTTTCTTCTCCTGAAATTTCTGCAAGCAGCTGATTAGTGTCCCCTTAGGGGACACTTTCCCGAAACTGTTTTGCTTAAGAAATTTTTCCGGGGAGGCTGAAATATGTACGTACATGTTTAGAGCTCCTTTCCGTACCAAGCTTTTTGCTTGACCGGTTAACAGCCCTGATGTACAATGACATCAGAGCTTCCACCCTCTATCCGCTGTAACGGATGGGTGGTTAGTTTGAAAATTGCCGCTGGCACAATTTGCCGGCGGCAGTGCTTTTAACATAAGGCGATACTGGAATTATTCTTCTAGCTTGGCCAGTTCATTTAGAGCAGGTTTGTAGTCCCTGATGAAGGTAGTCACCTGTTCAGCAAACTCCAGGTTGATTTCCCCCAGAGCTTGAGAGCGCCCAGGAGATTGGATCAGGATCTGTTTCTTTTCAGGATTCACAGATACTGTGACCTCAGATTCTTCTTTGAGCTGCAGTGCCTCCGTGATTTCATCTGGCAAAGGCAAATACAGGTGGTTCCCAAATTTGATTATTTTCTGGATCATCAATTTACCTCCTTCTCTTGGATAAGATTGTTTGCCTATTATTTAACAAAATAACCGCAGGAGAGTTGGTGATCTCTTGCGGCCGTTACAACTTACAAAACCCACGGGGACCGGGGGGTTTGAAAGGTGGTGTATTCACTTTTCTATCATCGAGCAAATATATGTACTTATATGATAAACGATTTGATTCTGTGAGTCAAGTTTTTCGTGGTACTGGTGGTAAATTCCACACATTTTGCTAGATAATTTGCCCAATTACTCAATCTGCTAAACCTCCGGAATATAATTTTCAAAATTGGTCTAGGGTTTTTACATTTGTCTCTCTCGGCCCACCCCCTAGAAAAATGTATGAAAAAATAGCCAGCATAAAGGGTTAAATAGTATGTTTAATAGATCTGTTCTTATTGTTTTCGATTGATCTCTATGTTTTTCATTTCCTCCTTAGCATTCATAGTGTTATTATCCCTCTTATTTATATAAATTTCTTTCACTTTCCATTATTCCATTATCTAATTTTTTCTGTTATTCAAAAATTTGTTCCAGGAATAACCTAACAATACCTTGCTTGATATTTTTACAAATTAATCCATTTTTCTTTCAAAGCAGCTATTTTATTCACTAATTCACTATTGAATAGCCCCCATTTCATCAATGTAAAACGTTTGGAAAATAATATTCAAAATTGGTTTAAGATTTTTGCGTTTGTCCCTCTCGGCCCACCCCCAAGAAAAACATCAAAAAAAATAGCCAGTAATAAATATATATTTCTTTATTAAATTAAATATAAAAATTCATATTTTATTTCTTACATATTTATTTCTACTCAGTTTGTAATCAAATTATTTCCTTCTTTAACTCCCTGCGATTAATCCCCTTAATACCTATCCATATCACTCTATTCCAATATTCATTATTTTTCAATTTGATTCTTAATTTCTATTCTTCAATTCATTCTTAACCACATCGGTTAACCCTTACCCTCAAACTCTTCTGATCATAGTTAACCACATCGGTTAATCCTCTCCACCTATCCTTAACAAACATCCTCATCCGGCCCATAAAATAGATCTCGAGTAAAGGATTGATCAAGCCGGCCGCTTGTTCTCTTCTGGCAAACATTTCTCTAACCTAGCTCTTACTTCAAAATCTCCAGGTTTCATTTCCCCAGGAAAAATCCTCAAAACCAAATTGATTTATCAAACAAACACATCCAATTTCCAATTATTGCCAAAAAAAGATTCAAGCCATTTTATAAGTGATTGTTGAGCTTTTTCTTGTATGATGGAACTATCAGATCTAAAAATGTCAGTAATTTCTTAGAAAGAAAATTCAAAAAAATGAGAAACCATAACAACATAAAAAAACAAAACACTCAAGAAGATTATTCAAGATAATACAAAATATATGGATTTCTATCCATGTTTTGGTGATTTTAGGGTCATTTTGTAAGTGATTTAGGGTCATTTTGTAACCAGTCATTGAGCTTTTTCTTGTATGATGCAAATATAAAGCTCCGCTGATCCTGATTTACCAAGATGAGAAAGGAATGGAGTACGATGAAAATCAAGCAAAATTTATCACAATTACATCAGAGAAAATTACTGGCATTTTACAAGTGATTTACTGGCATTTTATAAGTAGTCAGCAGCCTTTTTGATATATGATGGAATTATCAAGATTCTCTGTACCGAAATAGAATAGCAAAAAAGGACTAGGATATGAACTCAAAGCGAGCCAAAATAATAACCATAACATCCCGGAAAGGGGGCGCAGGGAAAACCGCGATTACTTCTATCCTGGCCAGATATTTTACAGAGATCGAAGGTAAGATGGTTATAGTAGTCGATTTTGATGGACGTGGGGGAATAACATCATTATTCAATCACGAGCCAGTAACGGCTACTACGCCTAGCATTGTTGAACTCCTCTTGCAAGCAAATCAACAGTTAAGTTTGGATGACTTATTTTCCCAGGCTGCAATCCCAATTGAAAATAATGACACCTTGAGATGGAATAAAAAAAGGGGGAGACTATACCTACTACCATCCAAACCTTTCCTAGATGATGTCTTGATCGGAAGAAAACCCATATTACTCAAAACTGTGCTGTACAATCTTCAATTCCCCCAGGAGTGCATAATATTAATCGATTCTGGTCCTGATAGTAAAAATGTTGAAATGAGTATAGTAGCTGCGGATCTCGTTTTTGTGCCAATGATATTAGGCAAACAAGATGTCCACCCCACTATAGAGACAATTCGTTCGATATTTGATGAACAAGAAAAAAATGGAAAACCAATTCTTGGCGGACTGATTATTAACCGCGCCGGCAAAACCCAATGGGAAGATTTCTATATATCAACGTATCAAAATCTAATAGATCTCCTAAAGAATAATTCCGGTTTATTAACCACGAATGCAGACTTTTTTATTGAACTTAAACAATCCAGAATCATACAACGCGGTAAACACTTGAGTTGGTCCTGGCGGAACGACACCCTCAAAGCAGCCAGGCAAATAGCAGCAGTAATCAATAAATTTGAAATTTGAATCATTGGAGTGAGATCATGGAAAGTGAACAGTTTAATAGTCTTGGAGACCGATTGGATTTTCAGGTTTCTAACAAGGAGCGCCTAAACTCACCGCCTGTAAACCAATCTGCAATTGAAATCGCACGCCGGCTCACCTTTATCCTCTTTGAAGAGATCATCGAATCCAGTCCTACACAATCGCGGACTGTAGTTTTTGATCCAGGCATCTGCCAGGAAGATGAGGAACTCTTGGAATCAGTCCAAAATCATGGCATCATCACTCCAATCATCGTTAGAGAGCTGGAAAAAGAAGGACATATCAATGATCCCTTCCTGATGAAAAACCCGGGAGAAAGGACCTTTGCCCTAGTTGCCGGTCACAGGCGGGTTGCAGCCGGTAAAATAGCCGGCCTGGCCGGCACAGAAGGCGTGATCGCCAAACCTAACGAAGACCACAATCTGATCACCCTGGTTGAGAATATGGGCCGGCGGGAACTCAAAACTTACGAAAAAGCCCTGGCCCTTAAATCGCTCCAAGAACGAAGAGAGCTTTCAGAAAACAAGACCGCTCAACTAACCGGAGTTTCCCAAGCTTCCATTAACCGTTTGTTTAATGCCCTGGCTTCCCCAAGCACATTAAGGGAATTATGGAAAGATGGTCACTTGTCTGCTACTGCAATTTTGGCCCTAAAGGAATATTGGAGTGAATTTGAAAAAATAAATAACCAAGCTCTCTTAGAGAAATTACAGGGACTATCCCGGAGCGAAGCTGATAATTTACGTAACCAGCTCGGCAGTGGAACACCTCTTAAAACAGCTCTTATCTCCATGGACAGAATCAATGATTCCCCTAATCTTTCTATGAGTTCAAAACCTACCAAGCAGAGCCGTGCAATTGGCGGGGCAATAGAAAAACAAATTTCCAGAGAAAATCATTCTAGTGAACAAAAATATGCGTTGATATCAGTTATCAATGATGTATTCCCAAAGATCAGCGAGGAGAAAGGAAAGGTTCTCTATGATTACACAGTTGTCAACGGGATAAGTGATTTGGACGTGTTATGGGCTGCTGCTCTTTATGTCGCAAAAGGAGGCAAACTCGATGAAGCAGTAGCTTTGTCTGCTAATGTCATGTCAAACCGAACAATTGCTGGCCTGATCAACCGTCAAATAAAGCAAGCGAAACAAACAGCCAGCCTTTATAAGAAATATTGGAAAAAGAACCGAGATATCAAACAGTACCTAAAAATAGTATTTCGTTGATTTAAAGAACTGATTCTGTATACCAGAAGAAGAAACTTTATTGTCCCATTTATTAGAGGAGCATCAAATGTACCAGACCACACACCCACCCCCCACCAAATTACTTAAGGCCCCTGAGGTCGCAGTGATCCTGAACTGCAGTAAAGCTTTTGTTTATAAACTGATCAAGCAGAGAACGCTTCCTTCGGTTCAGATTGGTTATACCGTCCGAGTCCGGTCTGAGGATCTGATGTCTTTTATTGAAAACAACATGCAGGGCGTACCAGGGAGTTGATCCTATGCGGGCTATGTCTGCCTCACTGAGGTATAATGAAATTAGCACCTTAACAACCTCAGAGTATGAAATCGAGTCGCCTTTCCAGACCAGAACAGGAGTCTAGAAATGGCGAAAAGACGAGGAAATAACGAAGGCACAATTTACCAACGACCCAACGGTACCTACCGGGCTCAGATCAGCTTGGATGGCAATCGACTGAGTTACAACGGTCAGACCCGCAAAGCCTGTCAAGATTGGCTGCGCAAGACCAGTGTTCGGATCGATGACGGCATGACCTACGAGGGCGCTAAAACCTCTCTGAAGGATTTTATCGGCGAGTGGTTAACTATGAAGTCCACCACTGTCAGGCACCACACAGAAAGGCAGTACCGACAAATCGCCCGGGACTACATCCTCCCCCATCTTGGATCCAAAGAACTGCTGCAGCTCAGACCGGACCACATTCAACTGCTCTATAACCAACACATCAAAGCAGGGGTCAGCCCCCGCTCAGTATAACTTGTTCATTCAGTGCTGCGGGGAGCCCTTAACCACGCGGTCAGGCTGGGATTGCTCAGCCGCAACCCAACTTACGCAGTCGTTCCTCCAAAACCCACCCCGAAGGAAATGAAGACACTGGATGAGAATCAGATCCAGACATTTCTGATCGTCGCCCAAAGTGAGCAGCCCGAGTTTCTGCCACTCTACCAGTTGGCGATAACCACGGGCATGCGTCTTGGAGAACTGCTTGGATTATCCTGGAACGATCTGGATTGGGACAAACAGACGTTGTCGGTTAAACGTCAGTTGACAAGGATCCGAGGTGAGGGTCTGGTCCTGACCCCGCCCAAAACCAAGGCTAGCTTGAGGACTATTAAACTGGGGACATCGACCTGGTCTATCCTCAAAGCACACCACAAATCCCAATATATGACTCAGTCCTGCCGGGATCCTGATTGGCAGGAGAAAGATCTGGTTTTCACTCAGTCAAGCGGGAAGCCCTATGGCCCCAGGCAGGTCCAGAAAGCGTATAAACGAATCCTCAATGCAGCCGGCCTGCCGGACATGCGCTTCCACGACCTGCGCCACACCGCGGCCACCCACATGATTGCCAGAGGCGTAGATATGTCGACAGTAAAAAGACGGTTAGGACACACCAAAGTCAGTACAACTTTTGATAACTACGTGCACGCTATACCGGGTATGCAGGAAAAAGCCGCTGCGGTCATGGACGAGATCACTACACCAGTAGCACTGCCGGCTGATTTAACTGCACCAAAACTGCACCTAACTGCACCTAAATTGCACCAGGAATCAGACGCCCGAAACGACCCGGATTAAGAATATCTCTCAAATCATAAAAAAATGAATATTTTGTACCTCAAATTTGACTAATATTACCCCTGCGGTATAATTAGTTAAACCACGCACCCGTAGCTCAATGGATAGAGCGTCTGACTTCGAAATGGCCGGAGGAACTGAATATCCTTTCCATGGGGGTAAAATCCGTCCATCCTCTCGATGGAGTCAACTCACAGCTGTCCATTATGAGCATAAATTCCATCCTTTCCACCCTATTTGCACCACGGTTGCACCAGAACTGCACCAAAATCAACTGGATTGGCGGCTCGATATTCATTACAAACTTGGTTCAAGCCAATACCGTCCACCTAGTTGTACCCGTCCCGAAGCAGATACAGAGGAAGTAAAGACTCATTATTGAGTTATTGATTATTTAAACTAAAATAGCTATTGAAAGAACTCGGATGGCATATTTGCACAATACAGGTTATCCATCTACGGTCTGTGGTCAGTTAGACATCAAAGTAGAGGCTCATCTCGTAAGGGTGCGGTCGGTTGTGCACCGGGTAATACTCCACTTCCCGCTTGTATTCGATCCAATTTTCGATAAGTTCTCCGCTAAACACATCACCAGCCAGTAAAAAATCATGGTCTTCTATCAGGGCTTGCAAAGCGCCATCCAGTGAAGTTGGCAAGGGTTTAATGGCAGCCCGCTGCTCATCCGTCCACGAGAAGACATCCTCGTCAAACGGGCCGAACCCCAATTCGGTAGGATCCATCTTTCGCTGAATACCATCAATTCCAGCCATCAATTGCGCCGCCAGCGCCAGGTAAGGATTACTGGTGGCGTCAGGCGGACGAAACTCGAAGCGAGCTGTTTCTTGCAGGCTAGTATATTTAGGAATGCGAATAGCCGCGCTGCGGTTTCCCAGCGAGTAGAAAGCATTCACCGGCGCTTCGTAACCAGGCACCAAACGCCGGTAGGAATTCGTACTGGGGTTAGTCAGGGCCAGTACTGCCGCACCATGGTACAACAACCCTCCAATATAGTAGTGAGCTGTTTGGCTGAGATGACCATATCCATCCGCATCAAAGAATAGATTCTTATCCTGATCAAAAACTTGCTGGTGGAAGTGCATGCCGTTTCCAGCCTCACCATAGATTGGCTTGGGCATAAACGTGGCTGCTTTTCCGTACTGTGAAGCGACCATTTTAGTG
>CAZHHT010000047.1:0-21961 GCA_964532455.1 uncultured Anaerolineales bacterium
CCAGGTCTGAGAAAAGATCCAGAAACAGGAAAAAACACCTACGCTATTATTCAGGCTGAAGATGAATTAGCATCGATCGGCATGATAGTTGGTGCGGGTTGGGCTGGGTTACGGGCTATGACTGCAACCTCTGGTCCAGGATTAAGTTTGATGTGTGAATATACTAGTCTGGCATATTTTGCCGAGATTCCGATAGTTGTCTGGAATGTTCAGCGAGTGGGTCCCAGTACTGGGCTGCCAACCCGGACAGCACAAGGTGATGTTAACCTGACCTATTACCTTGGGCATGTAGACACCAAACATGTGGTACTAATTCCCGGATCAGTGAAAGAGTGTTTCGAATTTGGCTGGAAAGCTCTGGATCTGGCTGAGCTGCTGCAAACACCTGTATTTGTGCTTTCTGACCTGGATTTAGGACAGAATCAATGGATGACACCACCATTTGAGTACCCGGACACACCCATTGAACGAGGAAAGATCCTTTGGGAAGAGGATTTAGAGAAAATAAAAGATGATTGGGGCAGGTACCTTGATCTGGATGGGGATAATATACCTTATCGAACAGTGCCCGGAAACCAGCATCCGAAAAGTGCCTATTTTGCCCGGGGGACTGGGCATGATGACTATGCCAATTACAGCGAAAAGCCTGAAGATTGGGAAGAAAATTTGGATCGGATAAAAAGGAAAGTGGATTCATCCCGTACTATGCTTCCGGAACCTGAAATTACCACCCGCTCTGGCTCCAAAAACGGGATTATTGCTTTTGGTTCTACTGACGCTGCTGTCAGGGAGGCCTGCGACTGTTTAGCAGCTGAAGGGATACAACTGGATTATCTGCGGGTGCGCGCTATACCTGTCAGTCCAAAAGTGCTGGAATTCATCCGGGAGTATAAGCAGGTATATGTGATTGAAAATAACCGGGATGGACAAATGCACAGTATTCTTTCTTTGGAGCTGCCTGATCGTGCTGCTGATCTGGTTTCCTTATCTCACATTGATGGGCTGCCCTTGAGTGCGAAATGGATCAAAGATGCAGTTTTGGAAGAGGAGAAATCTTAATGGATGAGAAAACGGTCAAGCAGAATGAACTTGGATTAACCAAAGAGGATTATAAAGGCCAAAAGTCAACTTTATGCCGGGGCTGCGGGCACAACGCGATTGTTGGCCAGGTCATCTCAGCCTGTTTTGAGTTGAATATCCCACCGGAGAGAGTGATTAAGGTCAGCGGCATTGGTTGTTCCAGTAAAGCGCCTACTTACTTTATGAAACGTTCCTTTGGGTTTAATGGCTTGCATGGCCGGATGCCTTCCCTGGCTACCGGCGCTTTGTTTGCGAATACCTCCTTGATTGGGATCGGCGTTAGCGGTGATGGAGACACAGCAAGCATCGGGATGGGACAGTTTAAACATGTTATAAGACGAAACCTTCCTTTCCTCTATATCGTTGCCAATAATGGTGTTTATGGTTTGACTAAAGGTCAGTTCTCAGCAACTGCAGAGAAGGGTTTGGCGCTTAAAAAACGGGGTCAAAACCGCTATGTGCCGGTTGACATTATTTGGGAAGCCATTGCCGGTAGAGCATCTTTTGTGGCCCGAACCTTTTCCGGAGATCCCCAGCAGTTAAAGGCATTAATAAAAGCAGGGTTACACCACCGAGGGATTGCAGTCATTGATGTGATCAGCCCCTGCGTGACCTTTAACAACCAGGATGACTCATACCACTCTTATGCTTGGGGCAAATCCCATGAAGTTGCCCTGCATGAATTATCATTTGTCCCGCCTGTTAGGGCAATTAAAGTTCAATATGAGAAAGGTGAATCCCTGGAAGTTCCCCTTTACGATGGGACCCATATCATCCTTAAAAAACTTAGTCAAGATTATGAACCAACTGACCGGGCCAGAGCGCTTCAGATGCTGGAAGACGCCAATCGGAAAAATGAGTTAATTACAGGTTTAATTTACATTAACCCAAAACAAAAATCACTCTTTGATTTGTATGACCTTCCGGATACGCCGCTCAATAGACTTCCTGCTGAAAAATTGCGCCCGAGTCCCGAATCAATAGAAGAGATCAATCAATTAATGTTTTGATTTAATATAAACCGCATCTCATATTTACCGGTATCCAACGTTGTCTTGGAAGAAGAATATTTTTCAATAAGAATTGCCTATGGTTAACTGACTAAAAATTATTGGTTGTTGGGTATTGATTTTACCTGGGAGAAGCTATGGCTCTTTGGAGACAACCACTTGATAGAGATCGCATCCTGATTACACACGGCATCGTTCATATTATCGATGACCGTTGTAAAGGGTGCGGTTTTTGTATTGAATTTTGCCCCCAGGGAACCCTTACTATTTCCTCCCGTACAAACGCCAAAGGATATCATCCTCCGGAAATTGTCCCGGATGTTCACTGCATCAATTGCGGGTTGTGTACGCTTTTATGTCCAGATTTCGCGATATTTATTGAGGATGGCGGAAAACATACTCCAGACAAAGTAATTCCTATTCACCGGCACGGGGGCAGAGATGAGTAAAGATAAGGGCAGACTTGCCGGGGAGCATTTTATGCTGGGCGACCATGCTTGCGCGGAAGGCGCGATTCTAGCAGGCTGCCGATTTTTTGCCGGTTACCCGATTACTCCGGCAACCGAGATTGCTGAAAGAATGTCCGTTAGACTGCCTCAGGTGGATGGACATTACCTCCAAATGGAAGATGAGCTGGCATCCATGAATGCTATCTTGGGTGCTTCCTGGGCAGGCGTCAAATCCATGACGGCGACCAGCGGCCCTGGATTTTCATTGATGATGGAAAACCTTGGTCTCGGCATCATGCTGGAAACCCCTTGTGTGGTTGTGAATGTCCAGCGTGGAGGACCCTCTACCGGCTTGCCGACATTGGTCGGGCAGCAGGATATGATGCAGGCTAAATGGGGTTCCCATGGAGACTATGAAATTATTGCTCTCAGTCCTGGATCGCCTCAGGAGCTTTTTGATCTCACTATCCGGGCTTTTAACCTATCTGAGAAGTACCGGACTCCCGTCCTGGTCATGACGGATGCGGAAGTTGGGCACATGACGGAAAAAGTAGTAATCCCTCCACTGGAAGAAGTAGAGATCCTCAACCGGCCGCAAATTCAAAAGGGTGATGTAGAGCCGGATCATTTCCGGATTTACCGGGATAGTCCCGATGGTGATCCGGGGTATGTCTCTCCCATGGTAAAAGCAGGGGAGGGTTATCGCATTCATGTCACCGGTTTAACCCACGATGAGCGGGGATATCCCGCTATGAACGCAGAAGCAAGCGAACGGAACGTCTCCCGCCTGATGGAAAAAATTACAGCCAATCGGAACGACATTATTGAACTGGAAACAGACAAGCTCAGGAACGCCGAGGTGGTAGTGGTTTCCTACGGGATTTCAGCCCGCACCTCCCTCTGGCCAATCGAGCAGGCCAGGGAAGAAGGCATTAAGGTTGGTTATCTCCGGCTGATCACTGTCTGGCCGTTCCCAGAGGACACTATCTCTAAACTTGCCACCAAGGTCAGCGCGTTTGTTGTTCCGGAGATCAATATGGGTCAGATCACTCGCGAGGTTGAACGCTGCGCTGCCGGGAATGCACAAGTATTCGGTGTCCATAAACCCGGCGGTGATATCCTGGATCCCGGGGATGTATTGGATACAATCAGGAAAGCTGCGGCAGTAACTCAGAAAAATTAAAAACAGTCGGTATGGTCCTGGTGCGGTAAAGCGGAGGAAATAATATGTCAGCAGACACAATGGAGCGCAGTGAACGGTTACGGATCCTGAATTATGAGACACCGGCTGAGAGTGATTGGGAAACCGGATTACATCCGATGGACGATTTACTGCGTGGTGAACGGCTCCCCCATATCTGGTGTCAGGGCTGCGGTTTGGGTACTGCGTTAACTTCATTTATCAGCTCCTTAAAATGGCTGGAGAAGAATCAGGGCTGGGATCTTGATAAAGTCGCTGTTGTATCAGGCATCGGCTGTACGGGCAGAATTGCAGGTTATTTACGGTTGGATTCTTTCCATACCACCCACGGACGGGCGATTCCATTTGCTACTGGTCTAAAGATTGCCAATCCGGAGTTGAAGGTAATTGTCATATCGGGTGATGGAGATATTACCGGGATTGGTGGAAATCACCTGATTCACGCTGCCCGGAGGAACCTGGGCATTACCGTTATTTGTGTGAATAATTTTATTTACGGCATGACTGGCGGGCAGGTAGGACCGACAACGCCTCATGAAGCCCGGGCGGTTACAGCCCAGTATGGAAATTACGAATTTCCTTTTAATCTCCCTTACCTGGCTGCAGCCAGTGGAGCATCCTTTGTCGCCCGCTGGACAGTTCTTCACGCCCGTCAGTTAGATTGGACCTTAAGGAAGGCTTTAATCCATTCCGGATTCAGTTTTGTGGAAATTATTGCTCCTTGTTCAACTGCCTATGCCCGCTGGAATCCTGAAGGGAAAGGGTTGGACCCGGAAAATCTCCGGCGGCGAGGTTTGGAGGTAATGAAACATTACCAAAAAGTGGGCAAGACGGAACAAGGCATTCATCCCAAAGATGCCCACATTAAGGTGAACGACTCCGGGGAAGTGATTGAAATTATTGAAGGAGAATTCCTGGATGAAACCAGGCCTGATTTTGAAGAAGCCATTAATCAGCGTGCCAAGATAGCAGAAAAGTACTGGTTGGGTGAAAAAGACGCTCTAGATAAACGGAAAAAACTGCCGCCAAAAAAGGGAAAAGTACCCCGCACTGAAATCCAGTTAGGAGGCTTTGGCGGCCAGGGCATCATGAGTGCAGGTAAAATTATTGGCATGGCAGCTTCAGTATATAACAACCTGGAGGCCTGTTTTACCCAGAGTTATGGACCGGAAGCGAGAGGGGGAGCGGCAGGATCACAGGTCGTGATTTCCAGCACTGCTATTCACCATCCGCATCTGACCCAGCCAACCAGCATGATCATGATGTCCCAGGGGGCTTATGATAAATATATAGCTGAGCTATTACCAGGGGGGGTGCTGCTGATTGATGATGAATTAGTGGATCTGCCAGCTGAACATCGGGAAGATATCAAAATCTTTGGGATCTCAGCGACCAAAATTGCTAAAGATGCTGGCAATAACAGGGCTGCCAACACAGCCATGCTGGGTTTCTGGGCAGCAGTGGAAGGAATCGTAGACAAAGAGGCGATGCAGGAGTCCATCGCTGAATCTGTGCCGCCCAAAACAGTCAGTTTAAATTTGGATGTGTTTGAATCCGGGTATAAAAGAGGATTGGATCTGGTAAAGAAATGACCTGCGGGGAAAACTCTATGGGTAGAGAAGTGCTCATCATCGGCAGCAGCCAGGCAGGATTACAAGCCGCATTAGACCTTGCTGATATTGGCTTGAAGGTGCAACTCGTTGAACCCAGTCCATTTATGGGGAGAAACGGAGAATATCTTTTCCCCGATTATTTGGTTAACCGCCGACTGTTAGAGATTATTAAGCACCCGAATATTTCAACCTGGACCAATACCGAAATTCAGGAATTGAACCAGGAGAACGGGAGTTTCCAGGCAGTACTGCAGCAGTTCCCTCGCTATATTGATCTTTCAAAATGTACAGCCTGCGGAGCTTGTATCGATGTTTGTCCGGTTACTGTCCCCGGAACTAGTAGAAAAGCCATCTATCTGGATGGACAGCCTGATTGTGCAGTGATTGAAAAAAGAGGAAGAGCTCCCTGCTCCACCGCCTGTCCGGCAGGAATTCACGTTCAGGGATATGTGGCGTTGATCGCCCAACAGCGGTACCGGGAAGCATACGATTTGATCTATTCAGCGCTGCCGTTTCCTTCGGTTTGCGGTCGGGTATGTAGTCATTATTGTGAAGAATCCTGCTCACGAAAAAGGATTGATGAAGCAGTGAATATTATGGCCCTGAAACGTTTTGTGGCGGATTGGGCTTACCGGCAAAAAGATGACCAACCTGTGAACCCAACGGTAGACGTGGAGCTTACTTCGGATAAGAATAATAAACTCTCCTCTGGAAAAAGAGTAGCTGTAATTGGGGCGGGACCAGCTGGGTTAACTGCAGCTCGAGACCTAGTTCGCAGCGGACACGCAGTCACAATTTATGATGCCAATTCTATTGCAGGCGGCATGATGCGGGTTGGCATTCCACCCCATCGCCTGCCTTATGATCAATTGGATTGGGAAATTCAACAGATCCTTTCGGAAGGAGTTGAACTTAAGCTTAATACCTGGGTGGATGATATACCCGGGCTTTTTAAAGATGGATATGATGCTGTACTTATTGCTACGGGTGCACATCAGGCAGTGAAAATTTCCATTGAAAATGCTGATCATCCGGAGAACTGGCTAAGTCTTGATTTCCTTAAGAAAGTGTGCCTGGGGGAAGAAATTGATCTCAGTGGCAGAAAAATCATTGTTCTGGGGGGCGGGGATGTTGCCATGGATGCTGCCAGGGTGGCAGTTCGGTTGGGGACTCCAGAAGTTAGACTTGTCTGCAGAGGGTTAAGAGCATCGTTTAATGAAATCATGGAAGCTGAAGAAGAGGGAATCGAAATCATCCGGGGGCGGGTATTTAAAAAGGTAATCCTCGATAACAATGATATTGCCGGTGTGGAATGTTTGGAAGCAGAGGTTGGAGAGGTAATTAATGGAAAACGCCAGTTCACAGAACTTCCTGGTACTGAACATCTTATTTCTGGGGATCTAGTGATTTGGGCCGTTGGTCAAAGGCCGGATTTTTCATTTTTACCGAAAGATGAACGGATTGCTGTGCTTTCACCGCAAGGAATAAAGACTGATAGCCAGATGATGACAACTATGCAAGGTGTATTTACCGCAGGAGATGTGCGCCGTGGAACAACCTTTTTTGTAGTAGATGCTGTGGGGGAAGGGCACCATGCTGCCCAAGCTATCGACCATTTCCTGGAGGGAAAATCACTTGAGATTAGACTGCAGAGTCCCCCGGAAGTAATTCTTAGCAAGGAAGAAATGCAAATCAGGATTGATCAAAGAGAAGAGGCCAGGATAAATAGGACATTGATTCCTCGCCTGCCCGTGAGCGATCGGGAAAACAATTTTAGTGAAGTGGATTTGACTCTCGAGGAAGAAGCAGCACTTCAAGAAGCAGGACGCTGCCTGATCTGCGGACCCTGCAGTGAGTGCATGGCCTGTGTAGAGGTGTGTAAACCGGGGGCGGTGATTCATAACCAGATCGGATCAAGGACTGTCTTAGATCTCGATGCTGTGATAATAGCGGATGATTCAATGACAGAGTATGATGATATGAACATCTACCGGATTCCTGCGGATGATCTGTATGCAGGATCAGCTGCCGCTTTTCAGGTGATGCGTAATTTGAAAGTAATTCCTGCCAAATCGCTCCAAATTCTCTCCCCGGAAGCTTCACCCGAGAATATCACTGACAGAATCGGAATATTCCTATGTCAGTGCGGCGGAGAGATTTCCGAAATTGTGGATACCCATTCACTCGCTGAAGAAACAGCCGGCTGGTCCGGGATAGTCCACACCCAGGAGCTGCCTTTTTCTTGTTCTGAAGAAGCTGCTGATGAACTCAGAGAAATCATTCAGGAGCAAAACCTGAGTAAAGTGATCCTGGCGGCCTGTACCTGCTGCTCCCTGGATCAGGTTTGTTTTAGCTGTACTTATCAGCGCCTGCGCTGTAAAGAGAATCTGGGAGTATTTTCATCCCTGGAGACCATCACGCCCATTGAATTTGTAAACATCCGGGAGCAGTGTGCCTGGGTGCATATGGATAACCCGGAAAAAGCTACCGCGACTGCGAAATCCCTGATAAAAACCGCCCTGGCGCGATTGCGATTTGCAGAGTCTAGAAAACCGCTTTTCTCTCTGGATCCAAAAAAAGTCTTGATACTTGGAGGCGATCCTGCCGGGCAGGTTTGCAGCTCATCACTTAATCAACTAGGCATATCCGCAGAGATTTCCGGGTATATCCCTTCTGAGATCCTGCGGGTTGGTGGTCATTTTCAAATTAACAATGAAATATCTGAAACGCGAGCTGATTTACTGGTCATAACTCCAGGAGATGAAGAGGAATTGGGGAAGTTTAGGGATGTCCTGAAGATGCCGGATGGACGATCTCTTCTACCTTTGGTAAATAATCAGACCAACTCACTGGATTTTGGAGTGATTGTTACACCACCTGAAGTGGATGCCGGGATTTCAGGTCGGGCCGCAGCGGCCCGGATTGCTTCCTGGATAAGTCGGATTAACAACCGGACTACTTCCTCCGCAGCTGAGGTTGATAAATCCCGCTGCCGTGCGTGTGGAACCTGTGTTGAAGTATGTGGATTTGGTATACCGGATCTTGTTGAGGAAGCCTCTGGACGATATTCACGGATTGATCCGAAATTGTGTTTAGGCTGCGGCATCTGTGCTGCTCTTTGTCCCTCCGGAGCGATTACATCAAAAAGCGCTTCAGATATGCAGCTGGAAGAGATGCTGGATGCGATCTTGAGTTGATATGAAGATACAAGAAAAGGGTTCAAAAATCATCTTATTTACCTGTAACTGGAATGCCTACAGCGGACTTGAGGCAGCGGGCGCAGAAAAAAGATCCTATTCTACCTCGGTGCACCCGATCCGGATTTCTTGTTTGGGGCGCATCACTCCGGGGATTATTCTGAAGGCGTTTGAGAGAGGCGCCAAAGGTGTGTATCTATTGGGTTGTCTTGAAGGTGAATGCCATTATGAAACTGGCAGTCAACAAATCAAGCAGGTTTTTCTGGAAACCAGAAATCTTTTAAAACTCCTGGGTTATCAGGATAATCAATGTCAATTGGATTTTGTAGCTGCCGGGAATGGCAAATCCTTTGTGGGGAATATCCAAAGATTTGTGAAAGGAATAGAGGAAAACCAAGAAAATCAATGAACGGATTAAAACAGATCATCCAATCAAACCGAGTATGGCTTTGCCTTGATTGCGGAAAATGCAGTTCAGTCTGTCCTATTACGCGGCATGTAGTTGACCGCTATACAAGCCCCCGGTTGTTGGTAGAAACGGCGATCGGTTTGGGCGAGGATGAAGTTTTAGATGACCCGCTTCTCTGGTCCTGCTTAACCTGTAATCAATGTACTAAGGTTTGTCCTTCCCTTGTATCTTTTTCTGATTTTATCCAGAATGTCAGGGAAGTATCCAGGGATCAGAATCGTTCCGGCGATTGCACCCACGGCGGGATGATCCAAACCTGGGGCCGGATGATGACAGATCCTGAATTGAAGCAAAACCGATTGGATTGGATTGGGAACGGTCTCAAAACCTCTGAAGAATCCGATACGGTGTATTTTACTGGTTGTTTGCCCTATTATGACGCCGCGTTTGGCAAATTAAATATAGAAGGAATAGAGATTGCCAGAGCTGCCTTAAAGATCCTCAACCACCTCGGTATTGAACCCATAGTATTAGCAGATGAGCGTTGTTGCGGTCATGATCAATTTTGGCAGGGTGATATGGCAGCCTTTCGCAAATTAGGGGAAGCGAATTTAGAAATCTTAAAGAATACAGGAGCAAAACGTATCGTCACCACCTGCCCCGAGTGCGCCTGGACCCTAAAACACACTTATCCGGACACCATTGGTGATTCTGGGATGGAGGTACTGCACCTGGCAGAACTGCTGGCAGAAACAGATTTGTTGGACAACCTCCCGCAAAATCCTGACACTGCTCACAAACGAGTTACCTATCAGGATCCCTGCCGTTTGGGTAGATTTTCCGGCGTTTATCAATCGCCACGAGATTTGATCCAGGGACTGGGATATGAGATCAAGGAGATGGACCACAATCGGAAAGCCAGCCTCTGTTGCGGAACAAGTTGCTGGTCTTCCTGCGGTCAGGTGAACAAAAAGATCCAGGTAGAGCGGTTGAAGGAGGCAAAATCAACCGGGGCAGAGCTGCTGATCACAGCTTGTGTAAAATGCCAAATTCATTTTAAATGCGCTCAGAACGATCCGGTCCTGGAAGAGGAAGTTCAGATCAATATCCGCGACCTGACTACATTAATTGCTGAACAATTATAGATATTCATATTGAATGCGAACCCTATGGCTGAGACCAAAGAGAAAGTGACCGAGAGGAGGTTACCTTTGCCAGATAACAATTTACGCATTGGGGTTTTTGTTTGTGATTGCGGATCAAATATTGCCGGAACGGTAGACACCGAAGCTGTCAGGGAGTATGCAGCCAAACTGCCAGGGGTGATCGCTGCGATCCGGAATAAATATACCTGTGCAGATCCGGGTCAACAGGAGATTCAACAGGCCATTATTGAACACAATCTCAACCGGGTTGTGGTTGCATCTTGTTCACCAACTTCCTACGAAGTGATCTTCCGTAAATGTATTGAAGGGGTCGGGTTAAACCCCTATTTACTGGAGATGGCAAATATCAGGGAGCATTGTTCCTGGGTGACCGCAAGCGATAAAAAGGCAGCTACAGAAAAAGCAAAAAAGACAGTAAAAGTGGCTGTTGCCCGGTCGCGCTGGCTGATTCCCCAGGATGAAGAGCAGATCCAGGTGACCGATGCTGCCTTGGTGATCGGAGGTGGTGTGGCGGGAATCCAGGCCGCTCTTGATCTGGCTGATTCTGGACATCAGGTATACCTGGTAGAACGGAAACCATCTATCGGCGGAATAATGGCCCAGCTGGATAAAGTGTATCCGGATATCGAATGTAGTATTTGAATTCTTGGACCTAAAATGATGGATGTCGGTCGACATCCAAAAATCAAATTACTAACATTTTCAGAAGTAGAAGATATCGCCGGCTATGTGGGTAATTTTAAAGTACGGATCCGTAAAAAAGCCCGTTATGTAGACGAAACCCAGTGCACTTCCTGTGGGGATTGCGTGGAGGTCTGCCCGATTGTAATCCCGGATGAGTACCAGGAGGGTTTGGGAAGCCGCCGGGCGATCTTCCTGCCATTTCCCCAGGCTGTTCCCTCGGCTTATATTGTGAATGCGGATGAATGCCTGGGGCAGAATCCCATTGCTTGCGGGAAATGTATTGAAGCCTGCGAAAAATCTTGTATCGACTTTGCCATGCAAGATGAAATTATTAATATAGACGTGGGCGTTGTGATCGTTGCGACCGGTATGGATATCTATGATCCAACCCCGCTGAATGAATATGGTTACACAAGTTTTTCAAATGTGGTGACCAGCCTGGAATTTGAGCGACTGATTTGCACAGGGGGTCCACTGGAAGGTCAATTAGGCAGGCCGAGTGATCTCGCCTTCCCAAAACGAATTGGTTTCATTCAATGTGTAGGGTCAAGAACACAGGATCCGGAACGAGGAAACCCTTACTGCTCCAATTTCTGCTGTATGAACACCATTAAAACAACTCAATACTTGAGTGATGCCCATCCGGAAGTGGAATCCACTGTGTTTTATACGGATCTGCGCGCCTTTGGCAAAGGGTTTGAGGAATTGTTGATGCGCAGTAAAGGAAACGGAGTAAAGTATATTCGAGGTTTACCCGGTGATGTGGTGGAGGATCCAAATACAGGAAATCTTCAGCTGACGGTGGAAAATACAACCCGCAACCGGCTGGAAAACCACAGTTTTGATCTGGTGGTATTGGCTGTTGGGGCTGTCCCGGCTAAAAATACGGAGATCATTCGGCAGATGGTCAGTCTCTCAAAATCTCCCAGTGGATTCTTACGTGAAGCCCACCCGAAACTGCGCCCGGTCGATACACCCACGAAAGGCGTCTTTATTGCCGGTGGTGTGGAAAGCCCCAAGGATGTCCGTGGAAGTGTCACTCAGGCTAGCGCTGCGGCCTCCAGGGCTTCTATTCTGTTAAACAAGGATCAATTCTCGGTGGATGCCATTACCGCTGTAATTGATGAGGAGCTGTGTAAAAATTGCGGTATTTGCGCGGATGTTTGTCCCTTCAGCGCCATTGTCTGGGAAAAAGGGCAGGCAGCCGAGGTCATCACCGCGGCCTGCACCGGTTGCGGAACCTGCGCGGCTGAGTGTAAATTTAACGCCATAGAAATGCGTCATTTTTCTGATCAATCCATTTATGCCCAGATTGACGCTATGCTGGAAGAAAATCCGCAGGATTCGATTGTAACTTTCGCCTGCAATTGGTGCTCATACGCTGGAGCAGATACTGCAGGTGTGGGACGGATGGAGTACCCCCCCCATGCACATATCATCCGGACCATGTGTTCCGGACGCGTAAGTCCGGAATTTGTCTGGTATGCCTTTAAAAAAGGAGCTCCCGTTGTCCTGGTATCTGGCTGCCATTATGTGGATTGCCACTATATTGACGCCAACCGCAGCACCACCCGACGTGTGGATGGTCTCTGGGACGGATTGGATAAAATTGGTGTAGATCCTGGGAGATTGATGGTGGAATGGTGTTCCGCGGCTGAAGGAGCCCGCTGGCAGCATATCATGAAACAAGTTGAGGAAAAACGGTTGGCAGTAGAAGTGGAAATGATCCAGGATACCCGCTCGTTATTGAAGGAAGCCAGGGTTCCCGGTCCGCGCAATCCGAGGGCAAAAGATGAAAATCAACCGGCGGATTATCAGTGTTTGGTTTGCGGTTACTCATGGAGCGAAATTTACAATTCCAATTCAGAGCGAACCTGTTCAGCATGTCGATCCAACAGTGTGCGCTTGATCCGTAAGCGCCGATTAAGAGGAAAGATTTGAATTCCCTTCACTAATTCCCGGACATTAATTCCCGGACTGAACACAAAGGGGCTGTCCTAAAAGTAAGGCGAGTGGTGGGGAAAAAGCTTATTTCGCTAAATTTTACCCTCAGGGTGGGGAAAAATCCTCATAATTGATCAAATATTCATCTCGATGTGGGGGGTCTTTTGAGAAATTTGGACTTTTCAGACAGGCCCCTTTGTGTCATAAGGGCGACTCATCGCCCTTCGTCACTTCCTTTGGGCGCAGGACAGGAATCGCTCCTACGATTACTCATGAGGCATATTATTAAGAATTCTATCTAGGCATCCTGAGTAGGGCGAATGAAAAGAGCTCGTATCGAAGGGTGGCGGGGGCAACTTAATCTGTCATTGCGAGCCCAGCGAAGAAATCTCACTCGATTAACGATCACCCGGCGATCTAAATCACGGGCTATGCAACCTAAGTCCCACTGAAGTGGGACTCCTTCCCCATTTGTCATCCTGAGCCCTTCAACTACCACCTCGACTGTGCTCGGTGTTCTCTCAGGAGAGCCCCTGCGAAGGATCCATGATGAGATCAAATTCCAAGAACAGGTCAAATTGGAAGTTCAAATGTTTTTATCGTATGATCTCTTGATGGATTCCTCGTTGCACTCCCTTCAACTTCGTTCAGGACAGGCGGAAGGACAAAAGCGTAGGGGCGATCCACCAGGTAGAAATCAGTTTTCCCCTTACAAAAGCTAAGGACTGAAACCAGCCCCCTTTTCGAGGGGTTGCACTCCACCCAGGAAAGGCTTGTCGAAGGATGGGTTCGGTAACAATTACTTTTAATAAAAAAAAAGCCCGGAAATAAATCCCGGGCCCATATATTTTAAAACAATTTCCTAGGGGGTGGGTGTAGTTTCTGCAATAGCTTCACCAGTCCAGATAAATACACGCGCTTCACTCTCGCTGCCAGCGCTCTCCCAGATTGAATCGCCGTTCTCATCTACATCTACCTGACGGACTGTGCTGATGGTCCAGCGGTATATATGGGGGGAGTCTTCACTTGCTCGGAAGGATCCAGGAATGATGTATTTTGTATCCGTCACGTACTCCACCAGTGTTCGACCTTTGCCTTCGGTGAGGTCCATTACAGAGATCTGGTAAGCTTCATTGGCATTGATTAAACCTACAGATGACCACTGCAAGGTAACCTGGTTATCACTGAGAGAGAAAACTGCGCCATCCAGCGGCAGCAGCAGATTGGGTGCCGGGTAAGGCGGGGGCGGTGTGGGCGTTGAGGAAGGACCCGGTGTTGCAGCCCGTTCACAAAGCGGAATGATCAGTGTGAGCCCTTCATAGACAGTGTTGCTCACCATGCCATTATAGGATTTAATGGCTTCTTCCGGCACGTTATAGTTCAGAGCAATAGTATTAAGTGTATCCCCTTCAGAGACTTTGTAGGCTACTTTGTCACACGCTGCCTGGGTGCCCTCTCTTCCGCTTAAAGTGGCAGTCGGGAAAGATGTAGCTGTTGGCGTAGGATGCGGTATTCGCAGTTCTTGCCCCTCAAACAGCGTATCGCACGAAGCCGGGATACTATTGAGGAGAACAATGGATTTTATCGAGACCTCAAACCGGGCAGCGATTGCCAAGCAGGAGTCATTGGCAACGACGACATAGGTTAATGGGGTGGGGGTCGGCATCGGTGAAGGGGTAACCGTTGGTGGTTCCGGTGTTGTAGTGGGTGTTAATGTCACTGTTTGGGTCAGGGTGGGTGTTATGGTGGTGTCCACCATCGCACCGGTTTGCTGTAAAGCCAGGTAAACCATTCCGGCGCCGATTGCCAGGAAAAAAACCACCAATCCGATTACAGAAGGGAGTCCAAGGGTGATCTCTGGCATTCGTCCCCCGCGGACGACCTGGGCATCTGCCTTTGTTCCGTTTAAAGTACTGCCGCAAACCGGGCAGCGCTCCGCATCTTCCTTGATGCGGGTTCCGCAGGTTGGGCAAATTTTTTTACTCTCATTCGCCATAAGATCACTCTTTTATCTTATCTTTGTCAATAGACAGCGGCAATTATACCAGAACATCGGGGGATGGATAGTGTCTGATGAAAGGTAGATTGATAAAGGAGTTATGGGCCAAAATTGGTGGTTTAGAGTTAAAAAAGATGAGTTATTGGAGGGTAAAAAGGGAGGAATACTGGAATTTCCGACGAACTGTTTATACTTTTCGATGAAGGAGTTCGTCGGCTAATTCCCGCAGTGTATCCCCGGCCTCGCCATCCAGTTGGGCGTTTTCCAGGGCAGTGAGGGCGAGATTCGTCAGGCGGTCAGCAGTGTTTTGCGCATAGGCACGGCCCCCTTCAGCTTCCAGCATCCGACTCAAATCCGAAGCTTCTTCACAATGGATTGATCCTGCAGACCAGCGTTCATAAAATTCTTTTTTTTGCGCCAAACCATACAAAACCGGCAGGGTTTTTTTGCCGGTGATCAGATCGCTGGTATTGGATTTTCCGATTTGCTCTTGGTCTCCCCAGATCCCTAAAATATCATCCTGTGCTTGAAATGCCAGTCCAAGATAATGTCCAAAATCCCGGTAGTTGGATTGAAGAGCATAGGGAACAGAAGCGCACAAGGCACCTACTTCCAAGCTGAACGCCAACAGGGCGGCAGTTTTTCCACCCACCATTTGCCAATACTCATCCAGAGAAACCATATCCCGGTTTTCAAAGAGGATATCCAGGTGCTGACCCTGGGTCAGACGAAAGCAAGCGGCGTGGAACAGTTTTCCGGCCTGGTGTGCGATATCTGCTGACAGTGTCTTTTTTAAGTTCAACAAGGATATATTTGCCAAGGCAAAAACGGCATCACCGGTGTTGATAGCCTGGGCTTCTCCCCAGTTTTTCCACACCGTGGGCCTTCCACGCCGGAGTGAGCTGTTATCCTCGATATCATCATGGATGAGAGAAAAGTTATGGATCAGTTCTACGGCTGCTGCTGCTGGTAAAGCTGCCTTCCAATCACCACCGGCAGATTCTGTTCCCAACAGAACTAAAAGGGGTCGGATTTGTTTTCCCTCGGCTTTAGGACCTGCGTTTTCTCCGGTCCAGCCCAGCTGATAGGTAATCATATTATGCAGTTCTGGTGTACCTTGATCTGCTGACGAGGCGATGGCTACCCTTAATTCCTCCCGTAGAGCAGGTCTGGCTTTTTCGGCAAATATGGAAAATCTGGAAGATTTGTTCATGAGGAGTTGTTTTTAATCAGTTGGGACAGGGAGAGGGAATCTAAATCACTGGCGCCGATGGCAAACATACATATCTGGATCTCTTTTTTTATTCTGTTGATCTCGGTTATTACAGCCTGGGGGGAGTGAACAGCGGCTTTCAGGAATGGTCCAGCCAATCCACCCATTACTGCCCCGAGGGTAATACATTTGGCGACATCTACCCCATTCCTTAATCCCCCGGAGGCAAATAGAGGCAATTCAGGAACAGCAGAATGAACGATTTGAACTGTTTCTGCGGTTGGGATTCCCCAATCTGCAAAAGCGGAGGCGATTTTCCGCTGATTATCCGTTTCTGCCCGATGCATTTCCACCTCGGTCCAGGAAGTTCCTCCCGCACCGGCAACATCCAGCGCTGAAACTCCGGCATTTTTTAATTGGACAGCTGCTTGTTTGGAAAATCCCCAGCCGACTTCTTTTATGATCACCGGTACATCCAGGGTTTTACAAACTCCTTCAATTTTATCCAGCAGACCGGCAAAATGGGTGTTTCCATCCGGCATGACTGCTTCTTGGAGTGGGTTTAGATGCAGAATCAAAGCATCCGCTCCGATCATATTTACAGCCCGATGGCAATCCTCCACACTCAAGCCATAATTAAGCTGCACCGCGCCAAGGTTGGCGAAAAGGAGAACATCGGGCGCAGCCTCTCGAACCTGAAATGTATCAACTAAACCGGAATCTTCCAGAGCAGCCCGCTGCGACCCTACTCCCAGGGGTATCCCTGTTTCCTGAGCGGCCGTCGCCAGGTTGCGGTTGATAGTTGCTGCGTCTTCAGTTCCGCCAGTCATGGAGGATATGAACAGAGGGGCATCGAGATCTTTACCAAAGAGGGAGAAATCGAGCCTGATATCATCCAGATTCAGTTCCGGTAGTGCCTGGTGAGTAAACCGGTAATTTTCCAGCCCGGTAGTTAAACCGGAACGAACATTCTGGTCTAAATTTATCCGGATATGGTCTGCTTTTCTACTGCTGATGGAGGAGCTCTTTTTTTGCATAAAAGGTCCTTATGATGTTGGTATGGTAACAGTCACCCCCCTCGGTGTCAACGTAAGTTCAGGTTAGTTCAGTGAACCTTGACATCTCCCTTCCTGAGGTTACAATACACACAAACCGGGAAACGAAAAGAAACGAAAGCCTATTTAATTTGTTAACAAAGATATTATTGAATCATTAAGTTTGGAGCCAAGGAGGAGCCATCATGGCCGATACATTTGAGCAGGTAAAGAACATAATTATTGAATTGCTGGCGGTTGATCCGTCCAAAGTGGCAAAAGAAGCTCGTTTCCGGGAGGATCTGGAAGCGGATTCCCTTGACTTGGTGGAGTTAATCATGGAATTCGAGGATGAGTTTGGGGGCGAAATTTCTGATGAAGATGCCCAGAAGATCGTCACCGTTGGGGATGCTGTCCAATTCTTGGAAGAAAAAATGTAATCTGAAAACGTTATGATAAAAACTAAAAAAGTCTGCCGATTTTGGCAGACTTTTTTAGTTTCCTTTAAAGCAGAGAGGGGATTTCTTCCGGGTGTTTGGCGACTTTTACCCGGGCTTTCTCCAGTGCTTTGATTTTATCTTCTGCTAATCCTGTGCCTCCTTGAATAATAGCGCCCGCATGTCCCATCCGTTTACCGGGGGGGGCGGTGCGGCCGGCAATAAAGGCAACCACTGGCTTAGTGACGTTTTTGGAGATATACTCTGCAGCTTGTTCCTCGTCGGTTCCACCAATTTCTCCGATCAGAACTATTTTTTCAGTATCAGGATCTTCCTGGAACAACATTAACGTATCAATAAAATTTGTCCCGTTGATCGGGTCTCCTCCAATCCCAACACAGGTTGATACACCCAATTTGAGGTTTTTCAGGGCATAAAGGATTTCATAGGTTAAAGTACCTGAACGGGAGACTACACCAATATTTCCCGGGATGGCAATGTTTCCAGGGATGATTCCAACTTTAGCTTCTGATGGTGTAAGCAGCCCAGGACAGTTTGGTCCTACCAGCCGGACATCCTTTTGATCTAAATAATTCCTGACCCGCATCATGTCAAGGATCGGTACTCCCTCTGTGATGCAGATGATTAATTCAATGCCAGCGTCTGCCGCTTCAAACATGGCATCTGCGGCGAATCTGGCAGGAACAAAAATCACTGAGGTATTCGCGCCGGTAGCATCTTTAGCGATTTTCACAGAATCAAAAACGGGGATTTTCCCATCCAAAACCCATTCGCCGCCTTTTCCAGGTGTAACGCCAGCGACGACCCGAGTTCCATATTCAACCATCTTTTCTGTATGAAATATACCTTCCTGTCCTGTAATTCCTTGGACCAGAAGGCGGGTATTATTGTTTACTAAAATGCTCATTCTTATCTCCGTAGCTTCCTGTTTTGTTGCGCTACCCTTTGGCAGCGGCAACAGCCATTTTGGCAGCTTCTGCCAAAGTGTCTGCTGTTTCCATTGATGCATCCTTCAGCAGCTGACGTCCTTCTGCAGCATTGGTCCCAACCAGCCTGACGACCATTGGAATATCGGTCTTAACATCCTTAAGTGCCTCCAGGATGCCCATTGCTACCAGGTCGCAGCGGGTAATTCCGCCAAAGATATTAAACAGAACGGTTTTTACATTGGAATCTGAAAGTATGATCTCCAGGGCTGCAGCGACTTTCTCTGAACTTGCTCCCCCGCCAATGTCCAGAAAATTTGCCGGTTCTCCGCCAAATAATTTGATGATATCCATGGTTGTCATGGCCAAGCCGGCGCCATTCACCATACAGCCGATATTGCCGCCCAGTTTAATAAATGACAATCCGTGTTCACGAGCTTGAATCTCTGCTTCTTTATCTATATCCAGGTCCCGGTATTTCTCCAGATCAGGATGGCGAAAAAGCGCGTTATCATCCAATACCATCTTTCCATCGACTGCCAGAAGTTGACCCTCTCCAGTGACAACCAGGGGATTGATTTCAGCCAGGGTGGCATCACTGCCGATGTAAGCTTGCCAGAGACCATGGGCGATTTTTCCGAAAGCTCTCCAATGATCCCGAGAGAGATCAATTCCGGCCGCCAGGTCACGAGACTGGTAACTTTGCAATCCCATCAAGGGATCAATACGGCATTTGATGATCTTTTCTGGGGTTTTATGGGCGACTTCTTCGATATCTACTCCCCCTTCTGCGGAAGCCATGATTACCGGTTTTCGTGCTGACCGGTCATTCGTGATGCCCAGGTAGATCTCATCCTTGATATCTGCCGCCTGATCCACCAGGACTTTACGGACTGGTAACCCTTTGATGGTCAGCTTCAGGATATCTTCCGCGTGTTGATAAGCTTCTTTTGGATCCTGGGCAACTTTGATTCCTCCGGCTTTACCGCGACCGCCTACTAGAACCTGAGATTTTATAACCACTGGTCCACCAAGCTCTTCAGCGATTCTCTGTGCTTCCTGGGGTGTTTTAGCTATCTCGCCTTTGGGGATCGGAATCCCGTACTCTGAAAATCTTCTTTTGGAATAATATTCATGAAGTTTCATATCGTTTTCCTTTCCCATTTATTTTGAGAAGAGGTTTAACATCGCGAAGATTATACCATTCAGAGGTATACCACTACACCCATGCAAAACGAAAATGTGATGAGCGTCCTGTAAAAGATATGACTAATAATGGAGATGGGCCTAAGGCGAAAAAATTACAGAGTGGGTTTTGGTTCTCTTTTCACCCAAGCCTGAACCGGGGGAAGCCGAAAAGCGAGCAGGATCAGGATAATGCCGGCATAATACCAGGGTCGCAAAACGCCCGGCTTAACAGCCAGAATGAAGTGGGTACCGGCCAGCACACCTGCAGCGTAAACAAAAAGGTGGATTTTTTTCCAATGTTTTCCGAGTTTCTTGAGAAAGAAGGTTTGCGAGGTGACTGCCAGCAGCAACAAGATTACACCCGCCGTGAATCCGATGAGGATAAACCTTCTGGTTAAAATGGCTTGCAGGATGGATTGCCAATGAAAACCGTAATCCAAAATGATAAAGATAGAAAAATGAATCGCAGTATAGCTGAAGGCATATAACCCAAGTGGTCTTCTGAGTTTGTTAATCTGGGGCCAATTCAACAGCAGTCGAAGAGGTGAAACGGCCAAAGAAAGCATCAATAGAATGATGGCTGTTTTTCCGGTCCGATGGGTGATTGCTAAAATTGGATTTGCCCCCAGATTATTTTGCCAGAAATCCCACAAACCGACAACGAAGGGGAGTATTGATCCAACGTGGGTCAGTGGATGAAGGATAGAAACCAGGGGGCGTTTATATTCCTTCCAGTTTTTAGAAATATTTTGTGAGATCCATACCTTCATAAAGTTTTTTTACCTGTGGTTCATATCCATTAAACAACCGGCTTGCCCGGCGGGAAATTTCCCCGATCCGGCGTTCCGTGGCTTGTGACCAGCGAGGATGGTCTACTGCAGGGTTAACATTAGCATAGAAACCATATTCATTTGGCGCGGATTCCATCCACAGCGAAACAGGCATTTCCGATACCAGATCGATCTTGGTAATGGATTTGATGCTCTTAAAACCGTATTTCCAGGGCACTACCAAGCGAACCGGCGCACCGCTCTGAGGGAGCAGATCTTTGCCGTACAACCCGGTCGCCAGGATGGTCAGGTCATGATAAGCCTCATCCAGCCGGAGTCCTTCCACATACGGCCAGGGGAAATATTTGTTCTTTTGACCGGGAAGTTCCTTGGGATCATAGATGGATTCAAACCGGACATATTTGGCATCTGACGTGGGCTGCACGTCTTCTAGCAGCGCAGCAAGCGGAAAACCCTGCCAGGGGATCACCATTGACCAGCCTTCAACACACCGCATCCGGTAGATGCGTTCTTCTGTAGGATATCGGCGGCGGATCTCGTCAATGGAAATGGTGTCTGGATTTTCCACCAATCCGCTGATTTGTACTTCCCAGGGGTAAGTACGGAAATTTTTTGCCAGGCGTTTTACGCCTTCCTTATCCGTTGTAAATTCGTAAAAATTGTTATAACTGATCACATCATCATAAGAGGTTAACCCGTCACCAAGCTCGTCCGTTGCACTGCCTGCTTGCGGCGAAAGACCAGTTTCACCGGTAATATCATCTCCCGATAGGAAAGGTTTTTCTTGGCAGGCAGCCAGGACAGCTGCGCTAACGCCAGCAACACCCAAAGCTTTGATAAATTCCCGCCGGCTGGCATATTGTTTTTCGGGTGTTATTTCAGGTGATGGATAACTTGTCATATTTTCTCCAGAATTCTCAGTCTTTTATTAAGCTGTTTCATAGTACGGCAAAGTGGAAATATTGTCATAAATACCAGGTATTAGATGTGTTTTAGGGATAATTTCTTACCAAAAAAACCTCCCATCTTGTTGAAGGGAGGTTTTTGAGTTTTTCCAGGATTATATTTACTGCGTGGTAGGTAAGAAATGCAGGATGCGGTCGTTTTTTGTGTCGCTGACCCAGATACCGCCCTCTTCATCCGCGCTGAGACCGGTGGCATAGTTCAGATTTGATAAACTATCCCCGAGTGTGCCCCAGGTAGAGATGACTTCACCATCTGGTTCGAATACCAGGATTCTGGAAAGTTCAGGATCGCTAACGTACACGTTGCCATCAGCGCCGATTGTCAGGTAGGGTTTATTATCCAGGGATTGACCGTACCAGCCTTCCACATTCCACTTGCTCACAAAATTCTGTGCAACTCCGTTAATATCCGGGGAGAATACTTGTATCCGCTGGTTCCAGGTATCCGCAACATATAAGTTACCCTGATTATCCAGAGCTAACCCGGAAGGTTCATCAAATTGACCGTCACCCATTCCGACATCTCCAAACTCAGCCAGGAATTGGCCATCAAGATCAAATACAACAATCCGTTTATTTCCGGTGTCAGATACATATATATGTCCGTGTTTGTCTATTACTACATCTCTGGGAC
>CAZHHT010000048.1:0-16031 GCA_964532455.1 uncultured Anaerolineales bacterium
ATGGCATCCTTTTTCTTCGAATTTCTTTTATTAAACTGAAAAGGGGCTGACTTTTTAGACAGCCCCGTTAAGATTACAAACAAAAACGCCTCCAACAATGGAGGCGTTTTTTTATTTCTACGAAAGCTCAATCAGGGAGACGCAAACAAAGTATTTTCCAGGGCGTTAAGTTTAGCCGCCAAAACTTCCATATCGGTTTGGGCGGAAAAACTGTCGTCTTCCAATTCAATCAAAATTAATTGATGACGCTGAAGCATATTGTCTACAACTTCAACCTGGTCATCGTTTAACCTGGTCTTTAATGTCTCCAGGGTAGATCCTACCTTGTCCAGGGCCAGTTTTGCATCAGCAAGCCGGTTCTGCTCCAAAGCCAGGGTTGCATCGGCGACAGCTGCCCGGGCGCTTAAGATGGTAATGTGAGTTGTGATATCCGTTATTTCCTCAGTCAAACTCACATTATGTTCCTCAAAAACGCTCAACCGTTCAATTTCCGCTTCAAGATTGGTGATCTCTGCCTGGGCAGAAGTGCTCTCTTCTGTCAATGCCGCGACCTTTGCTTTCTCTGGCTGATAACGGAGAACTGCATCAACAAAAAAGCCTCCAGCGAACGCAATCGCGATCACAACCAACCAGATCAGGATCCGGCGAAAAATCAACCGGGCTTTACCGGGTTTCTTCTTTTCATCCGGGATTACCTCAGGGCTTTCCGTAACTTCCTCTTCAAAGGAAGATGTAGGCTCTGACTCAGTATTGGATTCCTTAATTTGGGCTTCCATTTCAGCCTCGTCAATTTTCTTTTTCAGATCATCATTGAGATCATCTTCATTAATGGTCATTCGAACCTCCTCGGTGATGGCCAAACTAATAAAACAATTATACCTGATTCCAATCCGCTTAAATAAATGCTGGGTGATTCCTGTACCTGGCAGGGAATTAATTCATGCCTGTAAAAGCAGAAGAGCTGGTAAATTACCAGCTCTTCCCCTACTAATATTTGGAGAGATATGGATGGTTATTTTGCTTTGATCTTAATCTTGCGGGGAAGTGCTTCTTCAGCAACCGGCACCCGAAGGGAAAGTATTCCATTTTTCAAATCGGCTTCAGATTTCTCCATTTCCAGCAATTTGGGCAGGCGGATAACTCGTCTGAATTTTCCTATTGGCCGTTCCTTGCGCAGGTATTTTACATCTTCATCCGCAGCTTTGAATTCGCCCTGAATATCGATAGTCTTTTCTACAATCTCAATTTCCAGATCATCAGGTTCCAATCCAGGAACAATCATTTCAATCACATAGGAGTCATTCTCAACAATGACATCCAGCGGGATATGAATATCGCTTTCAACTGCCCCCCAGTTATAAACTGGGCGACTTTGATAACGATGATAGGGTTTTATGTACATGGACATATTGTGCTCCTAATTTATCAGTAAGTGAACTGTTGTTTTATCTACCAATTATGATAAAGGCTGATTATAAGAAGAACACTAACAAACTATTAGAAAAAAACAAAAGCTATATCTATAAAATATTAACAGGGAAATCCTGATATCCCTGCATCAGCAGAAAATCAGGGACCAGGAAATAATTACAGATCTTTTACACCAACCAGAATCAAGTAAGGAGAACCTTCATCAAAATCCGCACCGTTAAAATCTCCCAAAATGGCACTTATCTTGAAACCAGCCTTTCTAAATTCCTGCTGGTAGATTTCCAGCGAGCAGAGTTTATGTTCAGTGGATTGAATTGATCTTTCCATTCGACCATCTGGAAATAACTGGTCATACAGCCAATCCCAGCGGATCCCATCTGAAGTAGCAGCTAGTCGGCTGCTTACCTGGACAGGGTGACCGGTTTCCGGATGAGTAAAAATGGTTTCCAGGTCCGGCTCATAGTCAATATCATTCCCCCAGAGATTTGCATGCAGGGCTTTAATCCAAAATGGGTTAGGAACGCTGGCGATAAACAAGCCTTTCTTTTGGAGGACCACGGCCAAATTACCAAGCAATAGCTGGCGATCCCGCGCCGTTAGCGTGCTGTAGGTATTACAGGGAACTATCACTGACCCAAAAATGCAATCTACTCGAAAGTGAAGCATATCAGCCTGAATGATATCAATCCGCTTCCCAAGATCCTTTTTATCGCCCACCAGTTCAGATTTCAGAAATTGGATGCTGCCCCAATCCACATCCAGGCCCACAACCTGCCGCCCAACCCTGGCTAGCGGAATGGTTACCCGGCCGTGACCGCATCCCAATTCCAGAATTGGATCTCTTCCTTTGGTCCATGATCTCCAGAAAGATAGATCATCCTTGTATTTCGCATGGTGATGCTGAACCAGATTGCCTGTCATCTCCTGTTCTGCCTCGTTTTTATCGCTGTCCTTGACGATCACTTGTATAGAGATTATACTGCTTTGAGCAAGTCTAATGTTTTCGCCGGGGTGTGGCGCAGTTGGTAGCGCGCCGCGTTTGGGACGCGGAGGTCGACGGTTCAAGTCCGTCCACCCCGACTTGGGTTAATAATAATTACACCTTCCCTTTCTAGGGTCCAGCCATCTCCAAATTTACAAATTTGTATAACAAGGTCTATTAAATTGACCTGGTTTGATTTATCCTAAGAGAGACTGGTATAATCTAAGAAAATCATTCATCTGCCGATACACCTATGAGGACAATAGATCTTTCTAAATTTCAGACCGAGTCAGGTATTGCTGGTATCTTCAATATCATGCAGGGAGTCTTTTCCTATGGTTGGTACTGGCAGCAGAGCCGAAAAAACCAGGAAGAACTTGTTGAGATCCTGGATACAGTGCTGGGGAATGATTGTGTTTTACTAAGAGATGTGAACATCCCCCACGTTGGCAGACCTATACCTGTGGTTCTACTTACCCCGGCCAGCTTAATAGTCATAAATCCAAAATCCCAGCAAGGTTTCTTCCATGCGGAAGGAAAACGCTGGGAAGAACTAGGACGAGATGATGAGTATAAGCTGGCAATAAATAACCTGATCCGGGAAACTTGGCTGTACCAAAAAACAATCGAGGGCTACCTCAAACAACATAATTTCTCTGTCCCAACAGAGCGAGGAGTGATGATATTTGTCTCGCCGGAAACGCATGTTGAAACCGTCCGCCCCCGAGTCCGGGTAATCCAGGCAGATGGTGTTAAAAATTTCGCCCGTGAATTGGCAATATCCAAGCCTGTTTTCAGCGATATAGATTTCAGAACTGCGATAAATCTGCTGTCCAACCCCCGGATTCCTGCAAAAGAAAAATCAAAAAAAGCTCCCCGGGGAATAACCAGCCCGGTCCCTGACGCGGTTGCCAAAGTTGATGAGAGTCTGGGAAAAGTCACCAACCGGATTAATTTCACTCGTAAAGAATGGACGATTGTCGGAGTTCTGGTTGGGCTGGTAATTATCGTCCTCATCACCCTGATCACACTGGTGATTATCACGTTGTAGAGTAATCAACGGAAATCGCGTGCAAAAGCCTTTTCTCTCCATTATCATCCCTGCATACAATGAAGAATCTCGCCTTCCTGATACCTTATCCAAGGTAGGATCATTCCTTGAAGGACAAGTCTATTCTTCCGAGGTCTGGATTGTTGACAATAACAGCACGGACCATTCTGCCGAGATTATCCAGGAATATATAGCCCGGTATACCAATTTCCAGGGACTCTTTGAAAAAGAGCCGGGGAAAGGAGCTGCTGTCAGATGCGGCATGCTCAAAGCGCAGGGGGAATTTCTTTTTATGTGTGATGCTGATCTTTCCATGCCCATTGAAGAAGTAAATAAATTCCTCCCTCCCCAACTGGAAGGATTTGACATCGCGATCGCCTCCAGGGAAGCACCCGGAGCTGTCCGATATGATGAACCTTTGTTACGCCACCTGGGGGGGCGATTGATGAACGGTTTAATCCAGCTGTTTGCGCTGCCGGGATTAAATGATACGCAATGCGGATTTAAATGTTTTTCTGCATCCGCCGCGAAAGATCTTTTTCGACATCAAACATTATCCGGTTGGTCTTTCGACATTGAACTGCTGTATATTGCCCGGCGAAGAGGGTTAACTATTGTAGAAATACCTATCCCCTGGGTCTTTCACCAGGAGAGTAAAGTCAACCCATTCCGGGATGCATTAAAGTTCTTATTGGATATCAAAACAATCCGCCAAAATGCAGATCAAGGTATGTATGACCCGGAGAATTGATCCCGCTCTAATTCCTCCCCAACCAAATTTGTTATTTGAACACTCCTTCTGGAACGAGGGAATCCTCCTGGTTGCAGGGGTTGATGAAGCAGGCCGGGGTTCGCTTGCCGGACCAGTATCAGCTGGGGCTGTTATCCTTCCTCCCCTGGAAAAAATCCAGAAGACCTTATCCGGTGTTCAGGATTCCAAACAATTGTCCGCTGCTGAAAGGGCGGAACAAAGAATCTTAATTGAATCCACTAGCCGGGCCTGGGCAGTTGGTTTCGCCAATAATGCAGAGATTGATCAGGTGGGAATCGTTAATGCTACGCGATTGGCTATCCAGCGGGCAGTGGATCAATTGATAATAAAACCGCAGCACTTGCTGATTGACCACCTGGTACTCCCGAATAACCCCCTTCCCCAAACTCGTTTGGTGAAGGGCGATGCCCGATCACTCAGCATTGCAGCCGCTTCTATCCTAGCGAAAACTCATCGGGATGAATGGATGATCTCCATTGCCAATCTGTATCCAGAATATAATTTTATAACCAATAAAGGCTACGGCACTGCCGATCACCTGAAAGCCCTTGAAACCTACGGACACAGCGGTCTGCACCGGATGACCTTTAAGCCAATGCGGAGTATGAAATAATCTACATTATGGCTCCCGGATTTTATATTTCCGAAAAAGGATAATGATCATTTTCACCAAGCTCGATTCATCGGGCATAGTTGTTTACCTGGTCATTCATGACCAGGTGTTATCAATCAAAGCTGTTCCCAGGGGCAACTGAAACACCATAAGGATCCATCTCCGGGTGATAAATCACCCGGCTAATAACTGCACCCTTAAGGGCTTATAATTATCCCTAAGAAATAATCTTTTCAAAGTCCAAGGGGGTATTTTATGCCTTATAGTCAGCTTTATTACCATATTATCTGGGGAACAAAATATGGGGAACCAATTATCACAGCCCAAATTGGACCAATATTATATGCTTTCATTCGCAACAAAGCCATTGGATTAGGGGGATTTGTATCTGCTTTGAACGGCGTAGAAAATCATGTCCATCTGGTTGCTCATATCCCGGTAACTATATCAGCAGCCAACTTTATCGGTCAGATTAAGGGATCTTCATCTACCAGGATTAATAAATTAACTCCTGAAGGAAACCACTTCTTTTGGCAAACTTCGTATTTGGTCTTTACGATTAGTAAAAACTTAGTTTCTGTATTTATTAACTATGTAAAAAACCAAAAAATACATCACCAAGAAGGAAACACCATCTACAAATATGAGTTGAAGGAATAACGTTTATCATTTTCACTAAGCCCGATTCATCGGGCGTAGCTATTAGCCCGGTCATTCATGACCAGGTGCTCTCAATCAAAGCAGAATCCATCACCGGGTGATTTCTGCTATTAATAATGGTGACGTCTATCCTGACCAGGCTATTTCGAAATATCATCCAAATTGAAATACCAATAATGTTATCTAAATAACTCATAGTAAGATTAAGTAATATTATCGCAATCCGAAAGTAGTACTACCATGTCGAGAAAAAAGCAGCTGAAACCCGCTGGAACGTGGCCATCATTAATATCCCCGGAAATAACTGGAAAACTTCTCGAGTTTAGTGAACCTGTCTGGAACAAGAACAGCGATCTGTTCTGGAGAGAAAGAAGTTCCAATAGAGCTGAAATCTGTCAGTATTCTTTTGATAAAGAAGAGGTCTTTGATTTATCCCCTGGTATTAATGTTAGCGGTGGAATTGGGTATGGAGGTGGATCCTTTACAGTAAATGGGGATTCAATTGTTTATGTCGAGAAAGGATCTAATCAGCTGTACCTGCTCTCAGATGCTGATATCCAGCCCAAAAAAATAACCACTTCATTGTGCAAGACTGCGGCACCCAGGATTTCACCGTCAGGAAAATACCTGGTCTTTGTCCACTCAGATGGGACCGACGATACTATCTCGATAATTGATGTTAATGGCTCCTTTTCTCCCCTTCCCCTGGTCACCGGGTCTGATTTCTACAACTATCCCCGCTGGCACCCGGATGGGTCACACCTGGCGTGGATCAGCTGGGATCATCCATACATGCCCTGGGACAGCAGCCGACTTTCTCTAGGGGAACTGAATGAAAATCCTGGAGACCTACCTACATTGAAGGATGAGACCCTGATTGCCGGAGGTAAGGGGATATCTATCGTTCAGCCGGAATTCTCTCCGGACGGACGTTTCCTGTCCTTTGTCTCTGACCAAAGCGGTTGGTGGCAGATCTACATTCTTAACCTGGCGTCCGGTATTCACAAACAGCTCACTCATGCACAAGCGGAACATGCCCTGCCCCCCTGGCTGCAGGATCAATGCACCTACGGATTCAGCAATGACAGCCGGCGGATATTTTTCACCCGCAACCAGGATGGCTTCTCCTCCCTCTGGCAGGTGAACCTGAAATCCGGACAGGAATCCCAGATAAACCTTGATGAAGACTATACCTGGCTGGAAGGTTTTGCCATTTCAGCGCAAGATAATCAAATCGCGTTAATTGCCTCCCGGGGAGATATCCCCCACCGCTTAATCACTCTCACCCCTGATGGTCAAACTACGGTCATCCGTAATTCCGCTCCAGAAGTACACTCCGGAAATATTTTTTCTCTGCCTAAACCGGTCTCCTGGCCTGGTTCTGATGGGAACATGATCCATGGATTATTTTATCCACCACATAATCCTTCCTATGCAGACAATAGCCTGCCTCCGTTAATGGTCATCATTCACAGCGGTCCCTCCAGGCAGAAATGGGCCGAGTTTGAACCCCGGGTGCAGTATTTTTCCAGTCGGGGATACGCAGTACTGGTGGTAAATTACCACGGCAGCACCGGCTACGGCCGCGATTACCGCCAAGCTCTGAAGAGGCAGTGGGGAGTAATGGATGTGGAGGATTGCCTTAGTGGAGCTCATTTTGCCGCTAACCAGGGATGGGCTGATCGGGACAAGATGGTTCTCCTGGGTAGCAGCTCCGGGGGTTTAACAGTGCTGCAAACCTTGGTAACCTACCCGGGTGTTTTCCGGGCGGGGATCACCCTCTACGGCATTTCCAATCATTTGACCCTGTTGGAGAATCCACCTAAATTTGAACGGTTTTACTCCAGCTGGCTGCTGGGTCCCTATCCAAAAGATGCAAGTGTGTATCGGGAGCGTTCGCCGCTGTTTTCTGCTGACAAGATCCGCGATCCAGTAGCTGTCTTCCAGGGAGGGAAAGATCCAATTGTCCCACTTGACCAAGCAGAACAAATTGTTGGCGCATTAAGAAAGAATGGTGTGCCCTATGAGTATCATCTCTACCCGGAGGAGGGACACGGCTTTAAACGGGCTGAAAATGTTCAGGATTTTTACCTGAAGGCGGATGTATTCCTTAGAAAATATGTTATAAGCGAATAAGGAGAAATGGAGATGCGGATGAAAATAATTGTTCTGGGAGCAGGTTTGGTTGGCAGCGCTATTGTCAAAGATTTAGCTCGGGAGGATGAGTATAATGTCCTGGCGGTAGATTTTAACCAGGCAGCACTCGATAAACTTAAGGCAGAGTCTATGGTAACCACAAAACAGGTTGATTTTTCAAAGAAAGGCATTATTGCCTCCCTGGTGGAAAATTATGATCTGGTTATCAGCGCTGTTCCTGGTTTCCTGGGTTTTAGTACCCTGCAGGCAATCATTTCAGCGGGGAAGAATGTGGTCGATATTTCTTTCTTCAATGAGGATCCTTTCCTGCTGGACAACCTGGCAAAAGAAAACGATGTGACCGCTGTAGTGGACTGCGGCGTTGCCCCCGGGCTATGCAACATCATCGCCGGGCATGTCACTGAAAAACTGGAGAAAACCGAAAGCTACCTCTGTTATGTGGGAGGTTTACCTGAAATTCGTCGATGGCCGTATGAATACATGGCAGTCTTCTCGCCGGCAGATGTGCTGGAAGAATATACCCGCCCTGCCCGCTTTATAGAGAACGGGGAAGAAATCATCTACCCGGCTCTCTCCGGTACTGAGCTGATTGATTTTCAAGGAGCAGGCACCCTGGAAGCTTTCAACACCGACGGGCTGCGAACACTCCGCCGTACTCTCTCTATCCCCTCAATGCGGGAGAAAACCTTGCGCTATCCTCCCGGTCATGCCAATTTAATGCGAATCTTCAGAGAGAGCGGCTTTTTCAGTTCAGATCCAATCGAGGTTGATGGTCAGCAGGTGAAACCAATCTCGCTAACTTCCCGGCTGCTTTTTGATCAATGGATTTTGGCGGAAGGGGAAAAAGAATTGACCGTGATGCAGGTTGTCCTGGAAGGACAGCAGGGGAAGGACTTGGTCACCTACCAGTATGATCTACTTGACCGTTTTCATCCTCAGACCGGGATCACCTCCATGGCTCGAACCACTGGCTATACCTGCACGATTGTCGCCGGCCAGCTGCTGCGGGGAATGATTACTCATAAAGGCATCTGCCCACCTGAGTTTATCGGGCAGACGGAAGGCTGTTTTGAAGATCTGCTGGAAGAATATGGGAAACACCAGATCCATTTGAGGGAGACTGTAACCAGGCATCCTCTGAACGCAGATTAATTGAATAATATCCATCCTATAGATTAACAGGAGAACAAAATGTCTAAACTTATAATTGAAGGTATTGGTGAATTTGATGTCCCGGTAGGAACTAGACTGGTGAATGCGCTGGAAGATCTAGGCGGAGAGCCGCTGCATCGCTGTGGAGGGTACGCCCGCTGCACAACCTGCCGGGTGGAATTCCTCCACGGAGAACCAGAAGAGATGACTGAAGCTGAAAAAACCAAACTGGAAAGCCAGAAAAACTTGGGTAAATTCAGGCTCTCTTGTCAGTGCACTGTAGATCATGACATGCACGTTAAGGTGCTGATGCCGTTCAGTGAAAGCGGCTTGGATGATCCAGGACAAAGACCGGAAGACCACATTACTCCCTGATAGGGTTACCCAATAATCCCTTATTTCATTAAGCCAAACAAGATAAATATATGAAATGAGTTGAAAAACAAGAACCAATAGTCTGCGGTTCTGGTTTGTAATTCATTTTACAGTCGATATGCTATTTGCTATCTCCCTGCTCAGCGTTGGCGGCGAATCTCTCCTGAGCAGGAAAGCCAGCAAGGAAATCTTATTAGCCATACTTAATTTGAAAATTCTCTGGGCTGCGGGCGCGGTATTAGGAATTGCTCTGGGTATCGCAGCCGGAGGACCGCCGCTGGCATGGGCGTTATTGGTAATCTTCGTAACATTTTAGGTTATATGGGTATATTATCAATACGTGTCGATATGAACAATTAAAAAGTAAAAAAACCTGCACCAGTGCATGGTGCAGGTTTTTTCTGATTTATCGGCTTTAATAACCTTCCTACTCTCCCGCTTTTACCAGCTCCTCTTCGATAATTTGCTGAAAATTTTCAAAAGGTTGATTCCCTCGCAGCAGAAGACCATTAATAATGAAGGTGGGTGTCCCGCTGATATTATTTTGTCGGGCATCGACCTCGTCTTGTGCCGCCAGCTCTTTATACTTTCCTTCAGTGAGACAGGACTCAAATTGATCCGGATTCAGTTCTAATATCTCAGCAAACTGTATCAGTGTACTGGAAATCTCTGCATTCCTGTTTTGGAATAGTGTCACCTGGTTGGCGAAGATCAAGTCATGAAAAGGCCAGAAGGCATTTTGATCCGCAGCGCAATAAGCCCCTTCTGCTGCCTGCAGGGTAGCTGGTGATCCCAGCAGCCCACCTACACTATTAAAGACCAGGTATACCTGACCACTCTCAATATATTCTTGTTCAATAAGTTTTTTGGTACCTAAAGCAAAATCCGCGCAGTGAGAGCAGCCAAAATCGGAATATTCCTTAATCACCACCGGTGCATTGGGGTCCCCGAGTGTATTTCTATCCACCTGAAACAGCAGATTTATTTCTGGCTGGATAATATCATTCTGGGAGAGATTAACCCGGCTGCTGTTGATAAACGCCATCGTAATCGCTGCAGCGACAATCACTAATCCACTAATCATTAGAGTCAGCATAAACGTCTTTTGACGCTTATTTTTCTTCCGCCGGTCTTTGATTAATTGCCGTTTGCTCATATATTTCATCCTTATCACCACTAAATCAAACTGTAATGACCCTATTGTACCCAGTACACAATAATTAATTGGGTTTCTAACAAAATTCTAATCCTTCTTTACAGCCATCACTTCCGAGGTAAATTCAGATGTTAAGGTATAAATTTTCATCCCGGCAGTACTACTGACAAAAAAACCACCATCAAGGATGGTGGTTTTGAAATTTCAGCTCCGCTGAAATTGACGTTACTTGGATCTTTTATTTTGAGAATAGATGACCTTGGTCAGCTCAGCTGCTATAGAAGGTCCCATCAGCAGCGGTAGGATCACCCGCCATTGCATCCATCCCAATGGTGCCGTGTCAAATATTCCCTGCAAGAAGGGTACATAAACAACAACCAGCAGCAATACCAGGGAGGACAGGATTGCCCAGTTCATGACTTTATTATTAAATACCCCGATCTGGAGAACCGGTACTCTTTCTGATCTGGCAGTAAAAGCACGGGCCAGTTCAGAGAAAGAGAGGGTTACAAATGCCATTGTGGCTGCCATCTCGGGATACTGGGTACGACCGATCCTGTTGGCGATTAAAGTAACTGCTGTGATAGCTACCGTCTGGATACTGATTCCGATCAGCATAAAGCGGTTCAGAACGGGCTCATCCGGGTCTCTGGGCGGCTGTTCCATCAGGTCTGGATCTCCTTTTTCAAGGCCGAGAGCCAAGGCTGGAGCGCCATCTGTGATCAGGTTCAGCCACAGCAATTGAATCGCACTTAAGGGGGATTTCCAGCCTACCATGGTCGCAAGAAAAATAATTGTGATTTCTGCGATATTGCAGGAGAGCAGAAAATAGACAAATTTGCGTATATTGCTATAGATTACTCTGCCCTGTTCCACTGCCGACACAATGCTGGCGTAATTATCATCAGTCAACACCATGTCTGCAGTCTCTTTGGCAACATCCGTTCCGGTAATGCCCATCGCGATCCCAATATCCGCTTTCTTAATTGAAGGCGCATCATTCACCCCGTCCCCGGTCATGGCAACCACCTGGTGGTTTGCCCTGAAGGCGTCAACTATGCGTACTTTATGCTCTGGGGACACGCGGGCGAAAACATCTGTGTACTTTACTGTTTCCTGAAGTTGATCTGCGGTTAATTCATCCAGTTCTCTGCCGGTAATTACCTGGTGTCCTTCCTGAAGCAGCCCGATCTCGCGGGCAATCGCCTTGGCAGTATTTGGGTAATCCCCGGTGATCATGGCTGTCCTGATCCCTGCCCACCGAGCAGTTTCCAAAGCAGGAATAACTTCTGGTCTAGCGGGGTCAATCATGCCCAATAAACCGACAAAGATCAGTCCCTTCTCAATATTCTCATCCAGAGCCCCATTTTGATGGTACTGCAGGTCTTTCATAACCCGGTAAGCCACACCCAGGACCCGCAGAGCCTTACTTGTCATGCGGTCGTTAGCCGCCAGGATCCGACTGCGCTGTTCATCATCCAGGGGGACTGCCTGATCATCCCGGTTCTGGTAATGGGTGCAGCTTTCCAGCACAACATCCGGAGCTCCCTTCTGGGCAATCACATACCAGGCTTGCTGTTTCTGATCATAAAATGGGGATACATCCTTGGCATCAGGATTTTTTATGGCATGAACAGTAAGCATCCTTTTCCGTTTGGAATCAAAAGGAATTTCCTCAATGCGTGGATATGCTTGCGCTAATGGCGCAGGAAGCGCTCCTGCTTTTGCTGCAGCAACTAATAAGGCGCCCTCGGTGGGATCTCCCACCATGCGGGTCGTTTTTTTACCTGCATCATCATAATCAGTCTCCAGGATGGCATCATTGTTTAATGCGCCAATCCATAAGGCTGTTAAGATGCCGGGGTATTCTTCCGCCAGGTTTACTTCTATTGAGTCTCTTAAGAACTGCCCTTCCAGTGAATATCCTGTGCCGGTAATATCTAGAAATTCCCCATCCACAGCAACATTAGTCACTGTCATTTCATTCTGGGTTAAGGTCCCTGTTTTGTCGGAACAGATAATTGTCGTTGAACCCAGGGTTTCCACAGAAGATAGTCTCCTGATCAGAGCATTTCGGGAGACCATTTCCTGCATTCCTAAAGCCAGGGTTATGGTCACAACCGCGGGTAATCCTTCAGGTACTGCTGCAATTGCCAAACTCACAGCAATAATAAACATTTCCAGAGGTTCTGTTCCGGTGATCATACCTTCCACAAAAATCACCCCACAGACCACCAGGGTTATCCAGCCCAGGGTTTGTCCAAAACTGTCCAAGCGCTTTTGAAGCGGCGTATCCTCTTCTTCCACAGTCTGAAGCATTTGAGCGATCTGCCCAAGTTCACTTGCCATCCCGGTATTTACCACCACACCTACACCGCGTCCATAGGTGACCAGGGTGCCGGTAAAAGCCATAGTTTTTCGATCACCAAGAGCTGAATCTTCTTCAAGTTCCAGATCGGCATTTTTAGAAACCGCAAACGATTCGCCGGTCAGCGCGGCTTCATCTATGCGTAAATTGACTGTTTCCAGGAGCCTGACATCTGCCGGGATAAAATTCCCGGCTTCAAGGAAAACAATATCACCCGGCACAACTTCTCGGGAAGGAATCGATTTGCGATGTCCCTCACGCAGCACATTGGCATCGGGAGAGGCCATCTTCTTTAAAGCAGCCAGGGCTTCTTCTGCCCGCCTTTCCTGAACAACTCCAAGCACTGCATTCAGCAGCACAATAGTCATGATGGCTGCCGCCTCAACCCAATCCCCCAGGACGGCAGAAATAACTGCAGCTACTAACAATAAGATGACCACAAAACTGGTAAACTGCTCGTAAATCATGGTCCAGATGCTGGTCGGCGGCGATTCCTGTAACTCATTTTTACCGTAGATTTCCTGGCGTCTTTCTGCTTCCCCCTCCGAAAGACCTTCCTCCCGGGTTACAGCCAGATGTCCGGTGACATCCTTCCCGCTGAGAGTATGCCAGGGGTAATCAATTTGACTGGAAATACTTCCTAATTTCTCCTGATCTTTATTCACAAAATCTCACCATAGAATAATTGCGTTCTGTAAAGAATGTCTGCTGCAGGATTTATTCTCCAGCTGTTTCCTCTTCGGTTGGTCCTAAACCTCCCGGTACTTCTACAAAGAAGTACCAGTCAGTAATTGTCTCTAACCGGTCAGAGGGTTCAAATATAGGTCCAATCCGGACTCCTTTTACATTTGACGAAACTCCATAGGTATAAACTGGATAATAAAGGGGAAGCGCTGGAAGCTGATCAAAAAATCTGACCTGAAAGTTTCTGTACAAACGTCCCCTTTCTACTATATCCAGGATAATTCGGGCTTGTTCCAAATACTCGCTCGCCTGTCGGTCATTCCACCTAGAATAGTTTTGACCCCCGGTGGCTTGGGTTTGGTGCCAGAAAGGATATGGATCCGGATCCGTCATACTGGTCAGGTTTAGATCAACCAGGGCAGCTTCATAATCATGATTCTCGAGTCGGTCAGTAATCAATTCTTCGTAGGGCAGTGCCTCCAGTACGATATTAATCCCCAAAGCTGTCCAATTCTCCTGGATTGCCTGGGCAATCAGAGTATGACGTTCATCATCAGGAAAAACTAGTGTAAAATCCAAACGTTCTCCATCTTCATTAGTTCTCGCGGTTTCCCCTTCCCCGGGATATTCATACCCCAGATCACGGATCTTCTCAACAGCTTCTTCCGGATTAAAATCATATCGGGAGAGATTTTCCAAATAAGCCCAGGTTTGGGGGGATATGGGTCCATCGGCAATGATAGCCTGACCCTGATTGATGTGATCAACCAAATACTGCCGGTTTATTCCCTGCATTAGAGCCTTTCTCATTTCAACATCTTGGAAAAATGGAATTTTCTGATTGTCCAGGTTTAATAAAACCAGTGTCATTTGAGGTAGCCGACTTGTGTATAAATTCAGACTCTGATCCTCGAGCGCTCCCTCCAGAATCTCCGCTGTAATTTCTCCAATTCCTTGAATCTCTCCTGCTGTGTATGCCGCCCAGACAGCCTTGTGATCCGCAAAGTAAATAAATTCGACCTGATCAAAAAATACCTGTTCCCCGTAATAGTCAGGGTTTTTCTTAAGGGCAACTCCCGAAATTTGATTATCTGTTAGGATCAACCTCTCAAATTGAAAAGGTCCTGATCCAATCGGCTGGAGGTTAAATGAGGAATCAACAATTTCCTGAGCTGTGAGACCATCCAGGAGATGGGCGGGTAAAATGCCAAAGTCCAAGTAACTTAAAAAAGGCGCAAATGCTTCCGGAAGCCTGAATTGTACCGTCCGTTCATCCAACCCTTCTGCTTCAATCTCCTGCCAGAAGTTTGCCAGGTCTTCCGGGACTGGAAAATCGGGATTCTTCAGCAAATTGACTGTAAAAATCACATCGTCGCTTGAGACCGGCTCACCGTCGTGCCAGAACGCATCTGTACGCAGTGAAAAATTATATACATCTCCATTCCTGGAGATTCCCCAGGAATTAGATAAATCTGGTTGTGGAAGGCCAGTACTGTCGAATTGAATTAAACCGCTGAATATTAAACTGGCGGGGTCCTGATCTGGCGGGTTAAATGCTGCCAGAAGCGGGTTCAAGCGCATCAGAGATCCCACGATCCCTTCTTTGAACACGCCTCCCTCAGTAGGCTCCGGGGCCTCAACCAGGACCGGTTCAGCTTGCTGACCCCACAACACAACCGCAATCACTACTAAGGCTAAAATTATGATCAATATCTGCCAGCGCAGTTTTTTTATTAATTTCATGGATTTGTCCTGCGTTATTTGATTAGCCTATTCCCCCTGCCTATAAATGTAACCGGAAAATATGGAAATCCATATTTTCCGGCGATCCTTTATCATCTGGGCTGTTCCTAAACCAAGCCAAGCAGTATATTAACCTGTTACAATTACTGTGGCAATTGCCAATCCAAAAAACAATAAACTGAGCCCGATAGTAATCCGGAATAAAGTCTTCTCAATACCCCGCCGGGCAGAGAAAACGCCTCCGGTATCCCCTCCGGTTAAACCGCCCAGCCCCGCTCCCTTGCTTTGGAGAATCACACTGGAAACCAGGGTAATGGATGTGATGATTAATCCGATGTTCAGATATATTGACACAAAAACCTCCCAGACCAGCTGGAAAATTGATTCGATTTTCCAATTCTGCCGATCATGATACTTAACCTTGTTTCTATTCTGATTACAAGCAGGGCGATTATACCTTCTTTACAGGGAGAACGTCAAGAAGCTCCTCCTGCAGGGCAAAAACTAAAAGGGAAATAGTTCACTATCAATACAAAATAACGCCAACCAATTAAGAGGAAGAAATGCCGGAAACTGTAGTCAATTTACACATGCATACCCATCATTCTGATGGTTCTGGAAGCCATAAAGACATCGCTGATGCTGCCCTTGAGGCCGGTCTGGATGCGGTAATCGTTACCGATCATAACCTGTTGGTCCTGGAACACGAAGGTTATTACGAGAAGGGTGACCAAAAGGTTCTTCTGCTAGTGGGAGAGGAAATCCACGATCGGAAAAGGGTTCCCGAAAAAAACCACCTGCTGGTTTTTGGCGTTGATCAAGAACTTGCCGGCGAAGCAAAAAATACCCAGCAATTGATAAATAAGGTTCAATAAGCTGGTGGATTG
>CAZHHT010000048.1:16041-21714 GCA_964532455.1 uncultured Anaerolineales bacterium
GCCCATCCTGTTGACCCGGCAGCTCCCCTGTTTGACCAAAAAAATTACTCCTGGGTAAATTGGGATGTCTCTGGGTACACCGGTATAGAACTGTGGAATGGGTTCTCGGAGTTTAAAACCCGTCTGAACAGTAAAATAGAAGCCGTGTTTTGTGCCTTCCTTCCAAAACACATAGCCCGGGGGCCCCTCCCGGAAACGCTGCATATTTGGGATCGTTTAACAGCTGAGGGTCAGAAGGTTGTCGCAGTCGGCGGCTCCGATGCTCATGCCATGTCTGCCAACCTGGGCCCACTTAGACGAACCCTGTTCCCTTATCTCTTTCACTTCAGGGCAATAAATACCCACTTGATCATTCCGTCACCTCTCACGGGAAATTTGATCCCGGATAAAAAGATGATTCTGGAGGCACTCAGTCAGGGTCATGCCTTCGTTGGCTACGATCTACCGTATCCAACCAACGGGTTCCAATTAAAGGGATCGGGTATACACGACTCTGCCATTATGGGAGAAGAAATCTCCCTCAAAGACGGGGTTACATTGCAGATCACGCTGCCGCTCAAAACTGAGTGTGTCTTAGTTAAAGACGGGCAGCCCGTGAAAACCTGGATGAATCAAGAAATATGCTCGTACACCGCCACCCAATCCGGGGTTTACCGGGTTGAAGCATATTTACACTATAAAGGATTACGGCGGGGTTGGATATTCAGCAATCCCATCTATGTTCGTGAGTGAGAGAAAATATGGATTTTAAGCTTCAAGCTCCTTTTCAGCCCATGGGCGACCAACCCCAGGCAATTGAAAAACTCATCCAGGGAATCCAAAATGGTGAGCAGCACCAGGTTCTCCTGGGAGCTACTGGATCAGGAAAAACCTATACCATTGCAAACGTTATTGAAAAAACGCAAATGCCTGCCTTGGTGATGGCCCACAATAAAACCCTGGCAGCCCAGCTGTATGCGGAGTTTAAATCATTCTTTCCCGAAAATGCGGTGGAATACTTCGTCAGTTATTATGATTATTATCAACCGGAAGCCTATATCCCGCATCATGATCTCTTTATTGAAAAAGAGACCGATATCAACGAGGAAATCGAACGATTACGACTGGCAGCGACAACAGCTTTGATGTCCAGAAAAGACGTCATCATCGTCGCCTCTGTTTCCTGCATTTATGGGCTTGGTAACCCCGAAGCATACGGAAATGTGGTTATCGAACTTAAAAGGGGAAATATCTACCGCCGGAACGCTCTGCTGCGGCAGTTAATCGAGGGGCAATATACCAGAAATGATATCGATCTCAAGCCGGGTTCATTCCGCGTCCGGGGCGACACTCTGGAAATTGCACCCGCTTATGATGATCAATTCGTTTACAGGATTTCATTTTTTGGTGACGAGGTAGAAAGAATAACCAAGATACACCGGGTAACCGCGGAAATCTTGGAAGAAATCAATGAGGTTAGTATCTTCCCTGCCAAGCACTTCATTACCGAAGAGGAAAAGTTACGCCAGGCTATCGTGGATATTGAGGAAGAACTGGATGAACAAATCATCTATTTTAATAAACACGGGAAACTCCTGGAAGCGCAGCGGATTGAGCAGCGCAGTAAATATGATTTAGAGATGCTGCGGGAAATCGGCTATTGTTCAGGAATCGAAAACTATTCCCGTCACCTGGATCAGCGCCCACCCCAATCTGCTCCCTGGACATTGATGGATTACCTTCCTCAAGAGTATCTGTTGATCCTGGATGAATCGCATATGACTGTTCCCCAAATACGGGGTATGTATAATGGAGATCAATCCAGAAAAGCAACACTGGTCGAATATGGTTTCCGGTTACCATCGGCGCTCGATAATCGGCCTCTCAAGTTTGAGGAATTTGAGGGGAAAATGGGACATACAATTTATACATCTGCCACGCCCGGGCCTTACGAATTAAGCAAAGTAGAAAAGGTTATTGACCAGGTCATTCGGCCAACAGGGTTAATCGATCCTGAAGTTGTCGTCCGACCCATCGAGGGGCAGGTAGATGACCTGATCGGTGAAATCTACCAGCGTTCAGAACGGAGTGAACGGGTATTGGTTACTACGTTGACCAAACGGATGGCAGAAGATTTGTCAACTTACCTAGAGGAAAGCGGGATTAAAGTGCATTACCTGCACTCAGAAATCGACACCCTGGAACGGGTCAGCATCCTGCGGGATTTAAGAATGGGTGTATTTGATGTGATTGTAGGGATCAACCTGCTCCGGGAAGGTCTTGACCTGCCGGAGGTTTCCCTGGTAGCGATCCTGGATGCAGATAAGGCCGGATTTTTACGCTCGGACACAGCTTTAATCCAAACCATCGGCCGGGCTGCCCGTCACCTGCGGGGCAAGGTCATCATGTACGCCGATAAAATCACTCCGGCTATGCAGACTGCTCTGGATGAAACCGAACGGCGGCGCGAGAAGCAAGACAAATACAACCAGGAACACGGCATCCAGCCGGAAAGCATCAAGAAATCCATCACAGATATCACGGAACGGGTAAAGAAGAAGGCCATTGCCGAAACAGGAGGGGAGTATCAAGCCGGGGGGGCGGGTGCAATCCCCCTGCCGGAGCTTAAGAGCATCATTGAGGAGTTGGAAAAACAGATGCTCGCAGCTGCAGAAAATCTAGAATTCGAAACCGCAGCCGGGTTAAGGGATCAGATATTCGAACTCCGGGAACTCCTGGCGCTTCAATCTGACCTGAAACCCTGGGAAAAGATCAACCTGCTGGCAGGGAAATAATCCGGGGAAAGAAATCCTCAATCCTTCAGGATTCCGGGAAGGTTTTTTTAATATAGTGGGCAAAGGTTTGGGGGAATTGGTTCAGCTCATCCGCCGGATGAAATTGTTCACAGATCAGTGTCCAATTCTCTTCATTGAAAGGGGGAAAGGTTGTATCCACTTTCTGGGTACAGTGTACTCTTGTCAGGTAAAGGTGATCAGCAAGTTCCAGCGCTTCAGAAAACACTTCGGCGCCCCCGATCACAAATACTTCCCTCTCACCGGCATCCATTGCCATCTGGAAAGATTCCTGGAGAGACCGCGCTGTTAGGCAGCCCTCCGCCTGGAATTCAGGATCCCTGGAAAGCACAATCATCTTTCTGCCAGGAAGGGGAAAAACAATCGATTCGTACGTTCGTCTGCCCATTACCAGATGATGTCCCATGGTAAGGGTTTTAAATCGTTTTAAATCCGACGGTAAATGCCAGGGAATGACCTTATTTAATCCGATCCCGTCCCCTTCATCTGCTGCCACAATAATGGAAACTATCATACTGATACCCGGGCTTTAATATGCGAATGCGACTGATAGTTCTGAAGATCAAAATCGCTATAAGAAAACTCGAATATTGATCTTACACCCGGGTTTAGAATCATTTTTGGCAGCGGAAATGGTTTTCTGCTTAACTGAAGTTTAGCTTTTTCCAGATGGTCCAGGTAAAGATGGGTATCACCCAAAGTGTGTACAAAATCGCCTGGCTCCAGATCACAGACCTGGGCAACCATCAGGGTCAATAAGGCATAGGAAGCAATATTAAACGGGACACCTAAAAACACATCCGCTGAGCGCTGATAGAGCTGGCAAGACAGTTTACCTCCGGCGACGTAAAACTGAAACAGCAGATGGCAGGGAGGAAGTGCCATCTTCTCCAGCTCCCCGACATTCCAGGCGCTGACCAGGATCCTGCGGGAGTCGGGTTGGGTTTTGATTTGCTCCACAGCTAAAGAAATCTGATCAATGACCTGACCATCAGCAGACTTCCAGGATCGCCATTGAGCGCCATAGACCGGACCCAGCTCCCCTGATTCATCTGCCCAGTCATTCCAGATACTGACCCCGTTTTCCTGCAGTGGTCGGACATTGGTTTCCCCTTGAAGGAACCAAAGCAATTCATAGATGATGGATTTTAAGTGGAGTTTTTTGGTCGTCAGCAATGGAAATCCATCCTGCAGATTAAACCGCATCTGATGGCCAAAAACAGACCGGGTGCCTGTGCCTGTCCGGTCCCCTTTTTTTACACCCTGATCCAATATTCTCTGCATTAAATCCAAGTATTGCTGCATGATTACCTCTTAAAAGTTAAATCAGGGAAACAGGTTTTTCCTTAATAATCATCTGGAAGACCACGGCAGGATTAAGGCGGGGTCGTTCCGAAATATATTTCATCATAATACAGATGGGTCAAGGTTCCAGTCGTATTCGTTAAACACTGCTGCAGCCCCAATCGTATAAAGGATACATCTGCAGTTCTCTCTTCTAAAATTCCAAAACTTACGGCTTTCCAGATATTTGGTTCTAGATCCACGCATCCGCTGCTTTGATCACTGAAATGAGTGCCAGATTCGTCCAAAAATTCAGCAATTATAAACGCGTCAGCGCCATCCGGGCTCATCGCCCAGACCTGGAATATGTGCCATTCTCCTTGGTCAATTTGAATAGGCTCAACGGTAAACCATCCGGGGAATCCCTGATTGGCAGGTTCTGTCGCACTTAATAACAGGGAATACTGTCCTGTTTTGGCTTGCTCCAGAGACCATTTTGCCACAACATTGGTATTCCTGGTTTCGATCTCCCATCTGGGATCTGTAATAGCTGGGTTATATTCAAATGAAGCGTTGGCAAGCAGATTTCCTTCAATGGGTGGCTGCTCCTCGGTTGGCTGAGAAACTTCTTTTGTTGGAGTTGGTACGGTCACAGGTTCGACAGCGGAGAATATTTTCCCTTCGCAGGTAAATGGATCCCAATCTGACACCGAAAACTCCCCCCCTTTCCAGCGCAGCAACATGGAAATCAGGTCAATCGGATACCCCTGGCAGGTATCATCAAAACCGGCGTCCACTTGAGCCTGCTCTATGGCAAATCGTTGTGTCTCAATTTCCTCCTCGCTGACACCGGAGTCCAGCAATTGTTCAGCAGCTTCTTCGGAAATGGCAACTAAAACTTTATCTGTCTTGAGTTCAAAAACACATTGATCTACCTTATTTCCGACAACTTGTATCTGAAGATTATTTAATATTTCTGCCCCCATAAAATCCATCACCTGATAAAAGTTGAAAGTGGATTTCTGGCAAGCATTAACAGCACTGATAAAACAATCCAGATCCAAACCACAATCGAGTATCTCCGGAGAGGGAGTCGGTTCTGGTTCGGCTGGTTCTTCAGTTTCAGTTTCCTCGCCAATAGATTCTTGAGGGAAAAATGCGGGCAGTGTGCAGGAAACACTGATTAGTATAGCTGCTATCAAACAACAGATTTTCATCCCGCGATGCATGGTTTCTCCTTTGAACAACAATACTCTCTTCTCACATTCTATCTTATGATAGCTTATCAGTTGCTCAACAAATTGAGCTGGTGACCCTGAGCAGGATGATAATTATTTCAGGGGACATTGGTCATTATAATGGATGTTTTTGGGGAATCTTTGACATTTTTTGACAATTAGCTGCTATTCCTGGTGCAGTTTGAGTGCAGTTTGGGTGTAAATAAGGTGGAACTAGTGGAAACAATGGACGCTGTGTAACTCCCTGTAAGGGATGTACAACTTCCCATCTGATTATATACCAGTGGCTCGTATCGCTTGTGGGATGTCCAGTCCTCCCCAAAGGACCCGGTACCAGAAGGATGCTAATACTGACGGCT
>CAZHHT010000049.1:0-21236 GCA_964532455.1 uncultured Anaerolineales bacterium
AAACGAAAAAATTTTTGAAATTGGCGATCACGTAGAAGTGCTTTGCGATCATGATTTTGAGGATGGTCGTGTACATGATTGGTTGGATGGCGTGGTTGTAAAGAGAGGACATAAAAAAGTGGCAGTACAATTCCACAAAAATGTGTACCTGACTGATGGCTGGATGGTACCTGATCGGGTTTTATGGTGTGCTGTAACCTCCCAAAATATCCGAAAACCAGTAGAGAAACGCCGGTAAAAATCATAACTATTAATTTAATTAAATTGAATATTGATTGGGAGTCAGTGTTCTATGGCCGTTAAAACGACAACAGGTTATGACATTCAGCAGGTCCGGAAGGATTTTCCTGTATTATCAAGAGACGTCCGGCCAGGAGTTCCGCTGATTTACCTGGATTCAGCTGCAACAAGCCAGAAACCCGAATCCGTATTGCAGGCGATGAGCGCCTATTACCGGGAAAATAACGCAAATATTCATCGGGGTATTCACCAACTTGCCGAAGAAGCAACCCACGCTTATGAAACAGCCCGTGAAAAAATTGTCAGATTCATTCATGCTCCCTCTGTTGAGCAGCTAATTTTCACCCGTAATACAACCGAATCAATTAATCTAGTCGCATTTACCTGGGGGAGGAGCAACTTGTCCGCGGGTGATCATATCCTGTTGACAGAGATGGAACACCATTCTAATCTTGTCCCCTGGCAGTTGCTGGCGGCGGAGATGGACCTAGTTTTGGATTTTATTCCCGTGACCCCGGAAGGTGTTCTGGATCTTGATGAGTACCAAAAATTGTTGAAAAACAATCCGAAGCTGCTTGCTGTTACCCACATGTCGAATGTTCTGGGAACAATAAACCCAGTAAAAGAGATTATTCGCGACGCGAAATCAATTGGTGCGGTCACCTTGGTTGATGGAGCACAATCCGTACCTCATTTCCCGGTAAATGTGGTGGACCTGGAAGCTGACTTTTATGCATTTTCAGCTCATAAAATGTGCGGACCAACTGGCATTGGAGCACTGTACGGGCAAAAAGATTTACTGGAAAAGATGCCTCCGTTTCTGGGTGGAGGAGAAATGATCAAGCGGGTAGAACTGCGGTCATTTAAAGTGAACGATTTACCACATAAATTTGAAGCAGGGACACCGGCGATTGCCGAAGCGGTAGGCTTTGGTGCGGCGGTTGATTATCTCCTGAAACTGGGGATGGACAAAATAGAGGACCACGAACGGCTGCTGACTACATATGCCTTGGAAAAATTAAGAGAGATTCCTGATCTTACTGTTCTGGGTCCCCCTGCAGAGAAAAAAGGCGGTGTAATCGCTTTTTATCTCAAGGATATCCATGCTCATGATGTTGCTCAAATTCTGGATGGTTCTGGTATTGCTATCCGGGCTGGTCATCACTGCGCGCAGCCTCTCCATACAAAATTTAACCTTCCGGCGACGAGCAGAGCAAGTATGTATCTTTATAATACATTGGACGAAGTAGACAGGTTGATCGCTGGAATCCAGAAAGTAAAGGATATCTTTGGATAGTGCCAAGGCATAGGATAGAAAAATGGAAGATTTTTATCGGGAAATTATTATCGAAAGGTATAAAACTCCTCACTTTCGAGGAGAATTAGAGCCCAACGATATTACCTATGAGGATGACAATCCAGCTTGCGGAGACCATATCCGGATTGATGTCCGAGTAGATGAAAATCAGGTCGTGACTGAGGCAGCCTTCAGCGGCAAAGGGTGCGCGATTTCCCAGGCGTCTGCCGATTTGCTGCTGGAATCTATTATTGGTAAATCTATTGAGGTTGTTAAGGAACTGGCAAAAGAAGATATCCTTGATATGCTTGGAATCGAATTGGGACCGGTGCGGTTAAAATGCGCCCTTTTGCCCTTGAAAGTGTTAAAAGCAGGAATATACGGTATTGGGGAGACAGAGTCTACAGAGTAAAACCGCCCATGTTACAGAGTTGAGAACAAAAACCTCATGCGGTAAAAATGAGGTTTTTATTTTTGCTTTAGCAAACCGCTTTGCTGTTTTGTTAGAGGTCCATTTATCCTCACCTATTACAGTTTATAATTAAAACCGAATGATTTCATTGTCTCGGAGGTGAGTTTTGATAAGGTATAATCAGGAAGGATTTTAAGGAGAACGGAAGATGCCGTTTATAATTGGTGAGAATGTTGGTCCTTATCGATTAATCGAAAAACTTGGGAAAGGGGGAATGGCAACGGTTTTTAAAGCCTACCATCCCAGCCTTGATCGGTATGTTGCCATTAAGGCGTTACATCCCGCATTCATGGAGCATCCCGGGTTTATTGACAGATTCAAGCGGGAAGCTAAAGTAGTCGCGAAGCTTGACCATCCGAATATTGTCCCCATTTTTGATTTCTCAGAACATGAATCTCGACCCTACCTGGTTTTGAAATATATCCGTGGCGAGACCTTAAAAGCACGTTTGGAGAAATCTAAACTGACTTATAAAGAGTCCAGACATATTTTTCGGGTTATTTCATCTGCCCTGTCCTATGCTCACCAGAAAGGTGTGCTGCATCGTGATGTAAAACCATCCAATGTACTATTGGAAAAAAGCGGACAAATATACCTGGCAGATTTTGGATTGGCCAGAATGACTGAAACCAGTCAGACAACTCTCTCCGGTCAAATGATGATGGGAACTCCGCATTACATATCTCCTGAACAGGCCAAGGGCTTGGGAGGTCTGGATAACGGTACAGATATCTATTCTTTAGGGGTGGTGATGTATGAATTGCTGGTAGGGGAAGTTCCCTTTCAAGCGGATACGCCATTTTCTGTTATTCATGATCATATTTACAGTCCCCTGCCATTGCCCAGGGATATGAATCCTGACCTGAATGAGGATATCCAGCGGGCAATCCTGAAATCTTTGGCAAAGAAACGTGAGGATCGGTACGAGAATATTTCCGATATGATGGCTATGTTCTTAAAAGCGTTTGATACGCTGATAATAGAACATCCATCGGATGGGGAAGCTCCTACGCTGATGCTTAAATCCAATGTGAGACAAACTGCCATTGAGAGAGCGGCCGCGGCAGAGGAATTGTCTTCTACGGCAGGAATATCAGATACAGTTATTCGAGAAAAAACTAGAAAAAAAGGAATCCCAGGTTGGATTTGGTGGATGGCAATCCCTGCTTTATTAACTCTCAGTTTGGGAATGATGGTGATTTCCAATGCATTGGAGCCGCCGAGACCGAACCTGATTTCAGCAGAAATGCTTACTCAAGAAGCTAATCTTAATTCCGACCCGGTTTTAGGGGAGATTCAAATCCTTAGTCAGCTAATCAGAGAAAATCCGGAAGATCCCTTCTACCGTTATCAATTGGGGGTCGCTTATCTGGAAGCGGATCGTCCGCAATTAGCCAGGGGTGCCTTCCAGAAGGCCTATCAGCTGGCTGAAGGAAATCCAGAGATTATCATTGAGATGGGAGATAGATTAACCGATATAGAAATTTGGACCTATGCGGCCTATAGCTATCTTATTGCTGACCAAATCGGATCTCCACTCAGTCCTGAGGAAATGAAGAATAAGATCAGTGAGGCATTGTATTATGCGGCATTCGAAGAATTCTCCCTTGATATATTGTCTAATCCGGAGATAAATCTAGATCCTGCGCTTCGCCATTTGCTGGAAGCCCGCAGAGCACTGCTCACGGATAGAATTGATGTTGCTGAACGCCTTGTGGATCAGGTGATGAAAGAAAGACCGGATTTATTAGAAGTCTATCTGATTAAATCGGATATTCTGTTTACCCAGGAGCGTTATGAGGAAGCCAAAGATCTATTGCTAGATCTTGAGCAAATTGAGGACCTGCCCATGTGGATCCAGGAAGAGTTAAGGATGCAGCCAGAACAATAATAACTGACAAACAAACAGAATATGGAGGAAGAATGCGGGTACCGTGTGTTGCTGGAAATTGGAAAATGCATAAAACCGTGGCAGAATCGGTTTTTTTGGTAAAAGAACTGCTGCCAGGATTAGAGGGAATTAGCGAGGTAGAGAGCATTATTTGTCCGCCTTTTACAGCACTTGCTACCCTCGCAGAACTGATTCGGGAAACATCCATTCACCTTGGCGCGCAAAATCTATATTGGGAAGATCAAGGTGCGTTTACCGGAGAGGTTTCTCCCCTCATGCTTGCTGAATTAGCGGAGTATGTGATTATCGGTCATTCCGAAAGACGGGCATATTTTAATGATACTGATGACAGTGTAAATAAAAAAATCCTGGCAGCCCTGGCTGCTGATCTAAAGCCAATATTATGTGTGGGAGAAACATTTGAGGAAAATGAATCCGGACAAACAGGTGATGTTGTCAAACGGCAGATTTCCGCTGGGTTGAAGGGCGTCAGTGAAGAACAAATGGCTCAGCTGAAGATTGCCTATGAGCCTGTTTGGGCAATTGGGACAGGGAGAGCAGCCACACCCGAGGGCGCGAATCAAGTAATAAAGGAATTTATTCGCAAAGAAATAGCCCAATTATGGACCCCAGGATTGGAAGAAAAAATTCCTGTTCTTTATGGGGGATCAGTTAAACCTGCTAATGCGAAGGAATATTTTATGCAGCCGGACATCGATGGGGCACTGGTTGGTGGTGCAAGTTTAAAGGCGGATGCTTTTATCCAAATAACTGAAGCCGCTGCCTAATTTATTTTAATCCTATCCGTTGAAAATAAAAGAAGGCTCCCAGTTTTTTGGGAGCCTTCTTTTACTAGGATAGAAGTGTTCAACAGATTTATCCCGTTCCAAACTGCCGGTCACCTGCATCACCCAGTCCTGGGACGATATAGCCATGCTGGTTTAGTCTTTTATCAATTACTGCCAGGTGTAGAGGAACATCGGGATGGGCTTCCTGCATTGCCTTCACACCCTCTGGGGCGGCCAGGATACCCACAAATTTTATCCGTCTCACTCCCCACTTTTTGAGAATATCCACGGTGGCTACGGCAGATCCACCGGTAGCGAGCATTGGGTCCAGTACAAGGCAGACTGAAACTGTAGGTTCTAGCGGCAATTTATTATAGTACTGAACAGGCTGCAGAGTTTGTTCATCCCTGTAGAGACCGATATGCCATACTTCAGCGGTCGGCATTAACCCCCAGATACCTTCAACCATGCCCAATCCAGCCCTGAGAATAGGGACAAGTCCGATCGGTTGTTTGAGTTCTGCACCAGCAGCTTCTCCCAGTGGGGTTTCAACTGACTTGGAGGCAACCTCTAAATCAGCGGTAGCTTCATAAGCCAGTAGGGCAGAAATTTCGCGGATTAATTCCCGGAATTTCTTTGGGTTGGTGGATTTATCACGCAACCTGGTTAACTTGTGGGCAACTAGCGGGTGACTGGACTCATATATTATGGTCATTTTTTGTCTCCAAGGATAGTCCGCTTACTAAGGGATGAATATCTTGAGGTGATCTCACTTTTAGCTGATTATATCCTGTAGTCCTGAATTCGGACACATTCCTACGCAATTAGGTCTGACTTCGGTATAATCTTAGGCATGAATGATATACAACCAGATCGGATGGTAGATTCAGATCAAAAACCGGGGGATCAGCTGGATTATGCACTGCGTCCTCAAACCCTGGCTGGTATGATTGGCCAGGATAAAATCCGGGAGAATCTTGAGATATTGATTTCTGCCGCAAAGCACAGAGAAGAAGCACTTGATCATGTCCTCTTCTATGGACCTCCCGGGTTGGGAAAAACCACCTTGGCACACATCCTGGCAAATGAAATGGGTGTTAATATCAAAATTACTTCAGGGCCAGCGGTGGAAAGGGCTGGGGATTTAGCGGCGATTTTAACCAACCTGAATGAGGGAGACATCCTGTTTATTGATGAAATTCATCGCCTGGGCAGGGCTGTTGAGGAAATTCTCTATCCAGCAATGGAAGATTATTCACTTGATATCATTATTGGGAAAGGTCCTTCAGCCAGGTCTGTCCGGTTAAAACTGCCGCGTTTCACCATTGTTGGCGCAACCACACGCCTGGCATTAGTCACAGCGCCGCTCAGAGCCAGGTTTGGAGCTGTCTATCGGCTCGATTACTATACATCCGCCGCAATCAATGAGATTGTCCGTCAGGCTTCTAAACGACTGGATGTTCCTTCAGATGAGAAGGGAATAACCGAGATCGCCTCACGATCCCGCGGCACACCCCGGGTAGCTCTCCGCCTATTGAGGAGAGTGAGAGATTATGCGCAGGTTAGGGGAAAGGGAGTAATAACCCCGGATATATCTAAGAAAGCCCTCATTTTATTAAGCATTGATGAGCAAGGGCTGGATACGATGGATCGTCGGGTCATTCAAGCGATTGTGGTCAAGTACCAGGGCGGCCCGGTTGGACTAAAAACTATTGCGGCATCTATCAGGGAAGACCCCGATACCATTATGGATGTTGTTGAGCCATATTTACTCCAACTGGGGCTTATTCAGCGGACTTCCCAAGGCAGAGTAGCAACTCAACAGGCGTATATTTATTTAGGGTTGGAACCTCCTGCAGACACAGTTCAACCCAGGTTGATCAAGTAGGGAAACCCCATGGATTTAATGAATATTGCCCGGGTGCTGGCTGTATTCGGCTTAAGCTTATTGGTGATCGCTGGTGTCCTTTACCTTCTCGCCCAGTTGAATCTGCCTTTTGGAAATTTACCTGGTGATTTTGTCATCAAACGTGAAAACTTTACCTGCGTCATTCCGGTAATTTCTTCTCTGATCTTATCCATTTTGTTAACAATACTCATTAATCTACTATTAAAAAAGTAAATAAACCAAAAGAGCAATCGCGCTTTGAAAACTTCAGACTTTTATTATCATTTGCCGAAGGAATTAATTGCCCAAAAACCGGTTCATCCCCGGGATTCTTCGCGTTTATTGATTTATAATCGAACATCTGGTGAAGTAAGCCACAAACATTTTGTTGATCTCGTTGAAACACTTAATTCAAATGATTTGCTGGTTCTAAATCACACCAGAGTAATTCAGGCCCGCTTGTTTGGCAAGAAAATCCCCACTGGGGGAAAGGTTGAACTGCTGCTTTTACGGGAAATGAGCGAAGGGTGCTGGCAGGTAATGGTAGGCGGGAAGGGTTTGATTCCTGGTGTCCGGATAAAAATTGATAAGGGTCCTGAGGCAGGTGTCAAGGAGGATATGGGAGGACCGTTGCGTTTGGTCGAGTTCCAGGAGCCCATCCAGCCTTATCTAAATCGAATCGGAAACGTTCCACTTCCCCCCTATATACATGAATCGTTAAAAGAACCCGAACGCTATCAAACGGTTTATGGCAGACAAACCGGGTCAGCTGCTGCGCCGACAGCAGGTTTGCATTTTACGTCGAAACTGCTCCAAACGATTCGGGAGCGGGGAGTAAGGATTGCTGAGGTCACACTTCATATTGGATTGGATACTTTTGCGCCGGTAAAGGAAGAGAATCCAAGGGATCACATCATTCACAGAGAATGGTGCCAGCTCCTGGAAGGCACTGCTTTGGAGATTAATAGTACTCGAGAAAAGAAGGGTAGAATCATTGCGGTTGGGACAACCTCGGTGAGAACCATCGAAACCGCAGCTCTAGCTTCCAAAAACCCGGATATTATTGAACCTTATGAAGGGGATACAGGGCTGTTTATTTTACCCGGTTATAAATTTCAGGTGGTAGACTGCATGTTGACTAACTTTCACCTGCCTGAATCAACCTTATTAATGATGGTGAGTGCATTTGCTGGCAGGAAAAAAATTCTGGAGTTATACGAGATAGCGATGCAAAAAGGGTACAGGTTTTATTCTTTCGGGGATGCAATGTTAATAGAGTAATTAGAATTTTCTAGTATGATTACCCTGGTAGTGATATTACTGAAATAAATTTAACCCTGCCTCCCGAACGGATGGAGGAGTAGGAACATTTGGATGGAATAAACCCCGCTGATTCCCGGCGGAGGAGGAAATAATGAAAAAATGGAATGGTTTTCTGATAGCGGCTGCCCTCTTGATTTCAAGTATGGCTTGTCTATTTGGTGGTTCCGCAGAATCGCAAGCAACAACGGATATTAGTGCGATGACTACTTCTGTAGCGGCAACCCTGAGGGCACAAAATGACCAGGCACCTACACGTACACCGGAAGAAGCATTTGAAACTCCCGCTTGTTTACCCCTCCATCCTGGAAGGCAGGTACTTGATCTTCCGAGCGGGTTCACAGCGGGTGTAGATATCTCAGCAATTAGTTTTTATGATATGGAAGGTAATCTACTGGGTGAAAAACAAACACCCGGGTTAACTAGAGTCCGTTTGAACCAAGTTCATATCGCTGGTGGGATTTCAAATGGAATTTCCGGAGTGCCGCTCGTATATGCCAGCTCGGAATCACAAGGCGTCATCAAAGCAAATATTGGCTCCAATATTTTCCAGATGGATTCTTCAGGAGAGGTAGTAGCACTCACAGGGGCTGAAGGTATCTTCACAATTCTTTCCTACAGCTCAGCTGAGAGTACCGATCAGGGATACTTAACCACAATAAAAACAGGAGAAATGGGAGAAATCGCAGCTACGACTCCTCAATTAACCAGGTTGGAGGATGACGTCTTAGTCTACAATCCTCTGGCTGTCCATGTGGATGAGGGGCAAAATCAGGGAACGTGGTTTACCTTTTTAAAGTATAAGATGAGTGATTTTGAATACATACCTTATAACGGCTTGTTTTATTTTGATTTCTTACAAAATCAGGTGACTGAATTTCTCGGCACTGATTACCGGATAATTGGGTTTTCTCCTGACCAATCCCTGGTGGCTTTTGGAAGCGCTCCAGGCGCCAACCCTGATGACGATAATTCCAATTTTATTATCAGGGACCTGGTCAGCTGCCAGGAGTGGGTTTTTCCCTGGCACGAATCCAGTATTCGGGGGGGTGGGAATGCAGCATTTTCACCAGATAATCAATATGTTGCCTGGATAGAAGCAGGTGGTATAACTATTGACGATTTAGAACAGCGGTTGAGGATATCAAAATTAGATCAAACCCAAACTACATTGGTCGATTCTGAAATAGAGAATTTATCCGGGTTAGCCGGGGGTGAAATTCCTAATTATATTGCCCAGGTAAGCTGGCTGTCAAACCATGTCCTGCTGCTGCAGGTAGGAGTACCAGGTGTGGAAAACTATTTACTGGTTGCCTTTGCCCCGGATCCTGCTTTCCCGCTTGATCCAGCTCTGGGAGCAAATCAAGCGGTTCTGCTGGCAGAAGGGGAATTTACCGGTTTCCTCTATCCTTGAATAGTTCTAGAGTGAATACATCTGAACCTCTAATCCCGGATATGTTTGGTTTGGGTAGTTATCAATTCGCCAGAAGATGGAGTTTTCCCAATGAATAAGTACCTCGAAATTAGACTGAAAGAAGTAAATTAGGAGAAAAGTAATTTGGAAGACAAGCGAAAAGTTACTTCGGCTGGTTTGATTAACCTGTTTATTGTGTATCTTGTCTGGGGCAGCACCTATCTGGCGATCCGGATGGGTGTCAGGAGCGGGGCGGGGTTTGAACCTTTCTGGTTTGGGGGAATGAGGGTTTTTACAGCCGGTATCATCCTGCTGGGGTGGGGATTAATTAGGGGAAAGGAAATCCGTCCGTCCAAAAAAGATTTATTGATTTTGATGGGATCCGGATTTTTGTTATGGATTGGCGGCAATGGGTTGGTTGTCTGGGCTGAACAGCAAGTAAATTCCGGTATTGCTGCCCTTGTCGTAGCAACTGTACCGATTTGGGTTGCTTTTCTGGATTCAATCCTGGATTCCCGGATACCAAAATTGCCGGTGATCCTCTCGCTGATTATTGGATTTTTTGGGATTTTCATCCTCAGCCTGCCGGTATTTACATCAGGTATCCGAGCTGATCTTTTATCTATATTGGCTTTGCTTCTCGCCAGCTTCAGCTGGGCATCTGGTTTAGTTCTTCAAACCCGGCACCCGGTTGCCTTGAGCCGGGGCGTAAGTTCCGGTTATCAGCAGTTGTTCGGTGGAATATTTTTTACGGTGATTGCGTTAATTGTGCGGGAACCACTCCCCACTCCAACCACACAAGCCTGGTTAGCCTGGGGGTACCTGGTAATTTTCGGTTCAGTGATCGCCTTTACCTCATTTGTCACTGCCTTGCAAATTTTACCTACCAGGTTGGTCACTACTTACTCTTATGTTAATCCGGTGATTGCTGTCTTATTGGGTTGGTTAATTTTGGGTGAACCCATCACTTATTGGACGATTGCCGGTGGAGTTTTAGTGCTGATCGGAGTCACCGGAATCTACCGGGCAAGCAGTATGTCCAAAGAACCAGAGAAAAGGGAGCAACCTGGATAAGTGTGTCCAAGGCAGCAGATTTCCCTGGGTTTAGATACGGTATAATCAAGAATTATTATAATTTACACAGTAGAAAGATAACAGTGGAGCAGTTATGCGAGCAGTTGACATTATCATCAAAAAACGGGACAGGAAGGAATTAAGTCGGGAGGAAATCAAATTTTTTGTTGAAGGATTCACGGACGGGTCTATCCCGGATTACCAGGCAGCGGCTTGGACAATGGCGATTGTAATCAATGGTATGACTCCGCAAGAGACAACTGACCTGACAATGGCCATGGTCAATACCGGCGATGTGCTGGATTTGTCTCAGGTTGTTCCACTTGCTGTTGATAAACATTCCAGCGGTGGGGTAGGGGATAAAACCACGCTGGTTGTGGAACCCCTGGTAGCTGCCTGTGGTCTTCCGGTAGGAAAAATGTCCGGACGGGGGTTGGGATTCAGCGGAGGGACACTGGATAAAATGGAATCCATACCGGGATTCCGTGTTGATTTAACCACAGAAGAATTTTTATCTCAACTGGGCCAAATTGGATTGGTATTAACTGGTCAGTCTGCAGACCTGGCTCCAGCAGATGGGAAATTTTATGCGTTGAGAGATGTCTCCGGTACCGTGGATTCAATCCCTTTGATAGCATCTTCCATTATGAGTAAAAAGATTGCTGCCGGCGCGCAGGCAATTGTCCTTGATGTAAAGATCGGTTTAGGCGCGTTTATGGAAACACTGGAAGAAGCCAGGAATCTTGCTCGATTGATGGTTAATATTGCCCACCTGGCTGATAGAAAAGCAGTTGCCTTGATTTCGGATATGAATCAGCCACTGGGCAGAGCGGTAGGGAACGCCCTGGAGGTCAAGGAAGCGATTGATACCCTCCAGGGGAAAGGTCCTGAAAGTTTTGTGATCCACTGCCTGGATATAGCAGAACAGATGTTGGTACTGGGACAGGCATTTCCGGCAGTAAAAGAGGCGAGAAAATCCGCCGAGACAGCTTTAAACGACGGAACAGCCTGGCAGCGATTCCTGGATTTGGTACGAGCTCAGGGAGGAGACATTGATTACGTGGAACATCCAGATAGCCTTCCCAAGGCCCCTGTGATCAAAGTAGTCAAATCACCAGAAACAGGTTATTTGAGCCAAATCAACGCCCGCATTGTAGGAGAAACAGCAGTTGTTTTGGGTGCAGGGAGAGAGAAAAAAGGAGATCAAATCAACCACGCAGTAGGTGTTGAAATTCTGCGTGAGGTTGGTGATCAGATCAAAGCTGGGGATGACCTATTTATTCTCCATGCGCAGGATCAAGCAGATTTTGATATCGCCCAAAAGCGTTTAATTAAAGCGCATAAATGGAGTGAATCACACGTTGATCCGCTCCCCCTGGTTTATGATATTGTTAGTTGAGATTAATTTCTAGAGTTTAGCCGTTTGACAAAAGCGCCAATAAAACCTCTGGTTTATTGGCGTATTTTTTTAAAGGCTCTTCGCCTTTTATCAGGGAACACAATACGCGAGTGAACAGCCGATTAACCGGAGTTGGGATATCAATCTTGTTACCGGCTCTCACAACGGCGCCATTAAGCTGGTCTACTTCGCTTTTCCCCCTGCCGCTGTACAAATCTATATGAAATGAGGGCATCTTGCCCCCTCTTCCTCCCCCGATTGCCTTTATCAATATGTGTCTGGAAAGCTGTCGGGGCAAATACTTAACGACCAGAGCCAGTAATTTTACAGGAACCCCGGGAAGGTTTACAGGCTGGATGTGCATCCGGCTCATCACTTTTAGGGCTTCACGAAGCTGCTTAAGCTCCAATTCGAATAAATCCGGATCAGAATAAATTTGAGCCGGGGTTAGATTCAGGATCGCCGAACTGGCATTTCCTATCAAATTGGTTAATAGCTTTGACCATTTCAGGCTCTCTGGCCGGGCGTATAGTATAAGATTAAGCCCTGCCTGGTTAAAGATAGGCAGGATCTCCCGGGAAATTGGATGAATATCCGCAGCGGCCATTCCCCTCAAGCGCCGGACTGTAATGTCTCCTTTTTGTTTTCTTTCCACAGCAGTGGTCAATATCCCTGGAATGACCAGATCCTCACCAATGTGATCAGCCAGGATTTTTTCACTTTCCACGCCATTTTGCAGGCAGAGGATAGGAGGCAAGTATTTCCGGAGCCGCTTCAAATCTGGCAGGATATCAGCCAGGTGATATGTTTTTAGGGCTAGAATAACGAGATCAAATTTTTGCTCTTTTATCTCATCCAAATTGCTGATACAGACGGGAGAAGGTATCTGATATTGAGTTCCATCAATATTCATCCTCAGCCCCCGGGATTGGAGCGCATTCAGGTCCTGAGGCCTTTCCAAGAATACAACTTGATGACCTTGTAGACTCAGGCTTCCCCCAATATATGTGCCAATTGCTCCGGCCCCGTAAATTAAAAATCGAAATCCCATAGTTTAGATTTGAAAGATTGGAGATCAATCATGCAGATGACATGTCACGTTATGTCCTCGCAGAATCCATTTATTATTCTCGGGTCTAAATTGCAGTGTTGTATATCCGGTATTAGAAAACCGGAAGTTAGGACCCTGGAAATTTGGCTGCGGTGTAAGTCCAACTGCAGCATGGATAACCATGTTGAGCAGACCTCCGTGAGAGATGATTAAATACCTGCCCGGGGGATTTTTCATCAGCAGATTAAGTGCCCTTCCTGCCCGCAGAAAAAGTTCCCATTGACTCTCTCCAGTTCCGGCAATAGGTTGGTACAGAGGTATGAAGTCTGGAGGAGGTATTTCCTGCATGGCTTTCTCGTGCAGCATTCCAGCTAACTCACCGTTGTCCCTCTCCATCCAGATTGGATCATATTCCAGCGTAAGGTTGAGGGCTTTAGTGATAATTTCGGCAGATTGCTTTGCCCTTGTTAATGGACTGGAGAATGCCCGGTCAAATTCCACTTCCTGTTTTTCCCAGTAGTCAACCAGTTTTTTTATTTGAGTAATCCCCAGCTTTGTAAGGGGAAAATCCGCCTGTCCTTGATGGCGTTTTTCCGCATTCCCGGTTGATTCGCCATGGCGTAGGAAGGTAAATATAAAGGAAGAGGAAGAGATTGTAGTTAGAGACATAGATGTTGTTTTAAATAATTCCTGATACTTGATTGTGTTTTCAAGTTTCAGGCCAATCAGTAGATCCGTGAAGGAACTCCTTTCCAGTATTTTTTCTTTTTCCTGCCAGCTGGAGTATATTCAGTACCAGCAAACCTTCGCCAGTGCCGACAGCTGGTAATCGTTCATATCTAGTAAACACCCCGGAACCGGGTGAGGTTACGTTTATCGCTTGAACCTGGTGAATGATCAGTCTTTGATCGTCCCAGTAAGTAAATGTACCCGGCCAGGGTGAATATGCGCGGACTTTTCTTGCCAACTGTTCGGCTGATTGATTAAAATCAAGGAGTCCGTCCTGTCTTTTCAGCATGTGAGCGTAAGTTATTTTCGATTGATCCTGGGAGAGGGGTTGAATGTTGCCTGAAATATATAAGGGGATGGTTTTTACCAGGAGGTCTGACCCGATGACTGATAACCGATCAGAAAGAGATCCTGCTGTTTCGTGAGACTGAATTGAAGTAGATTCTTGAGTAAGGATAGGTCCATCATCCAATCCTTCAGTCATCTTCATTATCGTAACGCCGCTGACATTATCATTTTCCAGAATTGCTGCGTTGATCGGAGATGCTCCCCGCCAACGAGGGAGGAGTGAGGCGTGGACATTCAGGCATCCATAATGCGGTAGCGTTAAAAGAGTTGGACTGAGGATTTGGCCAAATGCGGCAACGGTGATGAGATCCGGATTCCAGGATTTGATTAACTCCAGAGATGATTCTGAATTAACATCTTGCGGCTGGAAAATTTTCAGGTTTAGAGATTCTGCGGATACTTTGACCGCTGGAGGAACCAATTTTCTGCCCCGCCCGGATGGTCGATCAGGTTGGGTAATGACTCCAATAATTTGAAAACTTTTGGATAATTTTTCTAATACAGGAACCGCGAAATCCGGGGTGCCCATGAAAATGACGGAAGGACTCATAGGAAGATTTTAACATAATGTCCAGAACCTCATCAATAAAACCATTGAGATTTTAGATAGTTAGTTATTATCTTAAGGCAGGCAGTGAGAGATATTCCAGGATTTTATAGCTAAGAGGACTGAGATAACTGAGATGGTTTACCGACCGCGACTTGATCACGTCCTTTATTCTTTGCCTGGTAAAGCGCGCGATCAGCAATGATCACCAGTTCATCAGCATCCGAGGTATGATCCGGCAAGGTTGCGATGCCCTGACTGATGGTAGGTTTTGGGATGGGTTTTCCCTCAACGTTAAATAGCGGCAATTCAGAAAGGGTGTGCCGGATCCGGTCAGCTACCATCTTCGCTTGTGAAATCGTAGTGTTAGGCAAGATCATCCCGAACTCCTCTCCACCCCAGCGACCTACAGCATCTGTTTTCTTAATATGAGACTGAATGGCCTGCACTGTTAATATCAATACCTGATCCCCCACAACATGCCCATAGGTATCATTGTAAAGTTTAAAATGGTCAATATCCAGCATAATCAAAGACAGTGGGGTGAGAGTAGTTAATGCAGATTCTGCATCTTCATATAACTGTTCAATAAAATGATTATGATTAAAGACACCGGTAAGGGAATCAAGTTTTGCTTGTCGGGAAACTTCCTCGTGAATGCGGGCGTTTTGAATACTTAAAGCCGCCTGCTGCGCAATCTGTTCCAACAGCAATTGATCCATTTCATCAAAGACATTTGGCTGATAACTGGCAACGGCAAGCAGGCCAATCAGATCATCATCAATTTGCATGGGTACGCCAAGCCAGGATCTGGAAAGCTTTTTATCACCAACCATAATTGGCTTCACAGGAAGAGAATTGATTTCCTTCCTCAGGTCCTGGATCAGCAGTGGTTTACGGTTTTTTACAATCCAGCTTGATAAACCCTCACTGGCAGATGCTTTTTCTGGTGCGTAACATTTTCCCTGATCAATCAGGATCCTGATATCCAACAGATGATCTTCAGGGAGATAGATGGAGACAAAGTAACCGTCACAAGATATGATCTGGGAAAGTTGGGTGTAAATTAAATCAAGCAGATCGTCTATCTCCAAGGTGCTGGTGATTGCTTTTCCAATTTCGTATAAAACAACTAAACGATCGGCTTGATCTTTCAGGTTACGATTCAAGGTTTGGGATTCTGTATTATTATGAAAGACAATCGTATGACCAATTAATTGGTCATCCGCATCGGAGAGAGGAGAGAGGTGTAGAACAAATATCTTCTTGTTCTTCCCCTCCCCTATATTTAGAACCTTAACAGGAGTTTTTGTTTCTTTGGAAAGAGAAATCCAATCCGAGATCTCTGGCAGAATCTGTGCTGCAGGTTGTCCAATAATATCTTTAAAGGAGTGGTTGATAATTTTTTCTGCTGCGGGATTAATGTCTACTATTCTATCCTTTAAATCCACAACGATGATCCCATCTCTCATGTTTTCAATGATGGTATCTCTGGCAATAGGTTTGATATCCAGAAACCGATGGTAATACAAAATCCAGATTATTATCGCTCCGCTGACCGCAAAGCTCAAGGAGGTTAAATCAATTATGGAGAGAGGATGGTTACTACTCAGGTAGAAGATATTCGAGATACCCGGGATTAATCCAGCCATGATAATAAAACGAGCCTGAAAGCGCAGGTTTTTTTGGATCCTAAAATAGTATCGGAAAAGAAAGTACATCCCTGAAAGATACAATGAGTGGGAATAAAAAATATGTATCCAGAACCAGGTACCATAATCCAGTTGTAATAACTTTAATCCATAAAGATCGATTAAAGAAATCTTATCCCAAATCAGGTGATGATCCGAGTTTGTAAAAGCAAGTACTAGAGTAATGACCGGTATTATAAAAAACAACAATAAAAACTGGACTATTTTTGGTTTATGGATATTTACATATCTCAGGCAGAATAACAGCCAGAAGACAGGCACACTGATAATCCCGAAATATTCAAATTTTAACCAGAAAACTTTGGTTGCATAATTCGTAAAGATAACTTCAAGGGAATAAGTGATAGACCAGATTGAAATAGAAACAAAAAGAAGCATTAAGGGAATGGATCCCTTAGCAGGTCTGCGCTTCCAAAGTAGCCCTGAAGACAGGATCCCCAGCAATCCTGCTAAGGCTGTGGGAATAACAATGTAAGAAAATTGCACATCCATAATGATCTTGAATTAGTTTGATAATTGTCCTGGATTAATCTTACTATATTTTGGCGATTTCCTGCATAAGGAAGTTGTTAAGCAGCTCCCCCCAAGTGAAAAGATGGGATTTGATGAACTGAGCGTCTTTCCTTGATTCAGCCCTCTCTTGAATATTAATGTTTCCTTTTAAATTACAGCGCTGTCTTAATCAAAATTAATGAAAATAATAGTAATAATTTGTCAGTTTACCATCCCTGCTGGATAACCTGATGACACCCATGCACATGGAATTACCCATCAAACAAGAACAGATAGAATAAAAACCCATTCCTGAGATAAAACCCAAGTACACGCAAATTCTGGCTTAAAAGAAAAAACCTGCGTCAGCGCAGGCTTTTCCTGGTCAATATGGGGATTTTAGAGGGGAATTTCCCCATATAGTGAGAGTAGGGCGGGTGGGACTTGAACCCACATGGTTTTAACCGGGGGATTTTAAGTCCCCTGCGTCTGCCAATTCCGCCACCGCCCCAGACTCTACTCTGGCCTTAATTGTACACAGCCTACAGCGAGGGTCAAGGTGTAATTATTGCCTATTGATTAAAACAGGATGTTTGCCAGTCGGGATTGGTATTCTTGAGTAAGAGGATGATTATCTCCCAGGAGTTCAAATACACCCAGGATCAAGTCCCTGGGGAGGTTCCCCCGGTATAGTTTGTCTTTCCTGATAATGTCTAACAATCCATCGAGAGCAGCGGGAATATTACCCAGACTGATCAATTTAACTGCCCGGAGATAGACTGCATCCAGCAGCTCTGCCCCTGGCGATTGTCCTCCAGGGATTGTACCTAAAGCCTCAACCAAAGGGCGGAGTTTCTCTGCTCTCTGGAATTCCGGACTGGATGGAAACTTTGCCAGGATTTTTTTTGCTTCCGGGTATTCCCCCTGCCAGATCAGGCTTTTAGCCAGAAGCAGATTTGCCCTGGGTTGAGTTGGTTCATCTTCCAGGATTTCACGGCAGAGCTCTTCTACTTCCTGGTATTTTTCAGTTTGGAAAAGGCTGGCGGCTTTTTCAATTAACAAGTTTTCCGGGCCCGGCACAATTTCCTGGACAAAATCTATCACCTGTATATTGGTTTTAACCCCGGCGATTTGACGGGTGATCAAACCGTTTTCAAATGTTTTCAGGGTAGGCACCGTGTGAACTTGATAGCGCTGAGCCAGCTGTGCGTTTTGGTCAACATCCACTTTTGCCAGCCTGAATCGACCGCTGTTTTGTTCTGCAAGAGCCTCGAGCAGGGGGCTGGTTCGCTGGCAGGTTAGACTCCATTGAGCCCAAAAATCAACCAGGACTGGTACTCGTTTAGAATATTCCAGGACCTGGTAATCAAAATTGGCTTCATCAACGGTAACTATATCGGAGTGTTCCATGAAAATCACTTATTCTTCATCTGCGATCAATCCGGGCTGTTCTACCTCAAGCACTTCTCCATGATGATTGATAATCACTTTAAAGCCGGTCATTCCCATGTAGGTCCTGATTTCTTCGGGATAGCCGATTTCGAGCAGCTGATCAAATTGTTTATCAAGGTTCTTAAGCTGTTCAATATATATTGCCCGGGAAAAAATATCGTCCTGTCCAAGCATCTTCAGAGCCTGCTCGCCGAGGATCTCTTCATGGCCTTCAATCAGATCTTGGAATTTATTTAAAACCTGCCGATCGACCTGTTCTGAAGGAATGTGTCTTTTGAATCCGTCATCATCAACAACATAACAAGCTTCCGTCCCCACGGTAGTGATTTCAACTATCTGGTCATTATCATCATACACTAAACCAGTAAAAAGAGGTTTTGCTGGCATCTGAAATCTAGTTCCTCCTGAACCATATTGTACATCATGTCCTTATTGAGGTTTATTTTATGATAGTCACCACTAATCTACAATAAGAATCATATTAGAGATATTATTCTCTGGGGGAAAAATTGACTGAATCCGGGTCAAATTTTCTCCTGGATAAGGATGAAACAGGAGGAGCACAGTAGAAACTAATATCCGGGATTATTCCATAACATCAACATGTGTGCCGGCGACGTTGTAGGTTGATTGTTTGTTGTAGGGCACAGTGGGGAGGGTCCACCGGTAGAGCCATTTGGATGCCTTGGATGGTAAATTGATACAGCCATGACTGCGAGCTTTCCCGAAGTCATTATGCCAGTACGTCCCATGGAAAGCGATGCCGCCTTCTGTGATGTATATGATCCAGGGAACGCCGGGAAGATCATAACCATTGTATGCCAAATTGCCAGCAGCCATATGCCTGGAAGGACGCTTATAGTTAGTGATATGGTGTCCCGGAGGGGTGATGTATTTACCGGTACTGAAATCTGCACCGGTGGCAGCCTTGGTCATAAAAACGGGCTTGTTATATTCATAGGCGATGACTGTTTGAAGACTGGTCCGGACTTCAATTCTTTTAGATATGCTGGGAACTTCAGGTGAAATAACCGAAAGTTCGGACGCAGGAATGATCCTGAGATGCGCAGCTGGAACGTAATAATCGAAATCCCATTTATCTTCCAGAATATGGTAATAGGAGATGCCGTCAGTCCCCTCGACCACACTTTTTATCCAATGTGTGGTCTCGTAATAAAAACGGTATGCCACGTGATAACGCTCGCCTGGTGTCCAGAGGGCATCTGTGTAAGGAACCGTTACTTCCGCAAGGGCACCTTCAGGTGGGAGATCATAGTAAACAGGGTTAACTTCTGTTCTTACAGGCTGGATTGCTCCAGAATGAGCATATCCTTCAGTCCCAATTTTGTACCAAATACGGTTGTAAGATGGGTCATCACTTCCCAAAACGACACTTGTGATCGGAAAGACAGCATCCTTCCAATGGATACGGACTCTTTCACTGTTGTAGGTAGGTTTTTTATAAGTTGAGATATTTTCGTAGATCACTCTGCCTTGTTGATCCTGGTACAGATTCATCAGGGGGTTGAGATAGGGACCGAACAGGCCCATTAACCCCAGCCCGCTCAGGTTTATGAAATCCCTTCTGGTGAACTTTTTTTGTATCAACATTAGTGTGAATTAGTAATGTATGTTTATCAGGGTTCCTACACTTGACCAATTATAAAGCCATTTGGCCTCGGAAGTTTTCATATTCACGCACCCATGGCTCATAGGTGTGCCAAAGTTATTATGCCAGTAGGTACCGTGAATACCATATCCGGTATAAAAATACATTGTGTAGGGAACATTAGGGAGATAATATCCGGGTCCGCTCATGAGAGTGGCTGCGTATTTGACGTAAACCCGGAATCGACCGGTAATGGTCGGTGAGCCCCAAAGTCCAGTTGAGACCAAAAAACTATTGATCAATTTGTCTCCGTCATAAGCAGACAATCGCTGGGCTGATAAATTGACATCAATCCAGCGCTCATTCGGATAAACACCGGATGGCAGAATGGATTTTATATAGGTCGAATAGGTATTCGGCTTTTGGGTTGGTTTTGGTGTAGGAGTGATTGTTGGTGTTGGAGTCACCGTTGGTGTTGGAGTTGAGGTGGGAGTATTGGTTGGAGTCGGGGTGAAGGTTACCTTGCGGAAATTATCCTGGGCTGATAATGTGATTTGCGGTGTGGGTTGCAGATTTGGAAAAGCAAGGGAAAAATCCGGAGTCCAGAGCCAAACAAGGATTACAACTACTGCAATTAATCCTATGGTTGACCAGGGTAATAGTGAAGGGACGCGGGAGAGAAGTGCTTCCTTGGCAATAGAGATCGGAAGGCGAACTCGTTTCTTCGGTTGTGATCGATCTGAGGTTCTGAAACGCTTGATCGCCCAATGCATCCCTTTTTGGGCTTGTTTGCTGGAAGGGTTGATTTCAAGCGCTTTTTTCAGGTAAACAATGCTTGCTTCTGGAGAGGAGACAGATGCCAGGTAAAGCCATGGTTCTTCAAATTCAGGAGCGAGGTTTACAGCCTTTAAAGCTAATCTGCGCGCCCGCTGAAGTTCACCTCGGTTGAGCGCGTCCTTGGCTTCATTTAGAACTTTATATGCAGGTTCAGGCAGCGATGAATTCATAAGTTACTCTGGTGATATCTCTTCCCGATTCAAATAGCACATGATGCCTGCTGTTATTCCTCTTGCAACAAGAGATGGATTTTTTGTCAATAATTCTCTATCCTGATTCATATATCCAGTTTCAATGATCACTGCAGGTGTATCCGGATCCACTTCGCTGAACGCATGGTAGCTGGTCATATCTGGTGTAATCCTATGGTCATACCGGAGACCGGTTGCGCTTCCATATCTGTTTTTTATACAAGCCATTAAGCGAGCTGCCTGTTCAGGTCGTTTGTTGTCTACCGCTTCGGCAATCTTAAATCCAGTACCGAGTTCAGGTATATATTCACATGTGTCTGCATGAATAGAAATCAGAGCATCGCTTTTATATCCCTTTAGATGTTCATCAAATTCCTTGAGAAGATCAACATTTACTCCTTCAGCTTGAAGATACTGACGGGTTAAGTCAGCAATAGTATAATTGATATCAACCTCCCGGAAACCTCCCAGGCTCTCCGGGCAGA